>NZ_JBSGDT010000001.1:229445-753674 GCF_053602515.1 Amycolatopsis sp. NPDC004368 | reverse complement strand
CCCTCGGGGATTTCCTCGGCTACCCGGTCATCGAGTTCCCGCACGCGACCCACGCGTTCCTCATCCAGCGCCACACCACCCACCACACCAACGGACACCACACCACCCACACCGCGCTCGGGATCACCAACATCACCGCGCCCTGGGCCCACCCCGCCCACCTCGGCCGCTACGTCCGCCGCCACTGGCACATCGAAAACAAACTCCACTGGGTCCGCGACGTCACCTACACCGAAGACCACTCCCGCGTCCGCACCGGCACCACACCCCGCGTCATGGCCACCCTGCGCAACCTCACCACCAGCGCACTCCGCCTAACCGGACACACCAACATCGCCGCCGGACTACGCCACATGACCCGCAACCCCACCCGAGCCCTCACCCTGCTCGGCATCCACCCCTAAACACCACAACGACTTTGCCGGAACCCTGCCCTCCCTGAGGGGGCGTCCCCAAGTCCATTCTACCGGTGGGGCGCGACAAAAACGGTGGCCGACGACGCGGGATGCGGAGTTGTCCACAACTCGGCGCGGATGTGGACAACCTGGGGATACAGCCGGAATTCCTGTGATGGCTTGAGATGTGGTCATCGCGTGCCGATCGCCGGTGACCCGCGAGGGCCCATCCGGGTGAAAGTCGGGTGCTGGACGAGATTCGTCGGAGGAAGGCGCGGTGGGTACGCAGAACGGGCACCCGCCGCAGAAATCGAATTGTGGCGGCAGAGGCGAATCCGAGAAAGCCGGAGCAGACCAGGTTGCGCACGGAGCGGTTTCGCCGGCCGGCGGGTCGGACGGGGCTTCACGCCGAACCACACCCACCCACCACCCCACCAAGTCCTGCACCCCCCTCCCCACCCCCTTTACCGTGACCCCGTGACCCCGGTACCCCCGCAACACCCCGACCCCGACCCCGACCCCCACCCCGACCCCCTCCCCGCCTGGCGGCGCGCCACCGAAGGCGAGACCCGCTGGCCGGCGGCCGTCGTCGTGCTCGGGACGCTTGCGTTGCAGCTCGCGTTGCCCGAGGGCGTCGTGTTGAGGCCGTGGTGGGGGTTGCCGGCGGTGTCGGTTTTGTTGCTCGTCGCGCTGTTGCTGATCAACCCCGGGCGGATCGGCGAGTTCAGCAAGGTCGAGCGGGTCGTGTCGTTGGTGTTGCTGGCGGTGGTGAGTGCGACGACCGCGGGGTTGGCCGTGCGGCTCGTGCTGGGGATCGTGCAGGGGTCGTTCAGCGGGCACGCCGCGCAGGTGTTGGTGAGTGGTGGAATTGTCTACTGGACGAACATCGTCGTCTTTTCGCTCTGGTACTGGGAGTTCGACCGGGGCGGCCCGGCTCGGCGGGCGGGCGGCCGGGCGGAGTACCCCGACGTCCAGTTCCCCCAGATGGACAGCCCCGACCTCGCGCGCAGCGACTGGGAGCCGCGCTACGCGGATTACCTCTATCTCTCCTTCACGAACTCCACGGCGTTCAGCCCGACCGACGTGATGCCCCTGCGGATCTGGGCGAAGCTGACCATGATGGTGCAGGCCGGGGTGTCGCTGCTGCTCGCGGTGATGGTGTTCGCGTGGGCGGTCGGGGCGTTGCAGGGGTAGCCCTCCGGCGGTATACGCCGAGCATGCAGAGACCGGAACCCGACGAGGAAGCCATCGCAGGGTGGCGCCGGAATCCGGCGCACACCGAGAGCCGACGCCGGGGCCGGGCGGAGTGGTACGAGGAGTTCGACGTGCGGGTGGCACGCGTCGAGCGGTCGTACGGGTTCGAGCGCTGAAAGCCGGTCCACAGGGGCACAAGACCCCCGCGGACCGGCCAGAAAATCAGTGCCGCGTCATCGTGAAGCTCTGCCCGTCCGAGCCGATCGCACTCGGGCTGAACGTGCCGGTGCCGCGGTCATCGGCGTCGAGGCCTTCGGGGTTGGTGGATCCGAGGTTCGTGCCGTTGAACTTCACGCCGGTGAAGCTGATGCCGCCCGAGATCGACGGGTACGAGTCGGTCGGCGACTCGATGATGGCCTCGGCCGAGGAGTGCTTGGAGGTCAGCGACTTGCTGATCGTCTTCGACCAGCCCTTGGTGGTGTCGCTGATGTCGAGCCGGTAGGTGTTCGTACCGGTGCGGGTGACCGTCGCGGAGATGTGGTCGCCGGCGCTGACCGGGGCCGACGAGGACGAGTAGTACACCGGCGCCGCCGGGTACATCTCGTACCAGGCCTGGTACACCGGGCGGCCACTGGAGCAGTCGGTGGCCACGCCGGTTTGCTCCACAGTGGACGATCCATCACCGTCGATGCCGACCCACGGGGCGAACAGGTCGTTGGTCGACCGGCAGGTCACCGAAGGTTCCGTCCAGCTCGCGGTCGCGGTCGTGAAGCTGCCGAAGCTCACGTAGCCGCCCCAGTTACCGCCCGAGAAGCTCTGGCCGTGGAAAGACCCGAACGACGGCGTGCTGACGGTGGCGACACCGGCCGCGGCCGCGATGCTCGCCGCGGCGGCCGCCGTGACGGCCAGCACCCGCGCGGTCCGTGAGGAGAGGGGGGAGTTCATGCGGATCCAATCTGATCACCGATGGGGACTCGGGGTGTTACAGGCGGTGCGCACCGGTAACAGTGTTGGATCCGCATGAGCGGGTGGGTAGCTACTTTCGAAGGGTCTTCACTTCCGGGGAAATCTTCACCAATATGTCCTGATTTTCCCTTGTGTGAAAGAAGTCCGTGACGGCCGCCCCGGGAAGGCGAGGCGGCCGTCACGGTGAGCCCGTCCTCCGCGCGGAAGGACGGGCCCGGTGGACTACCGCGCCGAGCGCGTGAGCGCGGCGTCCACGAACTGGGTGGTGTAGGTCTTCGACAGGTCGATGCGGTCCTTCTTCGGCTTCACGTTGCTCGACGACGCGCCGAGCACGCTGAGCACGTTGCGTGCGCCGGCCGGGTCCATGCGGCCGTCGGGGGTGAACATCGGCAGGCTGTCGCGCAGCGATTTCACGTACAACGCCTTGTCCCCGCCCGCGAACGACGGCGGCATCACGTCCGCGACCTGTTCCGGCGTCTGGTTTTTCAACCACTTCAGCGAATCCACGAACGCGTTGGCCAGCTTCTGCACCACGTCGGGGTAGCGCTTCACGATCTCGCAGCTCATGTACAGCGAGCTGGCCGGGTACAGCCCGCCGAGCGCGGCGCGCGTGCCCTCGACCGTGCGCATGTCGTAGAGGATCTTGGCCTGACCGGTGTTGGTGAGCTGGGCGATCGTCGGGTCGGTGGTCATGCCGGCGTCGATGGAGCCCTGCTGCATGGCGGAGATGAACGTCTGCCCGGCGCCGACCTTCACCGGCGTGTAGTCCTTGCCGTCGACGCCGCCGCGGCTGGCGAGGGCCTTGGTGAGGAAGTCCGTGGACGAACCCAGTGACGTCACGCCGAGGTTCTTGCCGCGGAAGTCCTTTCCGGACCGAACCGCCGAAGCCTTGGCCGACGCCACCATTTCCGCTTCACCCGGCACGTTCGAGAACTGCACCACGCTCGTGAGGCACTGCTCCTTGGCCTGCAGGTCGATGGTGTGGTCGTAGAACCCGACCACGGCCTGCACCTCGCCGGCCAGCAGCGACGTCTCGGCGTTCGCGCCCGAGGGCTGGTCGAACAGCTCGACGTCGAGCCCCTGCTTCTCGTACTCGCCGAGCTGCTGCGCGAGCTGGCCCGGCAGGTAGATGACCTTGGAGATACCGCCGATCATGATCTTGATGTGCGGCTTGCCCCCGTTGCCCAGGTCGATGTTCCGCGAATCGCGACACGCCGTGAGCCCTGCCAACGAAAGCACCGCCGTGACGAGCGCGAGTGTCCTCTTCAGACGCATCAGATGTCCCGTCGCCCGTCTTCGGCGGCCATCTGCGGCCGCCACCGCAGCAGGCGACTCTCGGCGGTGCTGATCAGCCATTCGGCGAACAACGCGACCACCGTGACGATCAGCATGCCCCCGTAGACACCGGCGGTGTCGAACGTCCCCTGCGCGTTGGCGATCAGAAACCCCATGCCGGCCTTGGCACCCGTGTACTCACCGACGACCGCGCCGATCAGCGCGAAGCCGAAGGCGACGTGCAGCGACGACAGGATCCAGGACGTCGCGCTGGGCAGGACGATCGACTGCAGTACCTGCCAACGGGTCGCCCCGAGGATCCGCGCGTTGTCGATCAGGTTGCGATCCACTTCACGAGCGCCGGTGAACGCGTTGAAGAACACCGCGAAGAACACCAGGATGAACACCGTCGCGATCTTCGACGAGAGCCCGAGCCCGAACCAGATCACGAACAGCGCGGCGAGCACGATGCGAGGAAGGGCGTTGGCTGCCTTGATGAACGGGGCCAGCACCTCGGCGAGGTAGCGGCTGCGGCCGAGCACCACGCCGCAGATCACCCCGGCGATCGCGCCGAGCACGAAGCCGATCACGGCTTCCTCCACGGTCACCAGGATCTGGTACCAGATGGACCCGAAGTCGGTGCCGGTCGTGAACCACTCCACGAGCCGTTCCCAGATCTTCGACGGCATCGAGTAGAAGAACGGGTCGATCCAGTACCGCCCCGCGAGCTCCCAGCTCCCGAGCCACACCACGAGGATCGCCAGCCGCAGCAGCCACACGTTCCGCTTGCGGCGCCCCGCGGACCGCTTGGCCCTGGCGAGAATGTCCTGTTCGGACTCGGTCACCGGCACCACGGGCGCGGCGGTTGTCTCAAGCGACACCGGTCGCTCCCTTCTGGCGGGCCTTGTCGACCTCACCGCGCAGCGATTCCCAGATGTCGGAGTAGATCGAGCGGAATTCCTCGGTGAGCCGCAACTCCTCGACCTTGCGAGGGCGCTCCAGCGGGATCTCGAAAACGTCCTTCACCGTCGCCGGGCTCGTGGTCAGGACCACGACCTTGTCCGCCAGGGCGATGGCCTCGTCGAGGTCGTGCGTCACGAAGATCACGGCCGCGCCGGACCCGGACCACAGGCGCAGCAGCTCGTCCTGCATCAGCGCGCGGGTCTGCACGTCGAGCGCCGAGAACGGCTCGTCCATGAGCAGAATCTTCGGCTCGGTGACCAGCGTTTGCGCGAGGGCGACGCGCTTGCGCATGCCCCCGGAAAGCTGGTGGGGGTAGTACTTCTCGAAACCTGCCAGCCCCACGCGGGCGATCCAGTCGCGGGCCTTCTCGCGAGCGTCCGCTTTGGACACCCCACGGAAACGCGGACCGGAGGCGACGTTGTCGAGCACCGAGCGCCACGGCATCACGGCGTCGGTCTGGAACATGTAGCCGACCCCGTCCGGAATGGACCGCACCTGGGCGCCATTCACCCGGACACTGCCCGCCGAGGCGGGCTGCAGGCCGCTGACCAGCGACAACGTGGTCGACTTGCCACAACCGGTGGGCCCGACGACCGCGACGAACTCACCCGGTCGCACGGTCATCGTCAGGTCGCGGACCGCGGTGTGCACGGATCCGGAGCCGCTGGGGAACCTCTTGGTCGCGTGCTCCAGCTCGATCAGGGGTGGGGCCATCGTGGTGACTCCTTCGGCGCGGTGGGGACTGCGGCGAAGGTTAAGAGCACGTCAAGACGCCGGGAAGCTTGTCGACGTTCTGCGTCTGCTCTGCTCGTTCTCCACGTTTTGCTCATTTCGCGCACAGCCCTGAGCTGGGGGTATGTTGCGTCGCATGCCGAAGTGGGCGTTGTTCGAACGCATGCGGTTCACCCGCCAGGTCCTGCTGTTGCAGATCGGGGTCGTGGTACTCGTGGTCGGGCTCGGCGTCTTCCTCGTGAGCTGGCAGCTGCGGTCGACGCTGACCGAGCAGTACGGCGAGCGGGCCCTGGCGGTCGCGAAGTCGGTGGCAGTCGACCCCGTGGTGGTGGCGGGTGCGGCGGCGCGACGGCAGGGCGGGGTGCTGGAGGCGCGCGCGGACGCGGTGTCGAAGGTCAATGGCGCCTTGTTCGTGGTGGTCACCGACGACAAGGGCATTCGCCTCGCGCACCCGACACCGTCGGAGATCGGCGACAAGGTCAGCACTTCGGCAGAGGAAGCGCTGGCGGGCAACGACGTGATCAGCGAGTTCGACGGTGGCACGCTCGGGCCGTCGGTGCGGAGCAAAACGCCGATCCGACAAGGAAACCGGGTGGTCGGTGAGGTCAGCGTGGGCTACCAGGTCGGCAAGCTGACCAGCGATTTCAACCGGTTGCTGCTGATCACCCTGCCTTTCGCGGCCGGCGCGCTGCTGCTCGGCGCCGGCGCGTCCGCGCTGCTCAACCGCCGGCTCCGGCGCGTCACCCACGGCCTCGAACCCCACGAACTCACCGAGCTGCTCTACGAACGCGAAGCGGTGCTGCACGGTATCGGCGAGGGCATGCTGGCCGTCGACGGGTCGCGGCGGATCTCAGTGCGCAACGACGAAGCCGAACGACTGCTCGGGATCGCCCTGCCCGTCGGGACCACTTTGGACGAACTGGCCCTGTCGCCGCGGGTGCGCAAGGCCGTGGTGGAGGGACAACCCGTGGACAATCTCCTTGCTGTGGCCGGAAATCGGGTGCTGGTGATGAACTCCCGCGCGGTGCGCCGCGAGGACCGGGCACTCGGCACCGTGCTGACGTTCCGCGACCGCACCGACCTCGACACGCTGAGCCGCGAGCTCGACGGTATTCGCTCGCTCTCCGACGGCCTGCGCGCCCAGCGGCACGAATTCGCCAACCGGCTGCACACGTTGTCAGGACTGTTGCAGCTCGGGCACCACGCCGAGGCCGAGGAGTACCTCCAGACGCTCACCGAGACGACGTCCGCGCGCTCGGCGCCGCTGGGTGGCGACGCGGTGGCCGACCCGTACCTGCAGGCGTTGCTGGTGGCGAAATCCGAGCAGGGGCTGGAAAAAGGCGTGGAGCTGAAGCTGGCCGACGACTCGTTCGTGCGCGGCTCGGTGACCGATCCGGTCGCGACCGGCACCGTGATCGGCAACCTCGTGGACAACGCCCTGCACGCCGCGCGCATGGGCCCGCGCCGGCCGGCGGCGGTGGAGGTCGGGCTGTTCGCGGAAGGTTCGACGCTGCACGTGTCCGTTGTGGACAGCGGTCCGGGTGTGCCACTTCCGTTGCGTGACACACTGTTCGACGAAGGAGTGTCGACCAAGCTCACGCCCGGCCACGGCCTGGGGCTCGCCCTCGCGCGGCAGGCCGCCCGCGCGCGGGGCGGGGACGTGTGGCTCGCCGACGCCGGTGGCGAAGCGGCGGGTGCGCTGTTCGTCGCGAAACTGCCCGACCTGCTCGTGGAGGCCGCTTCATGATCCGCACGCTCATCGTCGACGACGACTTCCGCGTGGCCGGTGTGCACGCGGGCTTCGTGGCGGAGGTGCCGGGCTTCACCGTCGCGGGCATCGCGCACACCGCCGCCGAAGCGCGCGCCCGCGTGCGCGAACTGTCGCCGGACCTCGTGCTGCTCGACGTTTATCTGCCCGACGAGCCCGGCCTGTCCGTGCTGCCGGACCTCGCCACGGACACCATCGTGCTCTCCGCCGCGACCGACGCCGCGTCCATCACGGCCGCCATCCGCGCCGGCGCCCTGAACTACCTGATCAAACCCTTCACGACCCGGCAGCTGGCCGAGCGGCTCACCGCGTACGCACGCTTCCGCACCCAGATGACCACCGACCGGCCCTTCACCCAGGACGACGTCGACCGCGCCTACCGCGCGCTGCACGACCAGGACCGGGCCACCACGCCGAAGGGCCAGTCGAGCGCCACGGCCCGGCTGGTGTCGCAGCGGCTGCGCACCTCGGGGGCACCGCTGTCGGCGGCCGAGGTAGCGGGTGAGCTGGGCATGGCGCGCGCCACGGCGCAGCGGTACCTCACGGCGCTGGCCGATTCGGGCGCGGTGGAGATGCGGCTTCGCTACGGCGCGACGGGCCGGCCCGAACACGAGTACGTGTGGGTCGGCTGACCCGGAGAGCCGCTGGTCAGCGGTGGGACATGCGGTCCGCGAGGTCGATCCACGGCTTCCACTGAGCCATGTACTCGTCGAATTCGCTCGCGCTGGATTTGGTCGAGGTCGCCTTCGTGTCGGAGCGCGCCTCGCTGTCGTCCGGGGCCGAGGTGGGGCGGTGCTCGGAGCGCGGGGGGGTGGGCCGGCTGGCGACGTGCTGCTTCGCGGGGGCCGCGGGCTTGTTGTCGGGGACCGGGACGTACACGGTCACGGGGGTGGGCGGCGGCGCGGCGGGCGTCGGCGCGGGGGCCGGCGCGGGCTGCTGCGTCGCCGGAGCCGGGGCCGGGGCCGGTGCCACGAGCTCGCGCTGGTCGTTGGGCACGGCGACGTCGTCGGTGGTGTGGCCGAGGAACGAGCCCGAGAACAGGCCGCCGGCGAGCCAGCCGAGGGCGAGCAGCGCGCACGCGGCCGTGGCGGCGACCCAGCCGCGCGTGCGGCGGCGGGCGACGGCGCGCGGGCGGGTGCCGAGCGGTGCGAGCACGGTGGCGCAGGCTCCGTCGCCCGCGATGGGCAGGAGAGCGGGCACCACGGGGATCGGCTGCGTGTCCTCCGGGCTGCGCCGCCCCCGCGGCACGCTCGCCGCGACGATGCCCGTGCGGTCGAGCAGGTCGTCGGCAGGCGAGGTCGCGCGTCGCTCGGCGGTGCGCAGCATGGGGGGTACCTCCGGGGTACGGGCACTCGGATGGACGTCAGCATTCTGGTGTATTTCCGACGGGTTTGTCAGAAAGGCAACTCCATTGGGTGACGGTCACTGCAAGGGCGTCCCGAATTCCCGCACGTCGGGCCTGATTCAGTTCTTCCCCATCCGTTTGAAGCCCAACCGGGTCAAAGTCGCGAGAGGGCGCTGATACGCCGAGCCGAGGACACGCGGGATGGCGTCGATGACGTACGCGTCGGGTCCGATGAGGATCCTGGCCGAACGCCGTTCAACCCCCCGGATGATCGTTTCGGCGGCCTTCTTCGGTGTGGTCAGGGCAATTTTCTCGAAGCCGGCCGCCGCGGCCTCCTGGTCGCCGTCGCTGCCGCCGCGCGCGTGGCGGGCGATGTTGGTCTTGATGCCACCCGGGTGCACGCAGCTCACGGCCACCGGACGACGTGTCGCCAGCATTTCTTCGCGCAACGCCTCGGTGAATCCGCGAACGGCGAACTTCGCCGCGTTGTACGCACTCTGAGTGGGCACGCCGACGAATCCGAACACGCTGGAGATATTCACCAGATGTCCATCACCGGAGTCAATGAGGTACGGGAGGAACGCCTTGGTCCCGTTGACGACACCGCCGAGGTTGATCCCCATCAGCCAGTCGTAGTCCTCGAACGCCATGTCCTCCACGGTGGCGCCGAGCGCGACCCCGGCGTTGTTGACCACCACGTTCACCCGGCCGAAGTGGTCCGCCACCTCGGCCGCGTGGGCGAGCACGGCGGCGCGGTCCGACACGTCGAGCGCGTAACCGCGGACGTCAGCGCCCTGGGACTTGGCCGCCTCGACCGTGCCGTCGAGGCCTTCGAAGTCCACATCGGACAGTGCCAGGCGCGCGCCGCGCAGGCCCAGCCCGAGCGCGAGCGCGCGGCCGATGCCCGAGCCCGCTCCGGTGATGACCGCGACCTTGTCGGTGAACTCCTTCATCGCCGCTCCCCTCGTCCGGTGCTGCAGGCTCTGGATACTAGTGGCGGAAGCGATCTTCGGGAGGACGGATGCGGCGGGCACGGGTGGTGCTCGCGCTGGGCGCGGTAGTGGTGCTCGGCGTGACCGGCGCGGTCGTGGCCGTCGCCGGGCACCGTGCGTCACCAGCGCCGAAGCCTCCGCGGCCCGAGTACGCGGCCGTGGGGGCGCTTTTCCTCAATGGCGCCCACTACTGCACCGCGAGCGTGGTGCACAGCGACCGCGGCGACGAGCTGCTCACCGCCGGCCACTGCCTCCACGACGGTGCCGGCGGCACGTACTTCACCGGTGTCACCTTCGCGCCCGGCTTCCACGACGGCGTCGCGCCGTTCGGCTTCTGGGCCGTCGGCGACGAGCTCGTGGCGCCGGGCTGGGCCGAGCATTCCGACCCCGACCTCGACGTCGGCTTCGCCACGGCGCACCAGCTCGGCACGAACGGCCCGCTCGAGACCGTGACCGGGGCGAACCGGCTCGGCACGAACGGACCGTTCGCGCGGCCCGTGACCGTGACCGGCGACCCGGACGGCTCCGACCTGCCCGCCGTCTGCACCACGACCACCGCGAAGCAGGACACCTACCAGCTGCGCGTGGCCTGCGCCGGCTTCGCCACGGGCACCAGCGGCGGCCCCTTCGTGACCGACGCCGACCAGCGCACGAAGCTCGGCACCGTCGTCGGCGTGGTCGGCGGCTTCGAAACCGGCGGCGACACCGACGACGTGTCCTACTCGAGCTACTTCGACGGCGACGTCACCGCCCTCTACCGGCAAGCCACCTCGCGCCGGTGACCGCCGATGGCGGATGATGCGCCGTATGACCGAGCCCGTGCGCGACGTACCCATCACCGGCGAACCGATCCGGCTCGGCCAGTTCCTGAAACTGGCCGGCCTCGCCGAGGACGGCGCCCACGCGAAGGACCTCATCGAAAACGAGGAGGTCACGGTCAACGACGAAACCGAAACCCGCCGCGGCCGCCAGCTTTCGGATGGGGATGTGGTGTCGGTCGGTGGTGACCGCGGCCGGGTGGTGCTGGAGCGCTGACCCACCCTGGTCAACGGCGGCGCGGGCGAATGCTCGCCACGGGTGACGCGCCCATTTCCACCCGTGCCGCCGGCTCAACGACGAGCGACACCCCGTTCTGGCCGGCGTTGCAGCGACGAAGGCATCCGACGCCGACGAGCCGGCCGCAGCGGGACAGTGGGCAGAACCTCACCCGTCGGCCCACTGCTGCGGACAACCCAGCAACTCGGCGACGAGTGACGCTCGCCCACCGACCGCAGGCACCCTGCGGTGGTGAACCGCCCAACGTGCCTCTCCGCGGGCAACCTGCCCACTCCCACCAAGGCCGCTGAACGCAGCGGCGCATGACGCTCGCGCTGACCGCATCCGGCCACTCGAACGAGCCGGAGCAGAGCCGGAAGAACACCATCGGACAACCTGCCCACCCGCCACTGCACCTGACTCGGCGGCCGGTGACGCTCGCGAACTCCTTCCGGTACGGCCTGAACGTTTCAGCGCAACAGCAGCACTCGGTCGTGACCGCGGCCGGGTGGTGCTGGAGCGCTAACCCACGCTGGTCAACGGCGGCAACCCCAGCGTCAGCGCCAGCGAGTCCAGCTCACGACGCACCGGTGCGCTGAGCGGCACGCCCAGTGCGCGGCACTGTTCGAGGTACTGGGACTCCCGCCAACCCGGGTAGCGGATCGGCGTGCCGCCCTCCCAGCCGAGCATGCTGCCGAACAGCGCGCTGGCCGCGCGGTAGAAGCCGTCGGCGCTGCGGAGCGTGGTGGGGGCGATGGCGAGCACCAGCAGGCCCGTGTCGTTCTCGTGGTCGGCGACGCCGGAGAGCACGCCCGCCAGCACGTCGACGAGGAGGGCGAAGCCCGCGAACTGCGGGGTGCGCGAAGCGTCGCCCAAGTCGACGTCGAGCACGAACTCCGGGTACGCCCCGGCGGGGGCGGCCATGCCGAGCGGGTGGCCCGGGCCGGTCGCACCGGCGGCCATCACCAGGCCGATCATGCCGTGGGGTAGCGCGCGGGCGGCGTGGTGGCCCACGCGGCCGAACGGTCCGACGCCCCGCATCGAGATCAGGCCGACGCCGAAGCGGCCGGCCCGTGTGACGGCGCGGTCCATCGCGTCGCCCACGGCCCAGAGACCCGTGGCGCGCCGGTAGTCGATCAGCGCGGCCGCACCGCGGTCGGCGATCATCAGCGGTTCGGCGCGCGCGGCGACCTCGCCGTTTTCCAAGGCGGGCAGGTGAATGCGCGACAGCTCCACGACGCCGGTGTCGGGTGAACCGGTGAGATCGCCGTGGCACAAGGCTTCCGCGGCCATGCGCGCGCGATCGTCCGGAACATCATGTGCCACAAGGATCAGGGAAACCAGCGTGACCAGTTCATCGGCGGGCACACGCTGCCAGACCTGTTCGGGAATCGGTGTGTCGTCAGGGACTTCTTGAGCGGCGGCGGGGCGGGCGGGGCGCAGCGAACGTGGTCTGAGGGGCACTTCATCGAGACTGCCCAAGGGCGTCTGGCGGCGTCAACGAGGATGGCCCGACAGTGTGATGAGGGCTCCCGATGGGACGTACTCTGTCACGCATGTGCCGAAACATCACGACGCTGCGCGGCCTCCAACCGGCCGCGACAACCGAAGAGATCGAAGCGGCCGCCCGCCAGTACGTCCGCAAGGTGACCGGCGTGCAGTCACTTTCCGACGCCACGCGCGACTCGTTCGAGACTGCCGTCGCGGAGATCGCCGCGATCACCGCGCGCCTGCTCGACGAGCTCCCCGACCGCCGCCAGCCACCCGCGACGGTGCCGCCGCTGCGACGGCCGGAGGTCCGGGCGCGGATGGCGTTGAAGGAACTGAAAAAGCCCTGACGCGGGCTGGAAACGCCTCGGGCGTTCGCGGCGGGACCTGCGGAACTCCGGCCGCTCGATCAGGCGGCGCACCGGGAAAGCCGCGGCCTCCCCGGTGCTCGATGGCGGAAGCGGAGGGATTTGAACCCCCGGTAGGTTTCCCTACGGACGCTTTCAAGGCGTCTGCATTCGGCCGCTCTGCCACGCTTCCCTGTCGGTCAGCGTATCGCGCCGGTTGTCCAGGTCGTCCAGGTGTTCGAGGACCCGGCCGAACACGGCTCCGACCACGGATTGTTCGTCGGCCGTGAGCAGGTCGATGAGGTGCTCGCGGGCGCCGCGCACGTGGGTGGGGGCGGCGGTGTCGAGCAGGGCCTGGCCGGCGCCGGTGAGCTCGGTGATCACGCCGCGCTTGTCGTCCGGGTCGGGGCAGCGGCGCACGAGGCCGCCTGTTTCGAGCTTGCTGATCTGGTGCGAGAGCCGGCTCTTGGTGGACCCCAGCTGGTTGGCGAGCTCCGACATCCGCACGCGCTTGTCCGGGTGGATGTTGAGGCAGACGAGCACCTCGTAGTCGGCGAGTGACACCCCGTGGGCCTCGGTGAGCTCGCGGTGCAGCCGCTGCCGCAGCCGGAGCGAGGCGACGATGTACATCTGCCACGCGTGCTGCTCGACGCCGGTCAGCCAGCGCACGGCCTGCTCGTCGGTCATCCGGAAAGAGTAGAAGGCCCCCGCCTGAGCTGCGCGTCCCGGCACCGGGTCGAGACCGAACGGTGCGGCGCAGGTGAAAAACTCGCGAAACTTCCCCCGATGGTGGGTTACGAAAAGGTTGAGACTCGGGCTGAAGAAGCGCATCCTACTTGTCAGCGGATGGGCTGATCGGGTATCGGGCGGGCCACCGGGGCAGCGCCGGAACCGACCTCCCTCCGGGAAGGCCAGGTGGTTGCATGACAGGTGATCCCCGCGGTTGACCGCCCGCTGTGTCCCCGCGGCCGGCACGGCCTGAATACGGGTCGGTCGCGACTGTGAACAGCACGAGTGGGCATCTACGGTGCGCTCGGCATTTCTCTCGCGCATCCGGCGTCGATCTGGCGTTGTTCTCTCATCGCGGCCTCGGCACCGCGACGGCTCCGCCGGACGCCGGCCCGGCCGGTGGCCAACCGCCGTCAACAGAAGAACCTCGGTAGTTCCTGGGTGCGGTCCGCAGCGCATGGGCCGCACCCAGGCTTGTGCCCGGGTCCACCGGCCGCAGCCAGGCTCGCGTCCGGCTCGCCCGTTACGCTGCCG
Source organism: Amycolatopsis sp. NPDC004368 (assembly GCF_053602515.1). Lineage (NCBI taxonomy): Bacteria > Bacillati > Actinomycetota > Actinomycetes > Pseudonocardiales > Pseudonocardiaceae > Amycolatopsis > Amycolatopsis sp. NPDC004368. The sequence continues at coordinate 739,911 of NZ_JBSGDT010000001.1, read as the reverse complement.
CTGTGCGATTCGACGACGATGCGGGGCTGGACACCTCCGAGGTCCAGGACTTCCGCGGCAGCGGCGGTGGCGGCGGGGGCATCGGCGGCCGCGTGGCGATCGGCGGTGGCGGGCTCGGCGTGGTCGGCCTGATCATCTACTTCCTGGTCTCGCAGCTCGGCGGCACGAGCCTCGGCACCAACAGCGCGTCGAGCGGGCTCGGCCTCGACAACGTGGGTTCGGGCCAGCAGCTGGAGAACACCACACTCGCGCAGAAGTGCAAGACCGGCGCGGACGCGAACCGCGACCACGACTGCGCGATCGTCGCGGTCATCAACTCGGTGCAGGACTACTGGTCGCAGGAGTTCGCGCGCTCGGGGCAGACCTACCGGAAGGCGCCCACGCGCTTCTTCACCGGTGGTGTGCGCACGGGCTGCGGCAGCGCCACCTCCGACACCGGCCCGTTCTACTGCCCGGCCGACTCCGACGTGTACATCGACCTCTCGTTCTTCGACGAGCTCAAGACCCGCTTCGGCGCGCAGGGCGGGCTGTTCACCGAGGCATACGTGCTGGCCCACGAATACGGCCACCACGTGCAGAACCTCACCGGCACGTCCAAGCGCGGCACGGGCACCGGCCCCACCTCGGGCTCGGTGCGGCTGGAGCTGCAGGCCGACTGCTACGCCGGCGTCTGGGCCAACCACGCCTCGACGACCCCGACCGAATCCGGCAAACCGCTCGTGCAGGACATCACACAGCAGGACATCGCCAGCGCGCTCGACACGGCGTCGCGCATCGGCGACGACTACATCCAGACCAGGCTCGGCAGCGGGCAAGCCGACCCGTCGAGCTTCACGCACGGCACGTCGGCGCAGCGCGAGAAGTGGTTCACCACGGGCTTCACCACCGGTCAACCGGCACGCTGCAACACGTTCAGCACCAACGACCTCGGCTGAGCCGCGAGTCCGTGAAGGGCTCCCCGCGAGGAGCCCTTCACGGTTTCGCTACGCAGCCGCGGTGTCGCCCGAAGCGGCGAGCCGGTGTGCCGCGTGCTTCTTCGCGGCCTTCCCCGGCTTGCCCGGCGCGACGCCGTTCACCGACTCCGTGCTGATCGCGTAGACACCCAGCGCCCACGCCAGCCCGTCGGCGTTGCGGTCGAGGGCGACGCGGTCGACGTTGCCCAGGTTGTCGCAGGCCTGGTGGTAACACGGGTCGAACGCGATGCCCGGCGTGCCGCCCCATTTCGCGGCCTGGGCCGGGGTCTTGAGCACCTCGGCACCGGTGTCCAGACCACCCGCGGGGATGCCGACGGCGATGAACTCGCCGTAGTCCGAGCGGCCCGTGAAGTCCGTGCCCTCGACGGCGACGCCGCGGCCGCTCAGGTAGTCGACGAACGTCTTCTCGATCTGCGCCGAGCCGTACGGCCCGGGGCCGGCGCCGACGTGGTCGGAATCGTCGCCGTCGTAGGCGAAGTAGCCGGCGTTGGGCGAGCCGATCATGTCGAAGTTGAGGTACAGCGCGAGGTCGAGCTGCTGCTCGAAGCTCAGCGAATCGACGTAGTACGTGGACCCGACCAGGCCGAACTCCTCAGCGCTCCAGAAGCCGAAGCGCACGGCGTTGTTCACCTTCGGCTTCGAGCCCAGCTGCAACGCGGTTTCGAGCAACGCGGCCGAGCCGGTGCCGTTGTCGTTGATACCGGGGCCCGCGGGAACGCTGTCGAGGTGCGAGCCGAGCATCACGACGTTGTCCTTGCGCCCGGTTTTCGTCTCGGCGATCACGTTGTAGCTGGTCCGCGCCTCCTGGAAGGTGCGCAGCTCGAGCTGCACGGTGGCGCCGTCCTTGCCGGCGAGCGCCTGACCGTCGTCCTGCGAGAGGCCACCGGTCGGAATGCGCGCGTCGGCCGGGGTGCCGAGTGTCCCGTTGAGCGGACCGGGTTCGTTGTTGGAGATGAGCGCGCCGATCGCCCCCGCGTCGGCCGCGGCCTGCTGCTTCTGCGCGAACGGGCACGCGCCGCGCGGCACGAGCACGATCTTGCCGGTCACGCCGGTGTAGTCGCTCGCTTCGCAGCCCGGGGTGGCGTCGGCGGGGACCACGGCGAGCTGGGCGGTGATGCCGCCGACCGGCGTCGACGGGGTGTACTCCATCGCGATCACGGGCACGGCCGCGTCGTCGACGGTGAGCGTCTCGGCGAGGGTTTCGTTGTAGGTGAAGGGAAATTCCTGCCGCGTGACGCTGAAGCCCGAGGCTTCGAGCTTGCCGGCGATGTACTCGGCCGACTTCTTGTGCCCGTCGGTGCTCGCGGCGCGGGTGCCGCCGTTGGCGTCGGCGATGCGCTGCAGGGCGATCAGGTGGCGGTTGACGCCGTCGAGGGTCACCTTCTTCGTCAGCTGCTTGGCGAGGTCGTCGTTCTTCGCGGCCACGGCCGGGGTGGTGCCCAGCGCCAAGGTCGCGCAGGCCGCCAGGATCACCGGCGGGATGAGTCTTTTCCTGGTGAATGACATGGTTGCTCACTTTTGTGCGCGATGTCCGGAACGTCAATGCGGCATTCGGCGGAGACGGTGACCCGGGGGATACAGTCGACCGCATGTACGCGATCACGATCCGCGAACCCGGCGGTCCCGAAGTTCTCGAGTGGACCGAAGTCCCCGACCCCAGCCCCGGCCCCGGTGAAGTGCTGCTCGACGTGGCCGCCAGCGCCGTGAACCGAGCCGACCTGCTGCAACGTCAAGGCAATTACCCGCCGCCGCCCGGGTCGAGCGAGACCATCGGCCTCGAGTGCTCCGGCACGATCGCCGAGCTCGGCGAGGGCGTCGAGGGCTGGCAGGTCGGCGACGAGGTGTGCGCGCTGCTGGCGGGCGGCGGCTACGCCGAGCGCGTGGTCGTGCCCGCCGGCCAGCTCCTGCCCGTGCCCGGTGAGGTCGAGCTGCTCGCGGCGGCCGGGCTGCCGGAGGTCGCGTGCACGGTGTGGGCCAACGTCGTGATGCACGCGAAGCTCGGCGAAGGCCAGACGCTGCTCGTGCACGGCGGCGCGGGCGGCATCGGCACCCACGCGATCCAGGTCGGCAAGGCGCTGGGCGCGACGGTCGCCGTCACCGCCGGTTCGCCCGAGCGGCTGGAGCGCTGCCGCCAGCTCGGCGCCGACATCACGATCAACTACAAGGAGCAGGACTTCGTCGAGGTCCTGCACGACGAGGCCGAGGGCGCCGACGTCATCCTCGACAACATGGGCGCGAAGTACCTGCAGCGCAACGTCAACGCCCTGCGCGCCGACGGCCGGCTCGTGATCATCGGCATGCAGGGCGGGGTCAAGGGCGAGGTGAACATCGGCAACCTGCTGGCCAAGCGCGCGAGCATCTTCGCGGCGGGCCTGCGGTTCCGCCCGCTGGACCAGAAGGCCGAGATCGTCGCGTCGGTGCGCGAAGGGCTGTGGCCGCTCGTCGAGGACGGTTCCGTGAAGCCGATCATCGGCCAGGTCGTGCCGATGGCCGAGGCCGCCTCGGCGCACCGGATGCTCGAAGACGGTGAGGTGTTCGGGAAGATCCTGCTGACCGCGAAGTCCTAACGCAGCTCTTCCAGGACCCGCACCAGCTGGTTGATCTCGAAGACGTTGGAGTAGTGCGCGAGCCCGATGCGCACTGCTCCGCCCACCTCGCCCACGCCGAGCGACGCGAACACGCCGGCCGATCCGTCGTCGGCGAAGGCGCACAGGCCCTGCGAAGCCAGGTACTCCGCGACTTCCGGCGCTTTCTTGCCCTGCACAGCGAAGGCGAGCGCGGGGATGCGGCGCATCGCGTCGCCGATCACCATCACGTGGCGCAGCGAGCGCAGCTCCGTGGACAGCTGGGCGAGCAGACCCGCGTGGTACGACTTGGCCGAGCCGAGCGAAGTGACGAGCCGTTCGCGGCGCGACCCGGCGGCGGCGTCGTCGAGGCCGGCGAGGTAGTCGATCGAGGCGACGAGGCCCGCGAGCAGTGGGTACGCGTGGGGCCCGAGCTCGAGCCGTGCGGCGCCGCGGGCGGCCGGGTCGAGCGAGGCGGACGGGATGCGTTCGAGCATCTCCGGGTCGCGGAACACGAGCGCGCCCACCGAAGGGCCGCCCCACGCCTGCGCGGACACCACCATCACGTCGGCACCCAGCTCGGCGAGGTCGAGCGGCACGAACGGCGCCGCGTACGTCGCGTCGACCACCACCAGCGCACCGACGCGCTTGGCGAACTCGATCACCGTCGGCACGTCGGGGCGCGTGCCGACCGAGCCGGACGCGAGCGTGACCGTGACGGCTTTCGTGCGGGCGGACACGAGGTTCTCGTACTGCCACGCCGGCAGCTCACACGTCTCGATGTCGATCTCACCCCAGCGCACGACCGCGCCCACCCGCTTCGCGGCGCGCTGCCACGGCGCGAGGTTCGCCTCTTCGTCGAGCCGGGACACCACGACCTCGTCGCCGATCGTCCAGCGCTCCGCCAGCGCGTCGACGAGGCGCCGCAACATCACCGGCGCACTCGGTCCGAGCACGACGGCAGCCGGGTCCGCCCCGACCAGATCTGCCACGGCTCGCCTGGCCGCGGTGACAATGCTCTCCGCACGCTGTGAGGCCGGAAACGCTCCCCCCGGCCCGGACACCGGGGCACGCATGGCCGTCGAAACGGCCGAAGCGACCTGTTCCGGGACCAGCATTCCGGCGGCGCCGTCGAAGTGAATCCAGCCGTCACCCAGCGCGGGGAACAACCCACGGATACGAGCGACGTCGAACGCCATGGTGACACCGTACGGACGTGCGGTTTAGCGGTTACCGCGGGGTTGGCTCATACGACTACGCTCGGACGCGACGCTGGCGTTTCTGATGGGATGGAGCATATGAGCGAGCCGAACTTCCGGCAGACTTCCGACGCCGAGTCGACCCCCCACGTGGTGGTCGTCGGCCCCGACGGGGTCCCGGTCGGCTCCGCTGCGCCGTCGCCCGCGGCCGAAGGCGAGGAGGCCGTCGGGGAGCTGGTCGAAGAACCGGCCAAGGTCATGCGCATCGGGACCATGATCAAGCAGCTCCTGGAGGAGGTCCGCGCGGCCCCGCTGGACGACGCCAGCCGCAACCGCGTGCGCGAGATCCACCAGAACTCGGTGCGCGAGCTGCAGGAAGCCCTCGCGCCCGAGCTGCGTGAAGAGCTCGAGCGCCTGGTCCACCCGTTCACCGACGACTCGACGCCGTCGGACGCCGAGCTGCGGATCGCGCAGGCCCAGCTGGTGGGCTGGCTGGAGGGGTTGTTCCACGGCATCCAGACGGCGTTGTTCGCCCAGCAGATGGCCGCGCGGGTCCAGCTGGAACAGATGCGGCGCGGACTGCCGGCGGGGCCCTCGGGGATGCCGGGGCCCGGTGGTGACGGCCGCGGGCCGGGGATCAGCGGGACGGGCCAGTACCTGTGAGGTCGTGAGGCAGGCTCCCGAAGAACTCCCGGATGTCGCCGATCAGCGCGTCCGGTTCTTCGAGCGCCGGGAAGTGGCCGCCGCGGGCGAATTCGCTCCAGTGCACGACGGAGTTCGCCCGCGCGGCCAGTGATCTCAGCGGCAACCCGATGTCGTCGGGAAACACGGCGACCCCGGTCGGCACTGTGGACGGCGGCAGGGGTGCACCCCAGGGGCCTTCCAACGCCGCGTAGATCCGGGCGGACGAGTTGGCCGTGCCGGTGAACCAGTAGATCGACACGTCGGTGAGCAGATCGTCGCGATCGATCTTCGACCCGTTCGAAAACGACCGGAACTTCTCCGCGATCCACGCCAGCTGGCCCACGGGAGAGTCGGTCAACCCGTACGCAAGCGTTTGCGGCTTCGTGGCCTGGATGATCGCGTAGCCGGTCCCGTCCTGCTGGAAGATCTGCGACTTCTTCAGCGACCGCTCCGCTTTGGCCCGCTCGGCCCCTGTGAGGCCTTCCAGATCGGCTTCGGTCCGGGCGACGGCGGTGGGGAGCATCGTGACGTGCACACCCAGTACCCGGTCGGGGAACTGGACGCCGAGCTCGCGAGAGATCAGGGCACCCCAGTCGCCGCCGTGGGTACCGAACCGCTCGTAGCCCAGCCTGGTCATCAGCTCGGCCCACGCCTTCGCGCCCCGCACCGGCCCCCACGCCCGATCCCGCGTCGGCCCGGAAAACCCGAACCCGGGAATCGACGGGACGACCACGTGGAACGCCTCGGCCGGGTCCCCGCCGTACGCGCGGGGGTCGATGAGGGGGCCGATGACGTCCAGGAACTCCGCCACCGAGCCCGGCCAGCCGTGGGTGAGCAGGAGCGGGGTGGCGTCGGCTTCGGGCGAGCGGACGTGGAGGAAGTGGATGTTCTCGCCGTCGATGGTGGTGGTGAACTGGGGGAACGCGTTGAGCCGCGCTTCGGCGGCCCGCCAGTCGTAGCGGAGCCGCCAGTGCTCCGCCAGGTCCTTCACCTCGTCCACGGGAATCCCCAGGTCCCAGCCGACGTCCGCGGGCTGGTCGGGCCAGCGGGTGCGGGCGAGCCTCTGGTGCAGGTCGTCGAGGTCGGCTTGGGGGATGTGGATGTGGAAGGGCTTCATGGGGAAAACGCTAGGGACGATCGAGGACGGTTCCGGCCCTCCTTCACCTGCCCGCTCAACGGAGAACCCGGGCAGGAGCACATCGGCCCGCCCGAGCGGCAGGTCGGTGATGTGCCCGCCGGCCCATTCGGTCCACAGCGCGCCGAAGCCGCGCGGGAACTCCCACCACTCGCCGCTGTCGAAGACAAGGACGGTCCACGCGTCGGGCGGGCCGGTGGCGAGCCGGAAGGAGTCGGCGCCGTCGTCGTAGCCCCAGAGCAGCAGGCCACCGGGTTCGGGGAACAGCGGGTAAGGCACCTTGTCGGCAGACTTAGCTCGAAGCGATGACGTCCAACACCCGATCCGCACCGCGTCCATCCACAGTGGACGCGGCAGCGATGGACAAAGTGGACCGCAAACCGCTGTCCGACAACAACTCCCGCAGTGCCGAGGTGACGGCGGGCAGGCGGTCCGCCAGGGAAGCGGCGTCGCCGAGGCCCAGGGTGAGGCCGAGGGACACGGCGGCGCGGTAGCCGGGCCCCTGGTTGTCCACCAGTTGCACCGCCGCGGTCGGGATGCCGAGGCAGCAGAGTTCCAGGAAGGTGACGCCGGTGGCGCTCACGGCGACGTCGGTGGTGGCCAGGAGATCCAGCAGACCCGGGTGCGGAGCGGCGACCCGGATCGACTGGTCCGCCGAGAGAGCGGGCAGCGCGGGCTCGCCGCGGACCAGCGCATCGGCGGAGAACGGCAGGCCGGTGGCGGCGAGGGCGCGCAGCAGTGAGCCGACCGTGTCCGACCACTCCGCGCCGCCGCCCAGAACGACGGTGACGTGGGGCGTCGAGGAGGCGGTAGCGGCGCGACGAGTGCGCGCGGCCAGGACGCCCGACCGCAGCGGTGTGTACGCGATGCCCCTCAGCAGGACGTCCGAACCGTCGGCGGGGCGAGGCGAAGGCGTGAAAGCCGCATCGACCACGATGTCGGCGGGGCGGCGGCCGAAGGTGTCGTCCTCGATGGACACGAGCAGGGCGCCGGCGGCGTTGATCTCGGGGCGCACGTCGCCCAGCTCGTAGTGGTCCACGAGGACCGCATCGAAGCCGGCGGCCAGCGTCGGCCAGTCGGTGACCGGCAGGCGGGGCACGGAAAGCGCGTCGAAGCGTGAAGCCAGCCATTCCGCGTTGTCGGTGGAGCCCGCGAAGGACACGTCCCAGCCGCGGGCGACGGCGCGCTCGGCGTACGCGACAACCCGCGAGATGTGGCCCGCGCCGATCGTCGGGGAGGCGTCGGCGCGCAGCAACAGCTTCACTGGCCGAGCTCCTTCTGCTCGACGTGCGCGTTGAGGGCCACCAGATCCGGCCGTGACCGCAGCAGCTCGACGACCGAACGCCAGGACCCGGGCCGGTCACCCAGCGAACCGACGACCGCCGAGATCAGGTCCCAGTCCTCCGGCGTGTCGAGGGTGACCCGCAGGTCGTCGGCCGCCGGGCTCACCACGACGCCCGTGCACGAGTAGCGCTCCGGCTGCCGGTAGATCGCCGACGTCACGTGCTCGCGATCCGGGCCCGACGCCACCGACACCTGCTCGACCAGCACGTCCGCGCGAACCAGCTCCGCGTCGAAGCCCCGCGGCAAGGTGCGCACGAGCGTGGTGCTCACGTAGTCCAGCGACGGCTCCGCGCGCCACACCGCCGCCAGCCGGCCGATCAGCGCGGGGTCGAGCAGCGGGCAGTCGGCGGTGAGCCGGATCACGGCGTCGGCCGGGTGGAGGGAAAGGGCGACGCCGAAGCGCGCCACGACGTCGTCCAGGGGCCCTCGCGCGACCAGGGCCCCGCAGCGCGAGGCCTCCTCGGCGACGGCGTCGTCGTCGGCCGCGTCCGAGGTGGCGACCACGACCTGGTCCACTCCGGGTGCGGCGGCTGCCGCGCGCACCACCCAGCCGAGCACGCTGCGCCCGGCCAGCGGCCGCAGCACCTTGCCCGGCAGCCGCGTGGACGAGGACCGGGCCTGGATCACGGCGTTGACGCCGAGGCCTTCACGCATGGGTGACATGATGGCCTGCGGCAACGCGCCAGGACCCAGTACCCCAACCGCGGAGGTCATCGATGTCCGAGCTGGATGGCTCCAGCATCCTGCTCACCGGCGGGACAGGCTCGTTCGGCAAGGCGTTCATCACCTACGCCCTCGCCGAGCTGAACCCCAGCCGGCTGGTCGTGCTCTCCCGCGACGAGCTCAAGCAGTACGAAGCGCGCCAGCTGTTCGACGACGACCCGCGGCTGCGCTGGTTCATCGGCGACGTCCGCGACCGCCGCCGGCTCGAGCGCGCCATGCACGGCGTCGACTACGTCGTGCACGCCGCGGCGCTCAAGCAGGTGGACACGGGTGAGTACAACCCGTTCGAGTTCGTCCAGACCAACGTGATGGGCTCGCAGAACGTGATCGAGGCCGCGATCGACACGGGCGTGAAGAAGGTCGTCGCGTTGTCCACGGACAAGGCCTCGAGCCCGATCAACCTCTACGGCGCCACGAAACTGTGCGCCGACCGGATGTTCATCAGCGGCAACCACTACGCGGCCGCGCACGTCACGCGGTTTTCCGTGGTGCGCTACGGCAACGTGATGGGCTCGCGCGGCAGCGTGATCCCGTTCTTCCGCAAGCTCGCCGAGCAGGGCGAGTCGCTGCCGATCACGCACAAGGACATGACCCGGTTCTGGATCACGCTGCCGCAGGCGGTGCGGTTCGTGGTCGACTCGTTCGAGCAGATGCACGGCGGCGAGCTCTACGTACCGCGGATCCCGAGCATGCGGCTCGTCGACCTCGCGCAGGCCATCGCGCCCGGCTCGGCGATGCACGAGGTCGGCGTGCGCCCGGGTGAGAAGCTGCACGAGGAGATGATCGCCCCCGACGACGCGCGCCGGACCGTGCAGCTGCCGGATCGGTACGTCGTGCAGCCGCACCTGGCGGGCTGGGGTTACGAACCGCCGGCCGACGGCAAGCCGATGCCCGAGGGGTTCGCGTACCGCTCGGACACCAACGACTTGTGGCTCGAAGCGGACGAGCTGCGCAAGCTGGTCGAGCAGTATGCCTGACTTCCTCCCGTACGGTCGCCAATCCGTCACCGACGAGGACATCGCCGCCGTCACCGAGGTCCTGCGCGGGGACTGGCTCACGACCGGTCCCGCCGTCGCCCGCTTCGAGGCCGATCTGGCACTGCACACCGGTGGTGTCCCGGCCGTCGCGGTGACTTCCGGAACGGCCGCGCTGCACGTCGCCTACGCCGCCGCGGCGGTCGGACCGGGCGACGAGGTCGTCGCTTCGCCGATGACATTCGTGGCCACCGCGGCCACCGCCGCGCTGCACGGCGCGAAGGTGGTGTTCGCCGACGTCGAGCCGGACACCGGAAACCTCTCCGTCGACGCTGCGGCGGCTCTTGTTTCTTCGCGGACGAAGGTCGTGGCGGCCGTCGACTACGCCGGGCATCCCGCCGAACTCGACGCCCTGGCCGAGGTCGCCCACCACGCCGGCGCCCTCCTGCTGGAAGACGCGGCCCACTCCGTCGGCGGTGCTTGGCAGGGCCGCCCGGTCGGCTCACTCGCCGACCTGACGACGTTCTCCTTCTTCCCGACGAAGAACCTCACGACCGCCGAGGGCGGCGCCGTCGTCACGCCTTCGCCGGAGCTCCTCGGCCGCGCCCAGGCCTTCCGCAACCACGGCCTCGTGCGCGACAAGGCAAAGCAGCGATACCCCGACGAAGGCGCCTGGCACCAGGAAGTCCACGAGTTCGGACTCAACTACCGCCTGCCCGACGTCCTGTGCGCCCTCGGCAGCAGCCAGCTCACGCGGCTGGCGGAGTTCAAGAAGCGCCGCGCCGAGATTCACGCGCGTTACAACGCTTCGCTGGCTGATCTCGACGGCGTGCTCACGCCTCCGTCGCGCTCCGGCGCGGACCCCGTGTGGCACCTCTACCCACTCCGCGTCCTCGACGGCCGCCGCCGCGCACTGTTCGACCACCTGCGCGGGCTGGGCATCGGCGTGCAGGTCAACTACATCCCCGCCTACTGGCACCCGGTGTTCGAGGACCTCGGCTACCGCCGTGGCCTGTGCCCGAACGCGGAGGCGTACTACGAGCAGGAGCTGTCGCTGCCGCTTTTCCCGTCGCTGACGGATGCCGATGTGGACCGGGTTGTGGATGGGGTGCGGAGCTTCTTCGGGGTCTGAACGCCATCCCGCACCACCACGGCGTGCCACACCAGCACCACGGGTAGCACGAGCAGCTCCAGCACGGTCGCGGCGCGGAACACCGGATGAGGCGCACCCGTGCGGCGTGCGGAGGTCAGGCGGGGAACCCCGCCCGCGGCGGCGGTGCCGAGGACGAGGCGCGTCGTCGCAGCGCGCTTCTCCGGGCGACGGAGCGACCACCAGAGCACCAGGCCGGCGGCGGTCCAGAACGTGTTCACGAACCGGTACTCGCTGTCGACGCTCGGGCTGGTCAGGGCGCCGCCCGGGGCGCGGGCCGGGCCGCCGAGGATGGCGGTCAGGCCGCTGGCCACGGGGATCGCGCCGAGCGCACCGAGGACCGCCAGCAACGCCTTGCGGGACTTCGCAGCTGCCATACGGCCGAGGCTAGATCAGGTCCCACGTCAAGGCGGTGCCTTTCGCCGCGTCAACCCGGAACGTACGGCCCAGCACGGTCGTGATCTCCGCCGGTGCCAAGCCGCCGGCGGGGCGGATGGAGCGGACGTTCGACGCGGTCACCTCGTCGCCCGCGCGGACGTCCTCCACGACGTAGAGCGAGCGGCGCAGGCGCAATCCTTCTTTCTCGCTCTCACGCGGGCCGATGATCGCGCGGCCGAGGGCCTCCCACGCCCGGTGGCTCTCCACGACCAGCGCCGCCAGCTCCGAAGGCTCCAGCGAGAACTCCGAGTCCACGCCGCCGTCCGCGCGGGCGAGGGTGACGTGCTTTTCGATGGCGACCGCGCCGAGAGCCACGGCGGCCAGCGGAGCACCGATGCCCGGTGTGTGGTCCGAGAGCCCCACCAGCGTGCCGGTCACGCCGGCGAGCACGGGCAGGCCGCGCAGGTTGCTCTCGGCCGGCGAGGCCGGGTAGCTGGCCGTGCAGCCGAGCACGACGAGCTGGTCGTTGCCGGCGTCGCGGGCGGTGCGCACGGCCGCGTCGATTTCCGCGACGCTCGCCATGCCGGTGGAGATGATGAGCGGTTTGCCGGTGCGGGCGCACAGGTCGACGAGCGGCAGGTCCACGATCTCCGACGACGCGATCTTGTACGCGGGTGCGTCGAGCGACTCCAGCAGCTCCACGGCCGTCGGGTCGAACGGGCTGGAGAACACCTCCAGACCACGCGAGCGGGCGCGCTCGAAGATCGGCGCGTGCCACTCCCACGGGGTGTGGGCCTTTTCGTACAGCTTGTAGAGGTTTTCCCCGCCCCACAACGAATGTCCGTCGCCGATGCGGAACGCCGGACGGTCGGCGTCGATCGTGATCGTGTCGGGGCGGTAGGTCTGCAGCTTCACCGCCTGCGCGCCGGCGTCGGCGATCGCGTCGACGATGGCGAGCGCGCGGTCGAGGTCGCCGTTGTGGTTGCCGGACATCTCGGCGATCACGAACGGCGGGTGGTCCGGGCCGAGCGTGTGGGCGCCGATGCGGACTTCGGACATGGGTGGCGTCCTCCCGGTGGTGCGCGTGCGGGTCACCTACGAGTCTTGCGCAGCCACCGGAAGCCGTCCTCGGCGGGCGCCGACTCGACGTATCCCGAGCGCTCGAACAGCGCCGCCGAAGCCGCGTTGTCCTCGTGCACCGCGGCCAGGAGCACGCGCACGTCGTGACGCTCGGAAAGCGCTTGCTCACCCTCGGCGAGTACTGCGCGCGACAGCCCCCGGCCACGGCTCGAAGGCGCCAGCGTGATGCTCACTTCCCACTCCCCCGGCGCTTCCCGGTCGAAGCGGACTGTGCCGACGGGACCGGCGTCGTCGGAAATCACCAGCAGCAGCCGGTCCGGCGAGGCGAGCACGCCCCGCAGCCACCGCAGGTGGTCGGCGAGCGCGATGACGTCGCTCGACCGCGACGCCTGCCGCGTGCGCGGGTCGTTGCGCCAAGCGAGCAGCAGCTCGGCGTCGGCCTCCACAGCCTCACGAGCAGCCAGCGCGCTCACTGGCCCGACGGTGCCAGCCGGTTGTCCTCGAGACGGCGCAGCCGGTCCTCGTAGCGCGCGATCCCGGCGAGGCGGACGCGGATCTGCGCGTGCTGGCGCTGGATCTCCTCGATCAGCGACCGCGCTTCGGCGACCTCGGCGGTGTCGGCGCGCGGCACCATCACCATCGACTCCCGCAGCGTCTCGAGCTGAGCTTCCTGCGCGGCGATGTGCGGAATGATGCGGTCGAGCTCGGCGCGGGTCCACAGCAGGTCGCCGCGTGCGTGCTCCAGGCTCGACTCGGCCGCGTCGAGCCGGCGCCGGTGGTCAGCGGTCGCGTGTTCCAGGTCGTTCACGCGGTGGTTCAGGTCACGGAAGGCGTCGCGCGTGCGCTCTTCGATCCGGAAGTCGACGAGCCGGGCGATCCGGTTGATCAGACCGGAACGGACTTTCTGAATTGCCATGGGAGAAGTTTCCTTCGGAATTCGTGAAAACTGGGTTCAGCGCAGCAGAACGGTGCCGCCGTCGCGGGTCCACGAGTCCAGCAGCCTGCCCTCGGCGGCGATCTGGTGCTCGGGACCCACGATGCAGGAGTCGCCGGCGGCGTGCTCCCACGAGGTCTGGTTCGGGTTGTCGATGAAGGAGAACCCGGTCAGGACCAGCTGCGCGTCGGGGAACGACGTGCGCGCGATCCACGCCGCGAGCGTGCCGGTGGTCGACCAGGTCGATTCGGTGCGCGTCGGCAGGCCGAGCGCGTCGGACAGCGGCAGCACGACGTCGCGGTTGGACACCGGCACGAACCCGAGGTCGGCGGGCCACCAGCCCGGCAGTGCCTCCGGCTCCCAGTGCAGACGACCAGGCTCCACCAGCAGGTAGAGCCTGCTGCGGTAGTCGCGGAAAACGTGGCGAGTGGCCCGCACGGCGCGGTTGAACACCACGGCGTGGACCTTGCGCCCGGTCACCTCGGGGCCTTCCGGCTCGTCGACGACGAACCCGTTGACGCGGATCACGAGATCGCAGTCGTCCACGGCCTTGGCCCGAACCGGGTCCGGGCCCAGCGGCTGGTTGCCGACGACCGCCACCGACTTGGGGTCGGGACGATCGGCGTACGCCGACAACAGGTCGACCATCAGGCTCGCCGCACCGAGAGCAGCAGTCATGGGGCAAGAAACTACCAGGACACACCGCGTGTTCGGTGCGGAGTCGACGAGGTTCTCCGCGCTGCTGGGCCGGGGCGTCCCGAGGACGAGAGGTCCGATCGGTACCCTCGTCCACGTGCATGCCACCAGCACGGTTCACGTAGCCGAACCCGAGGTCTCAACGCCGATGCCCCCTGTGTCGGACCGGAAGACGTTCGCCAGGGCGATCGCCGACATCAGGGAGGGTCTCGCGGCGCGCGAGCTGTGGACCCACCTCGGCTGGCAGGACATCAAGCAGCGGTATCGCCGGTCCGTGATCGGGCCGTTCTGGATCACGATCAGCCAGGGTGTGATCGCGCTCGGGCTGGGCCTGCTGTACTCGCAGCTGTTCAACACGCCGATCCAGGTGTTCCTGCCCTACCTGTCGACGGGTTTCATCATCTGGGGCTTCATCCAGGGGTGCCTGAGTGAAGGCATGGAGACGTTCATCGCGAACGAGGGGATGATCAAGCAGCTCCCCGCACCGCTGAGTGTCTACGTGCTGCGGACGGTGTGGCGGCAGACGCTGATGCTGGCGCACAACATGGTCGTGTACGTCGTGCTGCTGATCATCTTCTTCGGCGCGCTGGACCAGCCGTACTCACTGGGTACCGAGCCGGGTCACCCCGAGGGAGCGTGCGCGCCGGACCTGTACTGCCACCCCGGCCTGAGCTGGAGCATTCTCCTCGCCATCCCGGGCTTCATCTTGCTGGCGCTCAGCGCCGGATGGGCCGCGCTGCTACTGGGCATCATCTCCACCCGCTTCCGCGACATCCCGCAGGTCATCAATTCCCTGATCCAGCTGCTGTTCTACGGCACGCCGATCGTGTGGCCGGTCGACCAGCTGCTCGCCGGCGGCTCGCGTGACAGCGTTTCCTGGGCGCTGCCGTTCATCAAGGCCAACCCGCTGTACCACTACATGCAGGTGGTGCGCGCACCGCTGATCGGGCAGGCAGTGGGATGGACCAGCTGGGTCGTGGTGGGTGCCATCACGATCATCGGCTGGGGGCTCGCGCTCGTGGTCATGCGCAACTACCGCTCTCGCGTCTCGTATTGGGTGTGACACATGGTCAGCATTGACGTCCACAACGCGTTCGTCGACTTCCCGATCTTCGACGCCAAGACACGGTCGATGAAGAAGCGCGTGCTCGGCAAGGTCGGTGGCAAGATCGGCACGGACCAGAAGGTGCCGATCATCGAGGCGCTGCACGACGTGACGCTGCAGCTGCGCGAAGGTGACCGCGTGGGCCTGGTCGGCCACAACGGCGCCGGCAAGTCCACGCTGCTGCGCCTGCTCGCCGGGATCTACGAGCCAACCCGCGGCTCGGCCCGGATCTCCGGCAAGATCGCTCCGGTCTTCGACCTCGGCATCGGCATGGACCCGGAGATATCCGGCGAGGAAAACATCATCATCCGCGGCCTCTTCCTCGGTATGACCGCCAAGGAAATGGAGAAGCGGGTCGACGACATCGCGGAGTTCACCGAACTCGGCGACTACCTGCAGATGCCGCTGCGCACGTACTCCACGGGTATGCGCGTGCGCCTGGCGCTGGGTGTCGTCACCTCGATCGACCCCGAGATCCTGATCCTCGACGAGGGCATCGGCGCGGTCGACGCCGCGTTCCTCAACAAAGCGCGCGACCGCCTCAAGGATCTGGTGAAGCGCTCCGGCATCCTGGTGTTCGCGAGCCACTCCGACGAGTTCCTCTTCGAGCTCTGCGACTCCGCGATCTGGATGGACGAGGGCCACCTCAAGCAGCAGGGTTCGCTGCGCGAGGTCCTCACGGGGTACAAGGGCCGCGACCCGTTCGAGAACATGAGCCAGGAAGGCCTGGAGCGGCTCGGCATCGAGCCCGTGGGCACGAAGAACGGCGGCGAATGATGACCAGCGAGACCCAGCAGCTGCCCGAGGGCGCCGTCGTCGGCGTGGTGGTGACGCGCCACCGTCGTGAGCTGCTCGCGGACTCGCTGAAGATCATCGCCGCCCAGACGCGGCCGGTCGACCACCTCGTGGTGGTGGACAACGGTCCGGACTCCTCGGCGCGGGACGTCGTCGAGGCGTACCCGTTGCCCTGCACGTACCTGCCCTCGCACCGGAACCTCGGTGGCGCGGGCGGGTTCGCGCTCGGCATGCTCCACGCGCTGTCGCTCGGCGCCGAGTGGGTCTGGCTCGCCGACGACGACGGCCGCCCCGCCGACGAGCACGTGCTGCAGATCCTCCTGGAGGAAGCCGAAAAGCGCGGCCTCGCGGAGATCTCGCCGGTGGTGGCGAACATCAACGCGCCGGCCAAGCTCGCGTTCCCGCTGCGGCGCGGGCTCACGTGGAAGCGCTCGTCGGCCGAGCTGGGCACGGACTTCCTGCCGGGCATCGCGTCGCTCATGAACGGTGCGTTGTTCCGGGCGTCCACTTTGGACGTCACGGGTGTGCCGGACCTGCGCCTGTTCTTCCGCGGCGACGAGGTGGAGCTGCACCGCCGGCTCGTGCGCTCGCGCCTGCCGTTCGGCACGTCGCTGCGCACGACCTACCTGCACCCCGACGGCTCGGACGAGTTCAAACCCATGCTGGGCGGGAAGTTCCACGCGCAGGACCCGGAGAACGAGGTCAAGCGCTACTACACCTACCGCAACCGCGGGTACCTGCTCTCGCAGCCGGGCATGCGCAAGATCGGGGCCCTGGAAGTGATCCGCTTCGGCCTGTACTTCGTGGGCGTCAAGCGCGACCCGAAGGCGTTCCTGCAGTGGCTGAAGCTGGTGCGCCAGGGGCGGGCGGAGAAGTTCTACCGCTACTGAGACCTCACGAAGAACGGGCCCTCCCGCAAGAGGGCCCGTTTTTCGTCTCGAGACCTGCTACTCCCCGATCACCGGCGGGGCGGCACGCAGGTCGGCGCCGTACTCGCTGTCTTCGTCCACGTGGGCGAAGAAGCGCGAGCCGTCGGCTTCGTCCTCTTCGTACCGCGCGGCGCCGCCGCCCATTCCCATGCCCATGCCGGCCCGCGCGGGTGCACCGCTCAGGCCTGGCGCGGCTCCGCCAGGCGCGGCGCCTTCACCGGGGCCGAAGCTGCCGCCGCGACTGAACTTCGACTGGTACTCCTCGTCGGCTCCGAAACCGCCGCCGCCACCCATGCCACCCATGGGCATCCCGCCCATCGGCATGGCACCGCCCGCGGCACCCGCGCCGGCACCCTGCTGCTGGGCCGCCGCGGGCGCGACACCCGCCGCGGTGGTGGCCGAGTTCGGCGCGGGCGGCGGCAGGTGGCCCGAACCGGTGATCTGGCTCGGCGCGGACGAAATCTGGCCGCCGGAGTCGGAGCCGCCGCCGCTCTGGTGTTCGGTGGACCCGGAGCCGGTGGGCAGCGTGGCCGAAGCGGTGGTCACGCTGCCCGTGCCGAACGTCGGCGGGTCCGCGAACACCGGCTGCTGCGAGGCGGCGTCGTGCAGGGAACGGTCGTAGTCCGTCATCACCTGCGCGGCCTGCTCGTGGGCCGACTGGCTGGCCTGCTGCTTCTTCAGCGACTGGTCGACGGTGTCACCGAGGTCGAACGGGCCGGCCGCGGTCCAGTGGGCCATCTCGTCGGTCCAGTCGAACGGGATCGGCTCGGTCATCGCGTTGCGCGCCTGCTGCGCGGCCGCACCCTGGTCGTCGACGGTCTGCGCGGCGAGCTTCGCGTTCTGCGCCGTGGCGTCGGCCCACGAGCCGAGCGTGGCGAAGTAGGCCTGCGCGCTCTCGGCCGCGCTGCCTTCCCACGAGCCCTTGGACTTGTTCACGGCCTCGGTCAGCTGTGTCGCGAAGTCGGCGAAAGCCTTGTTGACGTCGGCGTACGCGGCGGAGACGCCGGAAACCTGGTTCACGTCGAGGTTCGTGGTCACGAACTGCTGCAGCTGCTCGTGGGTGTGGCCGAGGTAGTCGGCGTCGGACGGCTCGAGGCCCGGCCGCGGCGCGGTCATGCGAGGTCCCCCGTCTTGTGGGCGGCGTGCGCGTCGACGGCGCTGTCCTCGCCGGAGCGGTAGACGCCGCCGGCGTGGGCCAGCGCCTCGTCGGCCCGCGTCAGCACCTCGCGGAACTGCCCCAGGACCGACCGGACCGACCCGGTGTCCTGCGAGGCGGTCTTGAGGTCGTGGGCTGCCACGGCGTGGCCGTACGGATGGCTCCCGAGCTGCGGGGCCTGGTCTAGCGCGGCCGTGGAACCGGTGAGCCGGTCCACGCGCGTGACCATGTCGGACAGCGCCTGGCGCAGGTCCTCGAGCGCTTCACCGGAGATGGTGAAGCTGCCCGACTTCGCGGCGTTCACGAGTTTCGTCGTCTCGGCCGCGGCGGCAGCGACGGCCTTCGGGTCCAGGCCGGCGACCTGTCCCGGCTCCACCAAGGTCATGACCGAAGTGTACTGACGCGGACGGCCACGGTCAGGCGTTTGCGGAATACGCCTCTACCTGCGCGAAGAGCTGCTGCGCGAGCCGGTTGTTGTCGGCCGGCGCGTACGTGAGCCAGTGCTGGCCGTCGCCGGCGACGCGGGTGCTGAGCAGGTAGCGGCCCAGTTCCGTGTCGAACCAGACGAGCGGCGGCAACGACCCCACTGTGAACTGCCCGACGCGCAGCCGCGGCTTCTCGAAGATCCGCTCGACGGACCGCAGCTGCGGGTTGCGCGGGGCGCTCGACGCGGCGAAGGGGTCGTAGCCGTCGCGGCGCGGCTGCTTCACCGGCCGCGCGATCGTGACGGACTGGCCGGGGGCGGGGGCGCCGGGTGGCAGCAGGTCGACCAGCGGGGCCACGATGCCGGTCGGGCGGATCTGCTCGAACACGAACATCCCGGCGTCCTGCTTCACGAGCACGGCCTGGTCACCGGTGGACGCGACGCGCGCGAACAGTTGTTCCCGGCTGTCCAGCTGCGCGGTCGCGGTGATCACGAGGCGGCCGCGGACGAACGTCGTGAGCGCCAGCTCCAGATCGTCGTCGAGGTAACCGCGGTGCACGAGACCCCGGTTGCCGAGGTCGCGGAACACGGCTTCGCGCACGCCGGCGCGCTCCTGGCCGGTGATGCCGATGTGCGGCACCGCGAACGGGGCCGGCGCACGGCCGAGACTCTGCTGCTCAAGCAACAGGTCCACCGCCGCGGGTGACAACGTGAACGAGTAGGGCATCGTCCGTCCTGGGTCGGGTTTCCGCGACAGATCAACGCTAGCCGACGCCCCGCGCGCGCCGCACCCGGACCGGTGAAGTGCTCCGCTGTGCACGAACCCGCTTGCCGCCGCCGTTGCGCCGCTGGTGGCATGGGGTCATGGCTGATCCGAAACCCGCACTCGTGCTGCACCTGTCCTCCGGCGGCGAACCGCTGATCTTCCCGCTGACGGCCGACGATTCCGCCGGCGTGGAGGAGAAGATCCCCGACCTGCTCAAGCACGGCGGGGTCCACTCCGTGCGCACGCGCGACGGCAACACCGTGTCAGTGAACTTCGTCCACGTGGCCGCCGCGTACGTCGACGATCTGAGCCGAAAGGGCAAGTTCGGGCTGTCGGTCTAGCGTTTCGCGCTGGGGGATGCTCCACCACCAGGTCAGGGTCACCCGGCCCTGACCTGCATCTTTTCCGTCCCGTGCCAACCTGCGCCACCGTTGGCACCGATCTGAGCCAAGCTGGCATTGCTTTGGTGCCACTCGTGTGCCATAGTTATGCCATGGACTTGACCACGTACGTCAGCAACCTCGGGCGAGAGTTCGCCACCCTGGCCGAAGCCGGCGGTGAGGAGTCGCGTGAGCTGGTCGAGCGGCTGACCGGGTCGCTCGAGTCGGCGATCCGGATGACGCTGCTCGACGCGCTGTCGGCCGCCACCGACGAGATCACCCGTGACCTCGCGCCGGGTTCCGTCGAGCTGCGCCTGCGTGGCCGTGATCCGAACTTCGTCGTGACCACGCCGCCGGCCGAGCCGATCGAGGTCGCGAGCGAAGACACCGCCGCCGCGGCGCCCGAGAGCGAGCTGCTCATCGCCGAGGACGGCCCCGCCGCCCGCATCAACGTCCGCCTGCCCGAACAGCTCAAGGCCGCCGTCGAAGAGGCCGCGGCCAAGGAAGGGCGCTCGGTCAACGCCTGGCTGGTCCGGGCGGCCGCCACGGCCCTTCAGCGCACGGACCAGCGCGTCGAACCACGCAGCAGCGGCAAGCGGGCGAAGCAGAGCTTCACCGGCTGGGTCCGCTAGCCCCGTTTTTCTCCACCACACCTCACGTCCCTGACCTGCGGGGACGGTTCACCGAAACAACTCTGGGAGACAGCCATGCCTGAATACGAAACCCCCGCCCCCATTTCCGTCACGATCGAGCTCAGCGTCGGCGACGTGCAGATCACCGCGAGCGAGCGGCAGATCACCGCGGTCGACGTCCGCCCCAGCGACGAGAACGACGAGTCCGACGTGAAGGCCGCGCAGCAGGTCCGCGTCGACTACAGCAACGGCGCGCTCACGATCACCGGCCCGAAGCGCACGTTCGACTTCTCCCGCAAGACCCGCGCGGTCGACGTGACCGTCGAGCTGCCCACCGGGTCGGCGGTGAACGCCGAACTGCAGGCGGGCGACTTCCGCACCAGTGGGCGGCTCGGCGAGAGCCGCTTCAAGACCTCGGCCGGCAACGCGCGGCTCGACCGCACCGGCCCGCTGCACCTGTCCACTTCGGCCGGTCACGTGACCGTCGAGGGCGTGGCGGGCAACGCCGAGATCTCCACCGGCACCGGCAAGATCCGCGTCGGCGAGATCGAGGGCACCGCGGTGGTCAAGAACTCCAACGGCGAGACCACCATCGCGTCGGTCGGCGGCGACGCACGAGTGCGTTCGGCCAACGGCGACATCACCGTCGAGCACGCGGGAGCCGGCGTCGACGCCAAGACCTCGGCCGGGCTGATCCGCCTCGGCGAGATCGTGCGCGGCGCCGTGACGCTCGAAACCTCCATGGGGGACCTGGAAATCGGCGTCGCCGAGGGCACCGCGGCCTGGCTGTCGGTCAACACCGGCTTCGGCCACGTGCGCAACCTGATGGAGAACGCCACCGCGCCCGACGAGGCCGACGAGACCGTCGAGGTGCGCGGCCGCACCTCCTACGGCGACGTGATCATCCGCCGCGCCTGACTTTCTCATCCAGCGAAGGGGAAAACCATGAACGCCATCTCCGCCACCGGGCTGCGCAAGTCCTACGGCGACCACGTCGTGCTCGACGGTCTGGACCTCACCGTGCCCGAGGGTTCGGTGTTCTCCCTGCTCGGTGCCAACGGCGCCGGCAAGACCACCGCCGTGAAGATCCTGTCCACCCTGATCAACGCCGACTCGGGCGAAGTGCGGGTCGCCGGCCACGACCTCGTCCGCGAGGCCGACGCGGTGCGGGCCGCGATCGGCGTCACCGGCCAGTTCTCGGCCGTCGACAACCTGCTCACCGGGGAGGAGAACCTGCTGCTGATGGCGGATCTCAACCACCTCGGTCGCGGCGCGCGGCGCAGCCGGACCGCGCAGCTGCTGGAGCAGTTCGACCTCGCCGACGCGGCCCGGAAGCCGGCGTCGACCTACTCCGGCGGCATGCGCCGGCGCCTCGACCTGGCGATGACCCTCGTCGGCAGCCCGCGGCTGATCTTCCTCGACGAGCCGACCACGGGTCTGGACCCGCGCAGCCGCCGCAACGTGTGGCAGATCGTGCGCGGGCTCGTGGCCGACGGCGTGACCATCTTCCTGACCACGCAGTACCTCGACGAAGCCGACGAGCTGGCGGACCGCATCGCGGTGCTCGACCACGGCCGGATCGTCGCCGAGGGCACGGCCGACGAGCTCAAGCGCCGCATCCCGGGCGGGCACGTCGAGCTGCGGTTCGCTTCCGCCGCCGGCTTCGACACAGCGCTGGGCACGCTGCCCGACGCGTCGCGCAACGGCGACGGCCTCACCCTGCGCGTACCCAGCGACGGCAGCCTGCTGTCGCTCAAGGCGCTGATCGGCCGGCTCGACCACCACGCCCTCGAAGTCGACGAGCTGTCCGTGCACACCCCCGACCTCGACGACGTCTTCCTCGCCCTCACGGGCAATCCCGCTTCTGACACCGAGAAGGTGACGATCTCATGACCACGCTCGCTGCCCCTGGTTCGTTCCAGCCACTGCGCGACTCGGCGACGATGCTGCGCCGCAACCTCAAGCACATGCTGCGCTACCCGTCGATGACGCTGATGCTCGTCGGGATGCCCGTGGTCTTCCTGCTGCTGTTCGTCTACGTCTTCGGCGGCACCATGGGCGCCGGCCTCGGCGGCGGCCGCGAGACCTACGTGAACTACGTGGCGCCCGCGATCATCCTGATGACGGTGACGGCCACCGTGCAGGGCACCGCGATCTCCGTGGCCATGGACATGACCGAGGGGGTGATCGCGCGGTTCCGGACCATGCACATCGCCAGGGTGTCGGTGCTGACCGGCCACGTGCTCGGCAGCCTGGTCCAGGCCGCCATCACCCTGGCGATCGTGATCGGCGTGGCGCTGCTGGTCGGCTTCCGCCCCGCGGCTTCGTTCGGCGGCTGGCTGGCGACGGCCGGGTTCCTGCTGGTGCTGACGTTTGCGCTGGTGTGGCTGTGCGTCGCGCTGGGCCAGGTGAGCAAGAGCGTCGAGACGGCCAGCAACCTGCCCATGCCGCTCATCCTGCTGCCCTTCCTCGGCAGCGGCTTCGTCCCCACCGACTCGATGCCCGCCGGCCTGCGGTGGTTCGCCGAGTACCAGCCGTTCACGCCGATCATCGAGACGCTGCGGGGGCTGCTGATGGCCAAGCCGCTGGGCGGCGAGCTGTGGTTCGCACTGGGGTGGTGCGCGGTGATGGCGCTGGGTGGCTACCTGTGGTCGAAGAAGTTGTTCAACCGCGAATACGCCCACTGAGGCCTTGCCTGCCCCGGCAACCGAAAGCCCTGAAAAACCGAAGGCCACCACGGGGCACGTCCGTGGTGGCCTTCGCCGTGAAAAATCAGCGCGTGAAAATCAGAGCTCGTAGAGCCGCTTCCAGTTCTCCCGCGACGTCAGCTCCGGCATCGCGCGCTTGTACTGCTCCTGCACGCCCGCGCCTTCCTTGCGCAGCCGCTGGATCACGCGCGCGCCACGACGGGCGAGGTCGAACATCTTCACCTTGTCGTACGTGCGCACGCGCACGCCTTCCTGCGAAGCGTCCGTGACCACGGCCGTGTCGAACAGCGCGATGTGCCACCAGTGCGCCTCGTCGATCGGCACCGCGCCGAGGCCGAAGCGGCTGCGGCCGAGCACGCGGTCGACCACGCGCTTGATCAGCACCAGGCGCTGCATGCTGGGCCGCGGCGCGCTGTTGATGATGCCGATGTCGTTGGACGCGATGCCCGGGACGTCGGTGGCCTTGTGCCGCTTGGTCTCCGGGTACGCCTCGCGGATGCGGCGGATCTCCTTCATCGCCGCGACACCGCCGTCACGCAGGACCTCCGGCCCCTCGAGGAAGTCCTCGACGGCCTTGATCAGCGTGGCCGACAGGCCGTACTGCATGCCCAGCAGGTAGCGCACCAGCTGCGCGAGCAGCACGCGCGAAAGCAGGTTCAGGTTGAACGGCGAGTGCAACGCGGCGGTGATGATCGAGTTGCGCAGGTTGAAGTAGCGGTGCCACTCGTCCCAGTCCTTCCAGTGGAAGTCCGCGTGCCACACGCCGGCGCCCGGCAGCGTCACCGTCGGGAAGCCGTACTCGCGGGCCCGGTAGGAGTACTCCGCGTCGTCCCACTGGAAGAAGAACGGCATCGGGTAGCCGATGGCCTTCACGACCTCGTAGGGGATCAGGCACGACCACCAGCCGTTGTACCCGGCGTCGAGGCGGCGTTCCTGGCGGTTGGGCTTGAGGGTCTCCTCGTCGACGCCCAGCAGGTCGGCCGTGGACAGCGAGTGCGTGACCGGCTGGCCCGGCTCCAGCGTGTTCAGCCGCGCGTACTCGGCGCCCACGTGCAGCTGGTTCGGGTGCAGCAGGTTGAGCATCTGGCCACCGACGATGATCGGGTTGGCCGCGCGGTTGGAGAACGCCGTCATGCGCACGACGAGGTCCGGCTCCAGGAGCACGTCGTCGTCCATGAAGAGCACGTTGGCGTGCTCGGTGGCGGTGTGGCCGGCCACCTCGTAGAGGCCGCGGGTGAAGCCGCCGGCGCCGCCGAGGTTCGGCTGCTTGATGTAGTGCAGCTTGTCGCCGAGGTCCTTCGCGACCTGCTCGAAACCGGCGCGCGACTCGACGAGGTCGGTGCCCTGGTCGGCGACGTAGATGGCGTCGAGCGTGTGCAGCGACGACACGTCGGCGGCGAGCGCCTGCAGGTTCTTCAGGCAGTCGTCCGCGCGGTTCATCGTGCAGATCGTGACCGCGGTCGGGCGGATCTTCTCCGGTGCCTCGACGGTCCAGCGGACTTGCTCCACGCGCAGCGTCTGGCCGCCCTCGGTCTCGAGGTCGAGCCACAGCGCGCCGCCGTCGTAGAACTTGTCGAGGCTCGCGCTCATCGTGACCTTGCGGGCCTTGGCGCCGGAGACCTGCTCGGCGTTGACCACGCGAGCGTCACCTTGCAGGTCCGACGCGCCGACCGAGAGCAGGCCGTCACCGCTGACCACGGCTTCCACGGTGACCGAGGTGACCGTGGTCCAACGCTGCCAGTAGCTGGCCGGGAAGCGACCGAAGTAGGTGTTGCCGGTGACCTTCGACGACGGTTCGACGGTGAGCGCGTCGCGGTCGCGCACCGCGGAGCCCCATTCGAGCTCGGCGTAGAGGTCCTTGCTGACGATCGGCGCCGGGCCGGCGTACAGGCCGCGCTGGGCCGTCAGCCTGCCTTCGGGCGCGTGTTCCGCGAACCGGGTCTCGCCTGCGGGGGCCGCCTCCGCGACCGGGGCTGCTTTACCGGGCATCGAACTCAGTTCTCCTTTACCGGCCGCTCACGAAACACGACCCACTTGAGCATGACGAAATTGATCACGGTCGCCGTCGCCTGCGACACGACCCAGCCGAGCGTGGCCTTCCACGTCGACTCCGGGAGCAGGTGCAGCATCCACTGGTTCACGCCGACCGCGACGAAGAAGGTGACGGCGTACAGCAGGATGAAGCTGCCGACCTGCGTGCCGCCATCGCGACGGCCGCCGGCGAAGGTGAACCGGCGATTCAGGAAGAACGCCGTGGTCGTACCCACGACGAAGCTGATCGCGCGAGCGATGTCGACCCACGGCACCGCGTCCATGCCGACCGCCCTGAGCAGCGAGTACGTACCCAGGTCGAGAAGCGCGCAGAACCCACCGATCAGCCCGAAGCGGACGAGCTGACCGAGCAGACCGGGGCCCGCCGGTGCCGTCACCGTCGTCTCACTCTGCGGTTCTGCAGCCACCACTGGAATACCTTCTCGGCTCGATGCGTCGTCGTCTCGGGAAGCCCTGTCCGTGTCGACTTTGACGCGCGGACGCTTGTGCCTTGATGCGCAAAGTGTAGAAGCGAGCACTTCAGGGTCACGTTCCGGGCTTGCTAGGGCGTGTCTACTCTGGTCGAGTGACCCAAGCACCCGACACACAGCGACGAACGCTCACCGGCTGGGGCCGCACCGCCGGGACCGTCGCCGACGTCCTGAGCACGCCTGATGTCGAGACCATCGCGGCCGCCGTCGCCTCGGCCGGCCCCCGCGGGGTCATCGCGCGCGGCCTCGGCCGCTCCTACGGCGACCCGGCGCAGAACGCCGGCGGCCTGGTGGTCGACATGACCGCGCTCGACCGCATCCACTCGATCGACCCCGACTCGGGCCTGGTCGACCTCGACGCCGGCGTGAGCCTCGACAAGCTGATGCGCGAGGCGCTGCCCCACGGTCTCTGGGTGCCGGTGCTGCCGGGCACTCGCCAGGTCACGATCGGCGGCGCGATCGCCAACGACATCCACGGCAAGAACCACCACTCGGCCGGCAGCTTCGGCAACCACGTGGTGTCGATGGACCTGCTCACGGCCGACGGCAAGGTCCGCACGCTCACGCCCGAGGGCCCGGACGCGGAACTGTTCTGGGCCACGGTGGCCGGCATCGGCCTCACCGGCATCATCACCCGCGCCACCGTCCGGATGAAAAAGACGGAGTCGGCGTACTTCTACGTGGACGCCGACCGCACGTCGAGCCTCGACGAGACGCTCGGGCTGTTCACCGACGGTTCGGACCTCAACTACGACTACTCGATGTCGGTCCCGGACCTGATCTCGTCCGACTCACGCCTGGGCCGGGCCACGTTCTCGCGTGGTTCACTCGCCACACTGGACCAGCTGCCGGCGAAGCTGCGCAGCGACCCGCTGAAGTTCGACGCGCCGAAGCTCGCCACCCTGCCCGACGTGTTCCCCAACGGCCTGGGCAACAAGCTCACCTTCGGCCTGATCAACGAGCTGTGGCAGAAGACCGTGCCCAAGAAGGGCGTGCGCGGCAAGGTCCAGAACCTCACGCAGTTCTACCACCCGCTGGACATGCTCTCGGAGTGGAACCGCGCGTACGGCTCCAAGGGCTTCCTGCAGTACCAGTTCTCGGTGCCGTTCGGCGCGGAGGACCAGCTCAAGGCCATCTGCCGGCGGATCGCGACGTCGGGGCACTACTCGTTCCTCAACGTGTTCAAGCGCATGGGCGACGCCAACCCGGCACCGATGTCGTGGCCCTCGCCCGGCTGGATGCTGAGCGTGGACTTCCCGATCAAGACCGGCCTGAGCCGGTTCTGCCTCGAGCTCGACGACGAGGTGCTCGCCGCGGGCGGCCGCCTGTACACCGCGAAGGACTCGCGGACCACGGCGGAGACGTTCGCGAAGATGTACCCGCGGCTGGAGGAGTGGCGCAAGGTCCGCGCCGCCGTTGACCCCGAAGGCGTTTTCGCCTCTGACATGAGCCGGAGGCTCGCACTGTGATCGACGCCGTTGGCAACCCCCAGTCCCTGCTGCTGCTCGGTGGCACGTCCGACATCGCGCTGGCCATCGCCGAGAAGTACCTGGCGGAGAAGCCGCTGCGGGTCGTGCTCGCCGCGCGTCCGTCGCCCCGGCTCGAGGCCGCGGCGCAACGCCTGAAGGATCGCGGCGCCGAAGTGTCCGCTGTGGACTTCGATGCGAAGGACACGGCTTCGCACCCCGCGGTGCTGGACCGCGCGTTCGCGGGCGACGACATCGACGTGGCCGTGGTCGCGTTCGGCCTGCTCGGTGACCCCGAGGAGGTCTGGCAGGACCACGCCAAGGCCGTGGAGCTGGCGACGGTGAACTACGCGGCCGCTGTGTCGGTGGGCGTTGCGCTGTCGGAGAAGCTCAAGACGCAGGGCCACGGCACGATCATCGCGCTGTCGTCGGTGGCGGGTGAGCGCGTGCGGCGCTCGAACTTCGTCTACGGCTCGACCAAGGCCGGGTTCGATGGCTTCTACCTGGGCCTCGGCGAGGCGCTGGCCGACCACGGCGTGAAGGTCACCGTGGTCCGGCCTGGCCACGTGAAGACCAAGATGACGGCCGGGCTGAAGGACGCTCCCCTGGCGCAGACGGCCGAGCAGGTCGCCGACATCGCCG
Source organism: Amycolatopsis sp. NPDC004368 (assembly GCF_053602515.1). Classification (NCBI taxonomy): domain Bacteria; kingdom Bacillati; phylum Actinomycetota; class Actinomycetes; order Pseudonocardiales; family Pseudonocardiaceae; genus Amycolatopsis; species Amycolatopsis sp. NPDC004368. The sequence goes on along the minus strand of NZ_JBSGDT010000001.1, from coordinate 712,551 downwards.
TGACCGCGGCGCGTGCCGGCAAGGACCTGGTGTGGGCGCCCGCGCAGTTCCGGCTGGTGATGTCGGTGCTGCGGCACGTGCCGCGTCCGATTTTCCGGAAACTGCCGATCTGAGAAGGAACTCCCGAGGTGGGACCTTCGTCGCATAGGGTGGACGAAGGTCTTTCATCTTTTCTGGGGGTTCCACCATGTCCGACCACGCAGCGCGGCTCGACGCCGTGCTCCAGCGGTTCCAGGAGCAGGCAGCTCGCGCCGCCGAGCTCAAAGGACAGATCGCGAACCTGCGCGGGCACGCCCGCAACGCCGACGGGTCGGTGACGGTCACCGTCGCACCCTCGGGGGCCGTGCTCGGGCTGCAGCTGAGCCCGCAGGCGATGCGGCGCTCGCACACCGCGTTGCAGCAGGAGATCCTGGGCGCCATCCGCTCGGCGACACAGCAGGCCGCGGCGGCGCTGAACCAGACCGTGGAGCCCGTGCTGGGTGAGCGGGCCGAGCAGTTCCGCGAGGCGTTCAACGCGCACGTCGAGCCGATCGGGCCGAGTGCGCCGCCGCCGGCGAGCTCATTGGCGGTGCCGGGGCAGCCTGCTCAACCGTCGCAAATGCCGCAACCACCACGGAACCGGACGAACCCGCGAGCCGTCGAAGACGACGACTTCGGGGGTCCCATTCTTCGGCGGGAGTGATCGTGACCAGTGGGTTCAAGATCGAGCCGGCAGCGCTGAACGCGCACGCGTCCGGCTCGAAGGAAGCGGCCGGGCACTTCGGCAGCCTCGCGCAGCTGCTGGAGCAGGCGCGCGTGAGCGACGACTGCTTCGGCCCTCTCGGCGAGCTGATGGCGTACAAGTACTTCGACTCGCTGAAGGAGTGCCAGGACCTCGCCGACCAGGCGAAAACGTTCCTGGACGCGATTGCCGACAAGACCACCCTGGCCGCGCAGGCGTACCAGGGCCACGAGGACGCGACCACCGACGCCGTGACCGGGCTCGGCAAGGAGCTCGCCGACGGCGGGGGCAGCGTCGGATCGCTGTCGGACGTGAACCACGCGGGCGACGCGGGCCGCAAGAGCTACCTGGAGCAGAACGGCGGCTACGGCAGCTCGTGGCTCTCGACGTCGACCGAGGTTTCGTCCGCCGGCAGCCCGCCCGACGTGGCGATCGCGGCAGTGCACACACGCATGGAGCAGATCCAGCTGGTGACCAGCCCCGGGCAGTCGGGCGAGTTCTCCGAGGGCGCGGCGGCGTTCGCGGACGAGGTGCGTGGGCTGCAGCAGATCCTGGAGTTGGCGGCGGACCTGTTCGACGCGTTCGTGGAGATCGTGATCGACATCCTGCAAGAGCTGGTGATGGGCCTGATCATCGAGTGGCTCGCGGCGCTGGCGGCTTCGTGGATCACCGCGGGTGCGTCGGTGGGCGCGGCGGGGGCGGCGACCACGGGCGAGGTAGCCGTGACCGGCGGGCGGCTCGGGATGAAGGTGAAGCAGCTGCTGGGCAAGCTGCGGCCGCTCATCGAGGAGCTGGAGAAGATCCTGCAGAAGCTGCGCACCGGGCCGTTGAAGAAGGTCGTGGAGCGTGTCGAGGGGCTGCGCAACGGCAACTTCCTCGAGAAGCGCGTGGCGGACCTGATCGACAAGAACCCGATCGCGAAGATCCTGACGAAGGCCGACGCGGCCACGGGGGCTTCACGCACGGGCAACCGCTTCGCCAACGCGCTGGGCGTCGGGTCCCACGGCGCCGACTCGCTGACGACCAACCTCACGGAGACCGGTCTGCGGCTCGCGGGGATGAGCGGCACGTCCAGCGTCGGCAAGGCGGCGTGGCGTGGCAGCGCGGGCAATGTGGTGGAGCAGGGCATCGAGCAGGGCGTGAAGTACGGGTACAACCAGTCGCAGACCGACAGTGCCGAAGAGCGCCGCGAGGCGACCGACCGAGGGTTCTCACTCGAAGAATGAATCTCGCCGATCCCCTGGGTGCCGCCACGCAGGCGCGGCCGCACCTGCGTGCTGACGAACGGTTGTTGTGGGCCGCGTACGGCGGTCGGGTCGCGTACGACGTGCCTGGGCTCGACGAGTTCGGGCAGCCCGCGAAAAGCCTGCTGCGCAAGGTGGGCTCGGGGCTGTCGGGATTCGCGGGCGGCGTCGTCGACGCGGCACTGTCGAGTGAGGACAGTGGCAGTGGTGCGACCGTGGTGGCGCCTGCCGTGGTCGTGCTCGGGGACCGGACTGGGCTGGTCGCCGAGGGTCTGGTGCGCTCGGGGGCGGCGCTGTGGGTGCTGACGACCGCGCGGCTGGTGCTGCTGCGGGCGGTGGTGGTGCCGGAGCCTGCTCCGGAGCCGTCGTTGCTGGGCAAGGCGATCGGCTTCGGGCGCGGGATGGCGAAGTTCGGCAAGGACGTGGCCGAGATCGTCACGGACCGGCGCAAGATCTACGGCGAGAACCGCGAGGGTGAGCCCGTGGCGAGGCGGGAGTTCGAGGAGGCGGCTTCGCTGCCGCGTGAGCAGATCATCGGCTTCGCCGTGGCCCGCCACGGGTTGCGGATGTCCCTTGTGGACGGTTCTGGCTTCGAGCTGCGGTTCGGCGCCGAGGAACCCGAGGCCTTCGAATGGCTGCTGGCCCGCACGAACGGAGCCGCGTGATGCGCGCGTTCGACGTGAAGCAGGCCGGTGAGGTCGACGAGATCATCGAGCGCGACTACGCGAAGGTGTGGTTGCGGCGCAAGGAAAAGCTGCTGCTGGCCTGTCCGCCCGCGCACGGGCACGTGCTGGCGTGGGTGGGCGGTGTGCGGCACCTGCCGTACGCACCGGCGCGCGAGCCGGTGAAGGTCACCACGGCGCCGGGCCGCTGGCCGACTCCCGCCGGCCTGCCCGACGAGGACTGGACCGACGACCCGTCGCTTGCCTACCGCGTTGACGCCGCTTCCTCGGCCGACCTGGCCGTGCGCATCGCCGACCACCTCGCGTTCTCGGCCGGCGCCGCCCGCCTGACCTGGACCGATCGGCGCCTGGCGCTCGTGTACCCGACGAAATTCGTGGTCTCGCCGGAGGCCAAGAACTTGTTCGTGACCGCCGAGGAGTTCCCGCCCGACGCCGTGACACGGCTCGACGCCGTCACCCCGGGTCGCAGCTTCCCACCCGAGCCGGGGATGCGGTTCACCTTCGCCGACGGTTCGGTGTTGACCCAGCGTGACCTGCTGGCGTCGATGAAGGTGCGAAGGGCCCTCTCGCGCCGCTACTGTGCCGATCGTTACTAGTCCGACCACAGTCACGGCCGAATGGCTTCATGGCAACGGTTACGTGCCGCGTGGGGGCCGGCCTACTTTCGGCCGGACTGGTAACGCGCATCCACCGATCGGTTGATGCCGGGTGGCCGGACCGACGATGGTCCGGGCTCGGTGTTCGCCGAACACTCGGACGCATGGGTAAAGACTTCCGCTCGTCCGCGCTGGCCCTGCTCATCGACATCGGCGCACCCGTCGGGGGCTACTACCTGCTGCGCGCGTTCGGCGTGGTGCCGGTGTGGGCACTGGTGCTGAGCGGCCTGCCCCCGGCACTGCGGGTGCTGTACACGGCCGCAACGCGCCGCCGTGTCGACGGCATGGGCCTGTTCGTGCTCGCGATCCTCGCTGTCAGCGTGACCACGACCGTGCTCACCGGCGACGCCCGTCTCCTGCTCGTGCGCAACGCCTGGTTCAGCACCCTCGCCGGCTTTTGGCTGCTGGCCAGCCTGTTCCTCGGCCGCCGGCCGGTGACCTACGCAGCCGCCCGCGCGCTGCTCCCGGGCAAGGGCGCCGCGCTCGACGGCCTGTGGGACCAGCGACCGTCGTTCCGGCGCGTGTGGCGCGTGCTCGCGGTGGTGTGGGGCATCGGCGGGCTGGTGCACAGCGGGATCAGCATCGCCATGGCGTACACGCTCCCGGTCGACGACGTACCCGTGCTGGACACGGTGGTGTCGATCGGGTTCTTCGTGCTCCTGCAGGTGGTGACGCAGGTGCTGCTCGTGCGGGAGGGCTCGATGGGCACGGTGATGCGCCGCCGGCTTCCGGCCGCCTAGGACGGAAATCGTCACGCGGAGAACGGGTTGCCTGGGCCTGTGGGAGCGGTCCGGACCACGAGTGGTCCGGACCTGGAACGAAGGGAGTCAGATCCCGTACCCGGTCCCCGTGCCGGAGTTGCCCGCGCCGGGACCACCGGGGCCACCGGGACCGCCCTGACCGAAGCCCTGCCCACCGTGGAATTGGCGGTAGCCACCGCCGTCGCGGAAGTGGGAGGTGCCGGGGCGGCCGTTGTGGTGGGTGGCGGCCATGATGCCGCCCACGACACCGCCGCCGACGAGCAGGCCCAGTACGCCGACGGCCACCAGCTGCGTCACCCGGTTGCCCACGAAACGCCGGAACCCGCCGGGCTGACGAACGGGCTGCGGGCCGCCCCACGGCTGCCCGTACGGTCCGGCGCCGGGGTGCTGCGGTGGCACACCCGGTCCAGGCACCTGGCCGGCGGCTTGCGGTCCGACACCCGGCTGTCCCACGTTCGGCTGGCCCACATTCGGCTGGCCCACATTCGGCTGGGCGGCACCCGGCTGGGCGGGGCTTTGCGGTCCGGCACCCGGCGCAGCCGCGCCGGCACCGACGCCCGGCTGCTCGTTCTCGGCCGTCACGGGTTGCGGCTCAGCAGGCGCGGCACCACCACCGGCACCGGCACCGGCCTGCTGGCTCTCCACCGTCGCGTCTTCGGGCGAAGCAGCTTCGCCGGACTGCTCCGGCGGCACCTGGTCACTCATCTCCGGCTCCTCCGGCTGAAGTGGGGGCGGACAACCCGCCCCCACCACCGAGGATGACCGGGGTTTCTGTGCGCAGCCTGAAACCCAGCTGTCTAAATTCCAGCCCGGTTCACAGGAATCACAGGTAGAACGACAGGAACAGCGTCACGACCCAGGCGAGCCCGAGGACCTGCAGCACCCGGTCCCGCAACGCGATCTCGTCCGGTGCCCCTGCGTTGCCGCCGTCGACGTCCACCGCGTACCGCAGCACGGCGATCACGAACGGCACCATCGACACCACAGCCCACAGCGAGTCGTGCTCCGACTGCCGGATCTCGAACGCCCACAGGCAGTACGACATGATCAGGATCGCCGCCGACGTCGCCCACACGAAGCGCAGGTAGCTGGCCGAGTACTTCTTCAGCGAAGACCGAATCTTGGCCCCGGTCCGCTCGAACAGCATGATCTCCGCGTACCGCTTGCCGGCCACCATGAACAGCGAGCCGAACGCCGTGACCAGCAGGAACCACTGCGACATCCCGATACCACCGGCGACACCACCGGCGATGGAGCGCATCAGGAAGCCCGAGCCGACGATCGCGAGGTCGACCACGGGCTGGTGCTTGAGCCCGAAGCAGTACCCGAGCTGCACGGCTTCGTACACACCGAGCACCACGGCCAGCTCCCAGCTCGCGGTGAACGACACCGCGACACCGGCCAGGAAGAACACCACCGCGGCGGCGTAGGCCACCGGCACCGGCACGATCCCGGCCGCGATGGGCCGGTTGCGCTTGGTCGGGTGGGCGCGGTCGGCGTCGACGTCGACCGCGTCGTTGATCAGGTAGACCGACGAGGCCGTGAGCGAGAAGGCCACGAACGCGATCAGCGCGTCGATGACCAGCTCGGTGCGGTTGGTCGCCTTGGAGAAGGCGAAGAACGGTGCGGCGAACACCAGCACGTTCTTCACCCACTGCTTCGGGCGGGCCGTCTTGATCACGCCCAGCAGCAGCGCCACCGGGTTCGTGCCGCCCGACGCCGCGGCCGGGGTCGCCGGCTCGGCCGTCGGGGACGAAGCGGCTTCAGCAGCCGCCTCCGTCTCGACCTTCACAGCTTCGTCCGCCTTCGCGGTGGCAGCCGGGTCGGTCGCGTTCTCGGCACGCTCGTCGGTCGTTTCGCTCATCGTCGCTTCAGCTTCCGTCGGATCAGACCACCGACGAGGCCTCCCAGGGCCGCACCGGCCAGTACGTCGGTCGGGTAGTGGACGCCGAGCAGCAGCCGCGAGGCCAGCATCGGCGGTACGAGGGCGGGAACCAGGTTACGCCCGGTCAATCCCGAGTAGAGCACCGCCGCCGCCGTCGTGGACGTCGCGTGCGACGACGGGAAGCTCAGTTTGCTCGGGGTGCCCACCAGGACCTCGACGCTCGGGTGGTCCGGACGACGGCGCCTGACCACGCGTTTCACCGCGATCGAGGCGGCGTGCGCACCGACGACGCCGGCCGACGCGACCAGCCAGTCCTTGCGCCGCGGCTTGTCCACCGCGGCGCCGATCAGGCCGAGCGCGAACCAGCCGGCGCTGTGCTCACCGAACAACGACATCCCGCGCGCGACCTGCACCGTGCCCGGCTTTTTCAGGAACGCCTGGGCCTGGGACAGCACGGCGACCTCACCGGACGCCGGGCCCGCGGGGGGCGTGACCGGCGTGGCGGTGTCGAGCGGAGCTGTGCCCTGCTCAAGCATCGATCGACCCGTCGAGGGGCGCGCCGTCGGTGAGGTGCGGGGCGATCTTGTTGTCGAACACCGAGAGCGCCGACCCGATCGCCATGTGCATGTCGAGGTACTTGTACGTGCCGAGGCGCCCGCCGAAGAGCACGTTCTTCTCGCGTGCCTCGGTCTTCGCCAGCTCGCGGTAGGCCTCGAGCTTCTCGCGGTTCTCCGGCGTGTTGATCGGGTAGTACGGCTCGTCGTCCTCGGTCGCGAAGCGGGAGTACTCGCGGAAGATGACCGTCTTGTCCTTCGGGTAGTCCCGCTCCGGGTGAAAGTGGCGGAACTCGATGATGCGGGTGTAGGGCACTTCCTGGTCGTTGTAGTTCACGACCGGGGCGCCCTGGAAGTCACCGGTTTCCTTGACCTCGGACTCGAAGTCCACGGTGCGCCAGGTGAACCGGCCGGCGGAGTAGTCGAAGTAGCGGTCGAGCGGACCCGTGTAGACGGTCGGCGTGCCCGCCGGGATCCGGTCGCGCACGTCGAAGTAGTCGACGTTGAGCCGGATCTCGATGTTCTCGTGCTCGGCCATCTTCTCGAGCCACGCGGTGTACCCGTTGACGGGCAGGCCCTCGTAGGTGTCGTTGAAGTACCGGTTGTCGAACGTGTAGCGGACCGGCAGGCGGGTGATGATGTTCTCGCCGAGGTTCTTGGGGTCGTTCTCCCACTGCTTCGCGGTGTAGCCGCGGATGAACGCCTCGTAGAGGGGACGGCCGATCAGCGAGATCGCCTTCTCCTCGAGGTTCTGCGCGGTGGCGGTCTCGAACTCCGACGACTGCTTGGCGATGAGCTCGCGCGCTTCGTCCGGGGTGTGCGACTTGCCGAAGAACTGGTTGATGAGTCCGAGGTTCATCGGGAAGGAGTAGACCTGGTCCTTCACCCGGGCGAAAACCCGGTGCTGGTAACCGGTGAACTCGGTGAAGCGGTTCACGTACTCCCACACGCGCTTGTTCGACGTGTGGAACAGGTGCGCGCCGTACTTGTGCACCTCGATGCCGGTCTCGGGTTCGGCCTCGGAGTAGGCGTTGCCACCGATGTGGCTCCGGCGCTCGAGCACCAGCACCTTCTTGCCGAGCTCGGCCGCGGCGCGCTCGGCCACGGTCAGGCCGAAGAAACCGGACCCGACGATGACGAGGTCGTAACCGGCGAAGTCGTGTTCAGTAATCTTGGCGGGGTTCGTGTGCTCGCTCACGGGCGCCCAGGGTACGCAGTCCTGACACCGTGGCCCGAACCGACCTCGGCATACCGCCGGCCGTACCGCACCGACACACGTGAGAAGCATGCCTGCACCGGACACCTGGGGAACCTACTTGGTAGCGGTCGTCACCTACCTGGCCGTGCTGGCGATACCCGGCGGCCTGGTGGGCCTGGCCGCCGGCGTTCGCGGCTGGGCGCTGGCCGGCCTGGCGCCCCTGCTCAGCTACGCCGTGCTGGGCCTGGCCGGCCCGTGGCTGGCGACCGCCGGGCTCCCGTACAACGTTTTTTCAGCGATCGTGTGCACGGTGGTGCTCGCGGCGGTTGTCCACGGCATCCGGCGGCTGCTGGTCGCCCGCGGCCGGCTGAAGGCGGGGGTCGAAGAACCACCGATCGAGTGGAGCAAGCGCGCGCAATGGGCCGTGGCCGGGTGCGTGGTGGTGGCCGTGGGCCTGTCGATCGCCGTGGTGCTTTCCGCACGCGGCGGCACGACGGCGGTGTTCCAGCGCTGGGACACGGTGTTCCACGCCAACGGCATCCGCTACATCGCCGACACCGGCGACGGCTCGCTCACCGGCATGTCCACCATCAACTGGTACCCGAACGGCGCGTTCTACCCGAACGCCTACCACCTGGTCGGGGCGCTGGTCTACCAGATCTCGGGCACGAGCGTGCCGGTCACGCTCAACGCCATCACCATGCCCGTCGCGGGCCTGTTCGCGCTGTCGCTGGTCGCGCTGATCCGCCAGCTCGGCGGACGGGCCGTGTACGCCGGCTGCACGGCACTGGTCGCGGCGGCCGCCACCACGGGCGCGTACGAGTCGGTGTCGAGCGGGCTGCTGCCGTACGCGCTGGGCATCGTGCTCACACCGCTGGCCGTGGTCGCGTTGCAGCGGTTCCTGGTGCGGCCGGGCTTCGACACGGGCCTCGTCCTGGCGCTGACCGCCGATGGGCTGCTCGCGGCGCACTCCAGCGCGCTGTTCGGCGCGGTGCTGTTCGCGTTGCCGCTGGCGGTGCAGCGCTGGTACCGCTCGCTGCGGCGCAAACGCGTGGACGGCGTGGCCGGCGGCACGCCCGCGTGGCGCGTGATCCTCGGCGACGTGCTGCGGATGCTGCCGGTGCTGGTGGTCAGCGGGGCGCTCGCGGCGCCGCAGATCCTGGGCGCGATCGGCTTCACGTCGGGCGGCTACCCGTACTACTCGTGGAACTCGAACCTGCCGATCCCGCTGGCGCTGAAGCTGCTCGTCACGTTCCAGCAGGTGCTCAGCCGGCCCCAGATCTGGCTGACGGTGCTGCTCGCGCTGGGCACCCTCATGTTTTTCACCCTGCGGCGGATGCGCTGGGTGCTGCTCTCGGCGATCGGGCTTTCGGGCTTCTTCGTGCTGGTGACCTGCTACGGCTACCAGCCGTGGGTGGTGTCGCTGTCGCGGCCGTGGTGGAACGACCGGTACCGCCTGATGGCGCTGGCCGCGATCCCGCTGTGCCTGCTCGCGGGGCACGGCATGGCCGAGCTGCAACGCTGGATCGCGCGGCTGGCCGGCAACGGCGCGTGGGTGCGGTCCCGGCCGCAGGTGCTGGCCCGGCTCGGCCTGGTGGCGGCGGTGGTCGTGGTGGCCGCCATGGCCGTGCTGACCGGTGGTTTCTACCGCACCGCCAACGCCACGGCCGTGTCGTACCTGTACTACAACGGCCCGGAGGGCGAAGTGACGCCGCCGGTGAGCGCCGACGAGATCGCCGCCATGGAGCACCTCGGCACGATGGGCATCCCGGCGCGGGAGAAGGTGCTCAACGACCGCATGGACGGCACCGCCTGGATGTACGCGATCTCCGGCGTGCACCCGGTGGCCGGCCACTACGACGGGGGCGGCAACGTCGATCCCGACGCCGTGTACCTGGCCCTGCACTTCCGCGACTACGACACGGATCCCCGGGTGCGGGCCGCCGTCGCGCGCCTGGACGTGCACCACGTGCTGGTGGGCAGCGGCACGATCCGCAAGGACACGCCGATCGCTCCCGGGTTGCGAGGGCTCGACGGGCTGGATTTCGTGCGGGTGGACTACCGGAACCCCGGTGCGGTGATCTACACGATCGTGAAGTGATCTTTTCGAAGCCTGGTTTCGGGAGCCCCGTGGCCGCGGATGCCCCAGCCGCGGCCACGAGGACCTCTCCCGTTCCCCAGCACCCCCGGGGTGCTCACCGTTGACAAGAGCGGCCCGGTGAGGGGCCGTCTCCCCCACTTCCCACCTGCTTGACGCCCGGGTCGGGAAATCGGTTTCCCGGCGCGGATGAAGTCACCTGGACGGCCTAGTCGACTTTCAGCGTCGGCAACACGTTCTCCACGACCTGCTCCAGCACGGACTCGTGGCCCTCGTACGGGCCGCTCGAGCGCGGCCAGTGCGCGACGACGTCGGTGAAGCCCAGCTCCCGCGCGCGTTCGACGGCTTCGCTGAACGCGTTCACGCTGCTCAGCGAGAAGACCGGCGCCGAGTCGAGGCTCAGGTAGCGCTGCACGCTGCCGCGTTCGCGGCCGGCGGCGTCGAGGCGTTCGTCGAACACGCGGGTGAGCTCGGCGACGCCATCCCACCACTCGTCGAGCGTCGCGCCGCCGCGGCCGGTGGTGACCCAGCCGGCGCCGAAGCGCGCGGCGAGCGTCATGGTGCGCGGGCCGTTGGCCGCGACGACGAACGGCAGGCGGGGGCGCTGCACGGTTCCGGGCAGGTTGCGGGCGCCGTGGGCCTGGTAGTGCTCGCCGGCGAAGTCGAAGCGGTCGGTCATCAGCAGGCCGTCGAGGGCCTCGACGAACTCTTCGAACCGATCGGCGCGCTGCTTCGGCGTGAGGTCGGGCCCGCCGAGCACCTGCACGTCGTAGCGCTGGGCGTCGACCCCCGCGCCGACGCCGAGGACGAACCGGCCGTCGGACACGTCGTCGAGCGTGATCAGCTCGCGCGCGAACGGCACCGGGTGCCGCGCCACCGGCGACGCGACGAACGTGCCCAGCCGGATCGTGGACGTGACCATGGCGGCGGCCGTGAGCGTCGGCACCGCGGAGAACCACGGGCCGTCGACCAGGGATCTCCAGCCCAGGTGGTCGTAGGTCCACGCGTGGTCGAACCCGTACTCCTCGGCGGCCCGCCACTTGGGCTCGGCCGCCCACCAACGATCTTCCGGAAGGATCACGATGCCTGCTCGCACGAGGGTGGACGGTATCGGCAACCACCGACATTCGCTCGAACGGGCGGTGACCGTGCCCGGTTCGGGGACAATGGGCGGCGTGGAGAAACCCCGCTTGATCGCGTCCGACGTCGACGGCACCCTGCTCGGCCCCACCGAAACCCTTTCCGACCGCACGATCGAGGTCGTGCGCCGGGTGAAGGCCGACGACGTGCCGTTCGTGCTGTGCACCGGCCGGCCGCCGCGCTGGATCCCGCCGATCGCCGGGCCGCTGGGGCTGACGGGTTTCGCGGTGTGCGCGAACGGCGCCGTGCTGCTGGACGTGGCCTCGTCGGAGGTGGTCGCCGTGCACGGGTTGCTTTCGCCGCCTCTGCTCTCGGACCTGGCCGGCGCGATGGACAAGGCCCTGCCGGGCTGCCGGCTGGCGACCGAACGCATCGGCACGGACGTGCGGAGCTTCGTGATCGAACCGGAGTACCGCAACCCGTGGGGCGACGGCGAGGGGCGGACCGCGCCGCGCGCGGAGGTGCTGGGGCATCCGGCCATCAAATTGCTGATCAGCCACCGGGGCTTGGGTTCGGAGGAGATGGCCGCGGCGGCGCGGGAGGTGCTGGATGGGGCTGTGGACATCACGTATTCGTCGTCGGGTGGGTTGATCGAGCTGTCGGCCCACGGGGTGACGAAGGCGACCGGGCTGGCGGATGTGGCCGAGCGGTTGTCGGTGCCGGCGGAGCGGGTGATTGCGTTCGGTGACATGCCGAATGACTTGGAGATGCTTCGGTGGGCCGGGCACGGGGTGGCGATGGCGAACGGGCACCGGGCGGTGCTGGACGTCGCGGATGAGGTGACGGGGCCTGCTGCCGAGGATGGGGTTGCGCAGGTTTTGGAGAGGTGGTTTTAGGTTTCTGGTGTTGCGGGCGGGGGGCGCCGGGTTTGGGCAGCTTGGCACGGCCAGTGGCAAGTCAGGCCCGCGTGGAAGGGCGGGCGTCCAGGGCAGCGGCGGCCTGCGGCGTCGGAGCCGTGCCGCCGAGGCTACGGGACCGTAGGTTTCTCGCGACTGCGCAAAGTGATCGTCCGCACGAAACCCGTCATTCGGGAACTTTCGCCGCAGCCGGAGCCACCACCGGAGCCACAACCCGAGCCGGACAGCAGCCGAGCACCACCGCCACCAACGTGCAGAACAACGCGATCACCTGGTGCTTCACGTTCTCGATCCCATCCCCCAGCGCAGCCAGCAGAAACTGCCCGACCGCCGTCGTCAGCAGCAGCGCCAGCACGACTCCCAGCGCGACCCGCCGATGCCGCCAAGCGCGCCACGCCACGAAAAGCCACACGGGCACCAACGCGAACAACCCCAGCGGCGCCAGCAGCCCCGCCAGCCCCGACCACACGGGCACCCGGTACTCCTGCGCGCCCGGCGGCAAACCGGCCGAGGCGTCGAACGAAGCCAGGTAGTCGGGACGCGCCTCGAGCAGGTTCCCGGCGGCGCGGTTCAACACGCCCAAGGTCCGGGCGGGATGCGAAACGAACCACTCGACGACATTGCGCCGGCTCAGCTGGGCGCGGTACTTCGGGTACTGCGGATCGAGCGTGACCGGATGCGGGTGCCACCAGCCGTTGCCCGCGTACTGGGCGAAGGAAGCCGGCAGGCCCAGCGAGGCGAGATCGGCGGCGGAGTCGTGGTGGCCGTCGACGATGTTGAGGAACACGGTGTTCACCACGTTGATCTCGCGGGAGTCGTCGCCGGGGCGGGCGGAGACGGTGCCGTCCGGGGCGGCGGCCGGGGTCACGGCCGTCTGGGCCCACCAGGTGCCCCCGACCAGGGCGACCACGACCAGGACGCCCGGCAGCCAGCGCGGGCGCGTGACGATCAGCACGGCGATGATCAGCAGCGGCAGCACCATCAACGTCTGCACCTTGGCGTTCACCGCCAGCAACCCGCCGAGCACGGTCACCGCCGCACCGGACCACAGCCAGCGGCGGCCCATGAGCAGCAGGCCACCGGTGGCGAGCAGGAGGCCGAGGAACGCGGTGCCCTCGCCGAGGGTCCCGGAGAAGTAGCCGAAGAACGCCGAGTCCGCCACCACCAGCAGCAGGCCCACGGCCACGAGCAGCCGCACCCGCAACCGGTACGGCAGGCCGACCACCACGAGGGCGATCGCCGAGGCGGCCAGCACGCTCGAGATCACGCCGAGTACCACCAGGCTCAGCTCCGAGCGCGCCCCGAACGCCACCGCGAGCCGGGCGAGCCAGCTCTGGCTCAGCTGGTACGTCGGGTCGCAGCCGCCGGGGGTGGCCTCGTACACGAGGTGGACGTACTTCTCGGGCTTGCTGATCCACTTGATCCCCGCGCCGCACAGCGCGCGGAAGCCGTCGCCGTTGTCGGACATCGACACGGGGCGCGGCACGAGGAAGCGCACGAGCAGCACGGCCAGCGAGGCGGCGAAAACCCCGCCACCGAGAAGCGCGGACCTGCGCACCGGCGTCACCCCGGGCACGATACGTACTGGAAATCCGGTGCCCGATCGAGGTAACCGATGAGCCGGGTCGCCTCGTCGGCGCGCGGGTACACGGAGATCCAGAAGGGCGTGCCGGTGCGGCGGAACGTCGCGACGCGGTACCAGGCACGGCTGTCGTCGGCGCAGAGCTGGGTCTTGGCGTAGCCGGATTCCTCGGGCACGTCGACGGTCGCACGCGCCAACCCCCGGCCCACCAGCAGGCGCGAGCCCGTGCGGCTGGCGATCGCGCCCGGTGCTGCGGCGCTCACCACGGAACCCGGCGGCAGGTACGATGCCAGCCACTCGCCGACCTCGGCGAGCTGCGCGCTGTCGGTGTGCCACGCCCGCACGGCCTTGAGCACCTGCGGGCTGACCACCGAAACGAGCACCGCGCACCCGGCGAGCACGGCCGCCACCACCGGCACCAGCCGCGGCACCGTGCGGGGTTTCGGCGACGGGTTGGCCGCGGTCAGCACGCCGTACGTGCCGACCGCGGCCACCGCCAGCAGCGGTGGGACGGGCACGAGCAGGCGCCACGACGGGCCGGTGTCGCCGTCGAGCACCACGACGAAAACGGTGAAACACAACGCCAGCGTGCACAGCAGCCACAACACCGAACGTGGTTCGGCCGCGCGCTCGGGTGTGCGGACCACGAGCAGCGCCGCCGCCGCGACCGCCGCCGGCAAGAGGAAACCCAGGTGCGCCAAGGAAAACCCGGCCAGGTACGACCAATCGGGGCCGAGCAGGTGCACGGCGGAATCGGGCAGGAAGTGCTGGTAGTACGTGGCCCGCCAGGCCGTCCAGGGCACCAGGAAAACCAGCGCCCCCAGCACGTATCCCCCGGGCGCCCACCAGTCGCGCCGGCCGCGCGCGGCGGCCAGCACGAGCCACAGCCCCGCGACCACGGCGAGCACGAGACCTTCGGGCCGCGTCATCACCGCCCCGGCCACGAGCACCCCCGCGACCACGGCGCGACGGGCGACGAGCGCGTTGACCACACCCAGCACCAGCACCACGAACATCGGCAGCTCGGTACCCGACGGCCCGTACACGGCGAGGCCGCTGGCGCCCGCCGTGAGCACCGCCGCGGCGACCCCGATGGCGGGCTGCGGCACGGCGCCTTCCGGCAACGCGAGACGCGTGACGCGATTGGCGAGGAAGTACGAGAGAAGAACACACCCCAACGTCGCGACAACACCCAGCACAACGGCCGAAGTCGGGATATCCGCGCCGAACGCAGCACCCGGCAACGCGATCACCACGAGCCACAGGAAATTCGCGTAACCCTCGTTCCGGTCACCGGGATTGAACACCGGCCCGTTGCCGTCGGCGATGTTCTGCGCGTAGCGGAAGGTGACGAGCGCGTCTTCGGTCGCGGTGGCGAACAACAGCTGGTGAACCAGCGAAAATGCCAGCGTGAGCACCACCACGAACGCCCGCCACCCAGGGTCGGTCGCGATGCGGCGCCAGGTCGCGACGACGAGCGCGCCCAGCACCAGCCAGCCCCCCACGACCGCGTAGACCACGCGACCCCCTGCCTCCAGCCCCCTGACCGGTCCCCACCGGTCGCCACGGTGAAAAACCGCGACGAAACCTCGCTTTCGAGTGAGCGATTCGCCGGAAAACGCGGAGATGCGGCAGTGATCTCGACAGTGATCTCGGTAGTGATCTCGGTAGTGATCTCGGTAGTGATCTCGGTAGTGATCTCGGTAGTGATCTCGGCAGTGATCTCGGCAGTGATCTCGGCAGTGATCTCGGCAGTGATCTCGGCAGTGATCTCGGCAGTCCCAGCGCTCACTTCACAGACTCCAGTCAATCGCTTCACTACGCTTCCCGGACATAAGCCGTTCGGGTGTATATCGGGCCCGCTAATCTGTGGCTCCGATTCCGATCCGCCACCCGGGGGCACCGAGCGGATCCGTCACAGCCGAGGAAGTCTGTTGCCGAGCGAACCCACACTGTTGTCCGATGTGGCGAGTCTCGCCGTCCTGCTGCTCGTGCTGGGCCTGCCGGGGCTGCTCACCGGTCTGGCCGCGGGCCTGCGCGGCTGGGTACTGGCCGGGCTCACCCCGCTGCTGAGCTACGCGATCGGCGGCCTCGCCGGGCCGTGGACCGCCGCGGTGGGCCTGCCGTTCAACACCTGGACCTACCTGGTGACCACTGTGGTCTTCGCGGCTGTCGCGTTCGGACTGCGGCGGCTCACGACCCGCCGGTGGTCGCCGGAGCCGGAGCCGAAGGTCTGGACGGCACGGGCGCACTGGGCCGTGGGCGCGTGCCTGCTGCTGGCCACGGCGCTCGGCTTCTTCGCCGCCGTGCACGGCATGGGCCACCTCGGCGCCATCGCACAGGGCGGCGACGCGCCGTACGCGGCCAACGGCGTGCGCTACATCGCCACCACCGGCGACGGCGGGCTGTTCGGCATGGGCTCGCTCAACTGGTACGAGGACGGGAAACCGCCGTTCTACCCCAACGCCTACCACCTGCTCGCGGCCGTGCAGTACACGCTGAGCGGCGGGTCGATCCCGCAGGTCCTCGACGTGAACACCGTGCTGCTGCCGGGGCTGCTGGCGTTGTCGATGGTCGTGCTGGTGCGCGAGTTCCGCGGCCGCGCGGTGCTGGCCGGCGCCGTGGCGCTGGTGTCGGTGGCGCCGGTGATGGGCCTCTACGAGTCGATGAGCCGCGGGCCGCTGTACCCGTTCCTGCTGGGGCTGGCGCTCACGCCGCTCGCGGCCGTCGTGCTGAAGCGCTACCTCGACCGTGTCGCGCCGGACACCGGGTTCCTCCTGGTCGTGTGCGCCGTCGGCCTGCTGTGCATCCACTCGTCGACGCTGTTCGGCGCGGTCCTGTTCGCCGGGCCGCTGCTGCTGCAGCGCTGGGTGGCGCCGGGCGCGCGCTGGCGCCGCTTCGGCCGTGACCTGCTCGCGCTGCTGCCGATCGCGGTGGTGTCCGTGCTGGTCGCGTGGCTGCAGTTGTTCGGCGCTCTCGGCCTGGCCGCGGGCGACCTGCCCTACCTCGGCTGGCCGAGCGAATGGCGGGCGAGCACCGCGATCGGCGCGCTGCTCGGGTTCCAGCACTGGGAGCCGCACCCGCAGATCTGGCTTTCGGCCGCGCTCCTGCTGGGGTTCATCTTCTTCCGCCGCCTCGGCGACCTGCGCTGGATCGGCGTGACCGCACTGATCTGCGGCCTCGCGTACGCCGCGGTGTCGTCGTCGAACTCGCCGCTGGTGATGGCGTTCGCACGGCCGTGGTGGGACGACCCGTACCGCTTCATCTCGATGGCGATCGTGCCGCTGGCCTTCATCGGCGGCCACGGGATCGCGTCGCTGCAGGCGTGGATCAGCGAGCACCTGCCACCGCGCGTGCCGGCCGTGATCCTGGCGGTGCTGGTGCTCTTGGGTTTCACGGGCCTCACGAAGGGCCTGTACGCGGAGTCCAACGGCGATCGGCTTGCTCCCGGCTACCGCTCGGCCAACCCGCGCGACCAGAACATCACGCCGGGCGAGGAAGCGGCGATGGTCGAACTCGGCCGCCTCGTGCCGCACGGCGAGTGGGTCATGAACGACCGCCTCGACGGCTCGGTCTGGACCTACGCGCTGTCCGGCGTCCGCACGGTCGCCGCCCACGACGACGGCACGGCGCCGCCGTCCGACGCGCTGCTGCTGGCCCGCCGCTTCAAGGAGTACGAGACCGACCCGCAGGTCCGCGCCGCCGTGCAGCGGCTGAACATCCACTGGTTGATCCTGGGCAAGCCGGCCGCTCCGCCGGACCCGCCGTACAACTCGCCCGGGCTCGTCGGGCTCGACACGGCGCCGTTCCTGCAGCAGGTGTACCGCAACTCCGACGCCGTGATCTACCGGCTGAAGAGCTGACTGAGGCCGCCGGCCCGCCGCCGTGGCTCGCGGTGCTGGACGGCTTCGCCGGGCGGCGGGCGAGCCGCCTCAGCCCGCCGTGACGGCCTGGCGGCGCGTGGTCAGCCAGGCCGCACCGGCGGTGCCGCCGGCGGTGAAGAGGTCCGCGACGGTGAACATGACCCGCGAGGCGACCGCGAAGGCCGTGGCCTGGCCGACCGTGAGACCGCTGGCCGTGAGCACCGCGACCTGCGCGACCTCACGCACGCCCAGACCGCTCGGCAGGATGAACGCGAACGTGCCGACGGTCATGGCGACCGCCATCGCGCCGACGCACAGGATGAACCCGCTGAACCCCGGCGCGCCGACCGAGTTGGCCAGCAGCCACAGGTGCACGCCCTGCAGCACCCACGCGCCCACCGAGGCGCCGAAGGCCTTCAGGACCACAGCCCAGCTCAACGGCTGGGCCAGCGGCGGACGGCGCAGCAGCTTCAGGACCAGCGACGTGCCCCACGTCAGCACCCGCGGGTGCAGCAGCGCGAGCCCGACCGGGATCAGCACGAACAGCCACATCGCGCGCGGGCTGTTGCTGAACACGGCCGGCGCGGCCAGCAGCGACACGACCAGCGCCGACACCACACCGACCCCGAGCTGGATCAGCGAGCCGGTGAAAATCCGGGCGCGGGCGACGCCCGCCTTGCGGCCCAGCTCCATCTGCAGCAGGTACGCCCACACCGAACCGGGCACGTACTTGCCGAGCGAGCCGACGAGACAGATCTGCGCGCCGCGCACGTAACCGATCGGCGTGCCGAGGTCATCGACGAGCACCTGCCAGCCCCAGGTCGACACCATGATCGCCAACACCAGCGCGACCAGGCTGAGCACCGACGACTGCCAGGCCACACCGGACAGCGTGTGCCAGAACTCGGTCCAGTTGTCGGTGAGCGCCTTGGCCGCGAAGGCCACCACGAGCACGATGGCGATCCACCGCACCGCGTCGAGGATCCTCGCCTTGGTCGACTTCTTCGGCTTCGCAGGAGCCGCGGAGCCTTCCTCCGGCGTTCGAACGGTCGTCACTGACCAGTCTCCTCACAGCACACACCCGTACCTGTCACCACTGGTCAGACCTGCACCGTGACCAGACGGCTGAACTCGGCAAGCAGATCGTAACCGTCCCAGACGCCCGCGAACGTCAGCGCGGACCCGAACGGAACCACCCGATCGACACCGCGCCCGGCCAGCTCGGTCACGAACTCCACCAGCTCTTCGCGCGTGAAACCGAACTGCGCCACCGTCTGGTCCTTGCGCAGGACCAGCGGCACGAGCTCCTTCAGCGAGGTGAGGTGCGCGTTGGCGAAGGTGCCCGCGCCGAGCCATTCCCGCGGCATCACGGTGGCGTCGGTGAGCTCCAAAGTGGCCAGGGAATTTCCGTCGAAAGAGATCGCCGACACGAGCCCGTCGACGGCCGCGCCGTAGGCCGACACGCGCTTCTGCACGGCCATGGCCGGCTCGGTCACGTGCTGCTTGGCCTCGAGCACCGACGCCAGCAGCGCGCGGAACTCCTCACCCGCGGCGCGGGCGCCCTCGGCGTCGCCGACCCAGAACACCGCACGCGGCGACGAGCAGGCGGCCTGGTCGAACCAGTACGAGTCGTTGTAGAAGCCTTCGGCCGCGCCCCGGCGCTGCTCCGGCGTGGCTTCCTGCCAGCCGCGCACCGACGCGACGGCGAACGACGAGCGGTCCGGGAACGTGAGGTCACGCGCGTGCGGCGCCAGCCGGTACTTGCGCAGCGCCGCGACGGAAGCGTCACCACCCCAGATCACGCGCAGGTCGGCGGCCAGCGACAGGGCACCGCTGATCTCGTCGCTGCGGTCGTAGGTCACCATGCGCTGGGTCGCGCGGATCGTCGCCGCGGTTTTCGGCGACACGTCGTCCAGCGCCGCGTTCAGCGCCTCCAGCACGGCCTCGGCCGCCCCGGCCGAGCGCGACGACACGCGCACGACGTTCGGGTTGCCCGCCAGCGCCGAAAGCGCCCAGGAGTACACGAAGATCGTGTCGACGTTGGCCGGCGGCACGTGGAACACGAGCCCGCGCGGGAACCGCAGCGAGTCGCCCGCTGTGTCCAGAGTGGACAGTGCTTTGGCGAGCTCTCCCTTGCGCAGGAAGAAACCCAGCGAGGCCAGCTCCGGGAACCGCCGGGCCAGCGCGGGTGCCAGCAGCTTGCGCGCGAACTTCGTGACGAACTCGACCACGCGCGGGTCGCCGACGGTCAGGCGGCCGCCCGGCGGCTCGGCGCGGACCTGGTCGAGTAGGGCGTCGACGGAAACCGAAGCACCCAGCGGAAACCGCTGCTCCAACGCGCTCATGCGGCAGCCCCCGAGAACGTGTCCGAACAACCCCGCGCCTCGGCCTTCGGCAGCCGGCCCAGCACGGAGAAGTGCTTGCCGGGCCAGTCACCGTCGTCGATGCCGTTGTACACGCCGAGGTCCTCGGTCAGCAGCACGTGGCCCGGGTACGAGCGCGGCAGCGTCGAGACGACCTCGATCACCCCGGGCTTGCCCACCGGCTGCTCGCGCCACGTCTCCGGGTCGCGGATCACCACGTCGGCGAAATCGGGGCAGTACAACGAGTTCCCCGACGGTCCCTCGAGGAACACGGTGCCGATCTGCTCGATCATCCCGTAGTAGTTGTGGATCCGCGTCAGGCCGGTGTCCTCTTTGAACCGACGGCGGAACTCGGTGTTGTCCACGGCCCGGTCGATCAGCTTCTTCCAGCCACCGGAGTGGATGAGGATGCCGTTGGACAGGTCGAGGCCGTGGTCGCGCGCCACCTCGTACAGGTAGAGCCACACCATGAACGTGAAGCCGAAGATGAGGAACGGCTTGTCCCCGTACTCGGCGAGGAACTTCTTCACGGCCTCGACGTCGGGCTGGTCGTTTTCGTCGAGCACGTACGTGTGCTTGCGCCCGAAGTTCGCCATACCCAGCACGCCGGCGCCGCGCGCGGAGAACGAGCGGCGGTTCTTGATGATGCCGATGGTGTCGACCATCAGCATCGGCAACCGCTCGCCGCCGAGCACCTCCTGCAGCGTGGCGCCGAGCTGGCGGGTCTGCGCCGCCGCCGCGTCCTTGTCCAGGTAGATGCGCGACGCGCCGGCGCCGGTGGTGCCCGACGACGTGAGCGTCTTGAACACCTCGGCATCGGGGATCGACTTGAGATCGTGGTTCTTGAACATGCGCACCGGCAGCCACGGCAGGTCCGCGATCGACGCGAACGACGCGTCCGGCGCGATACCGAGCGAGGACAACACGCGGTCGTAACCCTCGGAACGGGCGCGGTGGTGCGCGGTCAGCTCCGCGAGCTCGGGCAGCAGCGTCGCTTCCCGCTCGGCCTGCGAGCGCGTGAACACACTCATACCCGTCCTTCCAACGACCGGTAGTCGATCTTGCCGCTGGCCAGCAGCGGCACCGTGTCGATCGGCCGCACGTCGAACCCGCTGGTGTGCAGGTGCAGCCGCTCGGCCAGCGCCCGCGACGCGTCCTTGCAGATCGCCTTGGCGCCATCGCCCTCGGGCAGCTCGGCGAACAGCACGACCTTGTCGCCCGCCGCCACCGCCGCCACAACCTCGATGCCGACCGCGGCCTGGCGCACGGCCTGCTCCAGGTCGTCGAGGCTCACGCGGTTGCCGAACACCTTGCCGATGCGCTTGAGCCGCCCGGTGATGAACAGGTAACCCTCTTCGTCGAGGTACCCGAGGTCGCCGGTGGCGAGTTGCCCACCGCACTCGTCGCCCGCGGCCAGGCCGGCCTCGTCGTCGGCGTAGCCCATCATCACGTTGGGTCCACGGTAGACGACCTCACCGACGATCTTGGGGTGCGTGGTCTCGACCCCGTCGTCGCGGCGGACGGCGAACGCGCCGCCGGGCAGCGCCGGCCCGGCCGAGCCGATCTTGTCGGCCAGCCGCTCGGCGGGCACGGTGGTCATGCGCGGCGACGCCTCGGTCTGGCCGTACATCACGTACATCCGGCCGCCGACCGCGCGCATCTTGTCGTTGAACTCGACCACGAGCTCGTCGCGCAGCTTGCCGCCGGCCTGCGTGAGCGTGCGCAGCGTCGGGTACTTCGCGGGGTCGAACTTGAGGCGCCGCAACATCTCGTAGTGGTACGGCACGCCGGACAGCGACGTGATGCCGTACTCGTTCACCGCGTTCCAGAATCCGCGGCCGAGCACGCCGGACGCTTCGATCACCACCGTCGCGCCGCGCACGAGGTGCGAATTCAGCACGGAAAGGCCGTAGCTGTAGTGCAGCGGCAGGCACGTGGGCGCGATCTCGTCGGCGTCGACGTGCAGCACCTCGGCGATGGCTTCGGCGTTGGCGAGCAGGCCGGTGCGCGACAGGCGCACGAGCTTGGGGTTGCCGGTCGAACCACTGGTCGGCAGCAGCACGGCGAGGTCGGGGTGCGGTTTCACGCCGTCGGCCGACTCGCGCACCCAGTTCTCACCGGCCACCGTGTAGCCCTCGGGCGCCGGGGCGTCCGGTGCGGCCAGCACGGCGGCGGGGCGGAAGCGCGTGATCAGGCCCGCGAGCACGTCGGCGTCGAGCGCCGGGTCGATCAGCGCCACCGCGCGGTGGGCCTCGACCGCGCCGAGGTAACGCAGCACGCTCGCCAGGTCCACGGACATGCGCGCGAACAGCACCCCGACCGGCAGTTCGTCCAGCCCGGTCGCGACGCGCGCGACCTCGGCGTCCAGCTCGTCGCCCGCCAGCGTGCGGCCCCCGGCCGCGTCGACCAGCCGGGCTCCCGCACCCCACAGCGTCACAGCACCAAGCCTCCGTCGATCCCCAGCACCTGTCCGGTGACGAAGGACGCCTCGTCGCTCACCAGGAAGCGGATCGCCTTCGCGACCTCCTCCGGCTTGCCGAGCCGGCCCAGCGCCGTGTCCTCGATGCGCTCGGCGATGACCTTCTCGCCGAGGTGGGACGTCATGTCGGTTTCGATCACCCCGGGCGCGACCGCGTTGACCCGGATGTTGTGCCGGCCGAGCTCCTTCGCCGCGGACCGCGCGATGTTGCCGACCGCCGCCTTCGACGCGGCGTACGCCGTCTGGCCCGCGCTGCCGTTCTCGCCGACGATCGAGGCCAGCACCACGATCGCGCCGGACTTGCGCCGGCTCATCACGCGCGACGCGGCCTGCACGGTGTTGATCGTGCCGCCGACGTTCGTGCGGAGCAGGCGGTCGACCAGGTCCTCGCTGATCATGCCGAGCAGCGCGTCTTCGAGGATCCCGGCGTTGGCGACCACGGCGTCGAGCGCGCCGTGCTCCTTCGCCACGCCCCGCACCAGCGAGGTGACCGCCTTGGCGTCGGTGACGTCGAGCGCGAGGCCGGCCGCGGCCCCCGCGTCGGCGGCGACCTCCTTGGCCCGAGCCTCGTCGCGGCCGGTCAGGACCACGGTCGCGCCCGCTTCGACGAGCGCGCGAACCGTGGCCAGCCCGATCCCCCGCGTGCCACCGGTGACGAGCGCGACGCGACCGGTGAGGTCAGTCATTCTTCGACCGCAGGTCGGTGACCATGTCCACGGCCACCTTGAAGCTGGACATGTCGATGACCTGGTCGGTGTCGAACTCGACGTCGAACTCGTCCTCGATGGCCGCGACGAGCGCCATGTGGCCGACGGAGTCCCACGCCTCGATGTCGCGGTACTTCAGGTTCTCGACGTCGACATCGCCATCGAGGTCCAGCGCCTCGACGAAGACCTCACGCAGCTTGGAGGCGATCTCCATTTCACAGCTCCTAGTGTTCGTCGCGCGGGCGGGCTTCCCACGCCTTGACCAAGGTAGAGAGGTCGTCGGGCAGTCCTTCGGCCGGGAGGTCGCCCTTGCCCTTCACCCACGGCGAGAGGGCTTCGACGGCGGCCTCGTCCAGGCCGCGCCGTGACAGGCCCACCACGTTGACGCCGGTGGCGCGCGCCGGGTTGCCCACCGTGATCGTGAACGCACCCACCTCGCGGCGGACCGCGGAGCCCATGCCGACCATCGCGCCGGGGCCGATGCTGCCGCCCTGGTGCACGACGGTGCTCATGCCGATGTTCGCGAACGACCACACGTGGGTGTGGCCGCCGAGCAGCACGTTGCACGCGAGCGTGACCTGGTCGTCGACCAGCACGTCGTGGCCGATGTGGCTGCCGCGCAGCACGTAGCAGTCGTCGCCGAGGGTCGTGGCGCGCCAGGTGCCCTGCTGGATGCTCGTGTACTCGCGAATGCGGTTGCGGCTGCCCACGACCACACCGTGGCCGTCGAGCGCCGGGTCGCCGGCCGGCGCGGACTCCCACGCGACGGGGTGCGGGCCGCCGCGGTCCTCGCCCGGGGTGCCGATGGTCACGTGCGGACCGATCCAATTGCCGTCGCCGATCCTGGTCGGGCCGACGATCACCGTGTACGGTCCGATGACGTTGTCGTCGCCGAGCTCGACACCTTCGCCGATGACGGCGGTGGGGTGGATTCGGTTGGTCCCTGGCCTCGCGGCCTGAGCGTCAGACACTGCGGTGATCCATTCATCTGTCCGCCGCTGTCGGGTCGCGAGCGGCCTGGGGTCTGGGGCAGGCGGCGGCGCCCGGTAACGTGTGGCCCGCGTTCACGCAAGGCGCAGCCGGGCGCAGAACCGGCGGCTCTCGGCCTCGCGGCCTGAGCGCACTGCACTGTACCGGACGCACTGAAATCGCCTGCCGAGAGAGACTGCCGATGATCCCCATTACCGTGGTCGACGTCCGTGACGCGGAAGACCTCGTCGTCGAGGTGCTGCGATCCGGCGCCATCGCACAGGGGCCGATGGTCAAGCGCTTCGAGGACGCCTTCGCGCACGTCGCGGGCACGAAGCACGCCATCGCCGTGAACAACGGCACCACCGCGTTGGTCGCCTCACTGCAGGCGCTGGACCTGGCACCGGGTGACGAGGTGATCACCTCGCCGTTCACGTTCGTCGCGACGCTGAACGCCATCCTGGAGGCCGGCGCCACCGTCCGGTTCGCCGACATCCGGCGCGACGACTTCGCGACCGACCCCGACGCCGTGGGCGCCGCCGTGACCGACCGCACCAAGGTCCTGATGCCGGTGCACCTGTACGGCCAGACGGCGGACATGGGCAAGCTCGCCCCGCTCGCCGCCGAGCACGGGCTCCAGGTCATCGAGGATTCGGCGCAGGCGGTCGGCGCGTCGTTCGAGGGGCGCGCCGCAGGTTCATACGGCATCGGCTGCTTCTCGCTGTACGCGACGAAGAACGTGACCACCGCCGAGGGCGGTGTGATCACCACCGACGACGACGTGCTGGCCGACAAGCTGCGCGTGCTGCGCAACCAGGGCATGCGCGCCCGCTACCAGTACGAGATGGCCGGGCACAACTACCGGATGACCGACCTGCACGCGGCCGTCGGCATCCCGCAGCTGGAGAAGCTCGACCAGCTCACCGCGGCTCGCCAGGCCAACGCGAAGCGGCTCTCGGAGGGGCTGGCCGGCACGCCGGGCCTCGACATCCCGCAGGTGCTGCCCGGCCGTGAGCACGTGTGGCACCAGTACACGGTGCTGGTGGGCCCGCACGCGATGCTCTCGCGCGACGAGCTGGCCGCGGCGCTCACCGAACGCGGTATCGGCAACGGGATCTACTACCCCAAGATCGTGTTCGACTACGACTGCTACCGCGGCCACGAGCTGATCCCGGGGGCGGACGTCAAGGACTTCCCGGTGGCCTCGGCCGTCGCGGCGCAGGCCCTGTCGCTGCCGGTGCACCCGCACCTGACCGACGAGCAGCTCGACACGATCATCGAAACGGTTCGCGAGGTGCTCGGCGCATGACCCACCGCATCGCCCTGATCGGCACGGGCAACATGGGTTCCCTGCACGCGCGCGTGCTGGCGGGCAACGAGCGCGTGAAGCTCGTCCGCGTGGTCGACCCGCGCGAGGAAGCCGGCCGTGCCGTGGCCGACCGCTACGAGACCCAGTGGTCACCCGAGCTCGGTTCACTGTCCGATGTGGACGCTGTGGTGCTCGCGTCGGCCACCGAGGCGCACTACGACCTGGCGCAGGAGATCCTGGGCCAGGGCAAGCCGATGCTCGTCGAGAAGCCGGTGTGCAACAGCCTCGAGCTGTCGCAGGAGATCGTGGCGCTGTCGGAGCAGAAGGACGTGCCGCTGATGTGCGGGCTGCTCGAGCGCTACAACCCCGCCGTGATGACGGCGCGGGCGCTGGTCAACGAGCCGGTGCACCTCATGGCGCGCCGCCACGGCCCGTACGCGCCGCGCATCAAGACCGGTGTCGCGTGGGACCTGCTGGTGCACGACGTGGACCTGGCGATCCAGTTCTTCGGCGGCAGCACGCCGGCGCGCGTCACCTCGGGCGCGGGGTACTTCCACCCGTCGTCGGTGGAAGGCGCCGAGGACACCATCGAGACGGTGCTGTCGTTCCCCACCGGCCTGGCCACGGTTTCGGCTTCCCGGCTGGGGCAGAAGAAGGTGCGGTCGCTGGTCGTGTCCGAACTGGACCGGCTGATCGAGATCGACCTGCTGCGCCGCGACGTCACCATCTACCGGCACGTGTCGCACGACTCCGTGACGCCCGATGGCCTCGGTTACCGGCAGCAGACCGTGATCGAGATCCCCGAGCTGGTCACCGCGCGCGAGCCGCTGGCGACGCAGCTCGACCGGTTCCTGGACCTGCTCGAGGGCAAGATCGACGCCGCGGTGGAACGCGACCTGATCCTGCCGTCGCACCACGTGGTGGCGCAGGTGCTGACGCAGGCCGCGGCTTAGTTTTCGGTACAGCTACTTCGTGAGGCGGGTGCCGTCCTTGCCGTACGCGACCAACGGAGTCAGTACGCCCGAGGACGGCACTTCCTTGGGGTTGAACCAGAACACGACCACGTCGGGGTTCACACTCCAGCGCGCGGTGTTCGCGACCACGGGCTTGCCGCGCACGGTGCTGGTGATCTTCACGGCCGGCCCGGCGAAGTAGCCGAAGACGGGCACGTAGCTGTCGCCGGCGGCCATGCCGCCCGCCGTGGCGTGGAAGCCGAACGACGTGTCGGAGCCGCGGATCTCGTTGCTGGAGTACAGCTCGCGCACGCCGCTCTTGGTCTGGACCGCGGCCAGAACGCTGAAGTGGATGCCCGGCAGGACCACGTCGTCGAGCTTCGTGACGTAGAAGACGAGCTCGCCCCCGCCGGTCTCGATGCCGGAGTGGATGACGTCGCCGTACGGCTCGGCCGGGGGCAGCTTGCCGTCGGATGCCGGCGCGTACGTGGGCGGCGTGGGCAGCGTCGACGGTGTTGTCGGCGTTGTCGGCGTTGTCGGTCCACTGCTCGACGCGACGGGCGGCGCGGCCACGGGCACCGGCTGCGGTTCGGTGGGCGTCCGCAGCGCGACGGCCCCGACCACGATCCCGACCACGGCCACCACCGCTACGGCCCCTCCGGCGCCGGTCACGATCCTGCGGCGCCGCCGGATCCGGCGCCCCTCGGTGATGATGCGCCCCAGGTCAGGCGCGGCGAACGGCTGCTCGGGTTCTTCGTGCAACGCGGAGCGCAGCTTGTCGAGGTCGTTCACCGCCCGCTCCCTCCGATCAGCACGTCTTCCGGTCCGGCGTCCACGCGCAGCTTCGCGAGCGCCCGTGAGTTCGTGCTCTTGACGGTACCCACCGACACCCCCAGTTCGTCGGCCACCGCTTGTTCCGGCAGGTCGAAGAAGTGCCGCAGCACCACCACGGCCCGTTCGCGGCCCGTCAGGCGCGCCAGCGCGGAGGTCAGCCACTCACGCTGCGTCACCGCCTGCGCCACGTCCTGGCCGGTCGGCCGCTCGGGCACTTCCTCGGAGGCGTACTCGCGCAGGGGCCGCCGCCAGCCGTCGATCACGTGGTTGACGAGCACGGTGCGCGCATACGCGTAGGCGTCCTTGCGCTTCACGCGCGACCACGCCGCGTACGTCCGCGCGAACGCCGTCTGCGCCGCGTCTTCGGCCTGGTGCCGGTCACCGGTGAGCAGGAAGGCCGCGTGCGTGAGCCGGTTCGAGGACGCCTGCACGAACTCGACGAACTCGTCGTCACTTCGCGCCACCGGCGTACCCCCGATCTCCACACTTACGGGACGGCTGGGCACGGCGGAGGTTGTCGCCGCTAGAGCGTTTGCACGCGACCCTGGGTGAGCGCGTCCAGGTCGAGCACCACGGTCTTGCCCGCGACTTCGAGTTCGACTTTGCCGGAGTGCTCGCCGAAGTTCTCGTAGTCGCCGTCGACAAGACGATAGGTGATCATGCTGACCGGTGCGTCGAGATCGATGATCCAGTAGTGCTCGATGCCGGCGTCGGCGTACTCGAAATGCTTGGTGACCTGGTCGGTGCGCTTCGTACCCTCGGACAGGATCTCGATAGCCAGCGACACATCCACGGCAGGAATCCTCGGCACGTTCGCGAGGATGACGTCGGAAGGCCCCACCAGGACGTCCGGCACTCGGACCGTCAGCGGCGACGCTTCGACCACCATCTCCATCTCCGGCACCGCGCGCAGTTCCTTCGGAAGCTGCGAGTTGAGGACGTACGGCAAGCACCCAATGGCCAGTTGGTGCAACGACAACGGGCGCGGCGACACAGCGAGAACCCCTTCGACGACTTCGACGTGGAACTCCGAGGTCTCCGGAAGTTCCGCCCAGTCGTCGAGGGTCAGGAGGTGGTGAGGCCACTCGAGGGCACTCATGAGGACTCCTTCACTTTCAGTGACCGGAACAGTGATCAAGACTACCGTCCGCGTTCACCGGCCACCTCAAGGCTACCCGCTGAAGTCGCCCGCCGGGGAGCCCCAGCCGCCTGCGTCGCCCGACAGGTCGCGGCGGCGGGCGTTCTCCGTGCGCACCCGTTCGACCTCCGAGGCGATGTACTCCTCGTCGTAGCGCTGGAACACGCGCGCCGGGTTGCCGGCGACCAGGGTGCGCGGCGGCACGTCCTTGGCCACCACCGAGTTCGGCTGCACGGTCGCGAAGTCGCCGATGGTCACGCCGGCCATGATCACGACCAGGCCGCCGATGAAGCAGCCCTTGCCGATCTTCACGGGTTTGCGTTCGATCAGGTCGCTGCCGGAGTGGTTCTGCAGCGTCATGTTCGCGAGCCAGCTGGAGTGGGTGAACACCAGCGTGTTGAGGCCGATGCTGGTGTGCTCGCCGATCTCCAGGCCGCCGCTCGCGTCGAGGACGGCGCCTTCGCCGACCCAGCAGTGCTCGCCCATGCGCAGGTTCTCGGGGCTGACGATCTTCACGCGTTCACGCACGCGGCACGTCGAAGGAAGCCCGAAGAACTGCGCCCGCTCGGCGTCGTTCATGTACTGGGCGACGAGGTCGTTCAGGATCATCGGCCGCAGGCGGTTGCTGCGGTCGTCGTCAAAGAACATCGTCCACCAGTTTCGTGAACACGCGCAGGTGTTCCTCGGCCACCACGTCGAGGCCGAAATTGGCCCGGACCATGGCGCTTTCGCGAGCGGCGATCCGTTCCCGAAGCGCCGGGTCGTCGAGCAGCGAAAGCACGGTCTTCTCCACGGCCTCGGCGTCGTCCGGGCGCACGAGCAGGATGTTCTCGCCGTTGCGCAGCTCGATTCCGGGGTAGTTGTCCTCGGTGACGGACGCGATCGTGGCCGTGCCGGACAGCATCGCCTCGAGCGATGCGGTGCCGCAGCCGCCGTTGAGGTCGTGGGTGACGATGTCGGCGGCCGCGAAGTACGCGGGCACGTCCTGCTTCGGCACCGCACCGGTCACCACCAGCGCCTCGGCGACGCCCAGCTCTTCGGCGCGCTTGAGGAACGCGTCGTGGTAGACGCGGCCGACGATCACCACGCGGACACCGGGGTGGCGCTCGAGGATCGCCGGCAGCGCCTCGATCAGCGGCAGCCGGTTGCGCAGCGGGATCACGTGCCCGAGCGACACGATCAGCGGCGCGTCGCCCAGCCCGAGCTCCGCGCGCACGTCCTTGGTCACCGGCTTGGCGAAGTGGCCCGTGTCGACGGCGATCGGGAAGTACTCGGAGTTGGCGTCGCTCGTGCCGTAGCGCTCGACGCAGTAGTCCACGCCCAGCTTGTCGAGGATGACGTAGCGCGGCCGGATGTAGCTCAGCACCGGCTTCACCAGCACGGCGTCGAGCAGCCGGAACACGCTCGAGTACAGCTTGTTGTCGCTGATCAGGAGCGTGTGGATGGTCAGCAGCACCGGCAGCTTGTGGCGCCGCGCGTAGAAGCCGGCCAGCCACGACAGGTCGAAGAACTGGCCGTGCAGGTGCAGCGCGTCGGGCTTGAACTCGTCGAGCAGCTTCCACAGCCGCCGCCAGTTGCCCGGCTTCAGGGCCGCGAAGCTCATGTCGAAGTCGATCGACAGGCCCAGCTGCGGCATCTTGGCCGCGGGCAGGCGGACGACCCGGTAGCCGTCGCGCTCCTCCTGCGCCGGCGCGTCCTCGTAGGCCGCGGTGATGGTGAGGACCTCGTGCCCGGCGGCCACGTACTCGGCCGCCAGCGACGCGGACATGTGCGCGCTGCCGCCGACGCGGGGCGGGAAGAAGTTGTTGACCACTGCGATGCGCATCGCACGTCCTCGGGCGGGGCCCGCAGTGCCACTCACTCGGATTCCCTGACCAACTGGCGCATGCCTTCTTCCACCGTGATGGTCGGTTCCCAGCCCAGAACCTCGCGGGCCCGCGTGATGTCCGCGGCGCGCCGCGACACGAGCACGTCGCGCTCGTTGAACTGCGGCTGCACGTCGACGCCGACGGCCTCGATGAGGATCTTCGCGAGCGTGGCGATGGACGTGTCGACGCCGGTGCCGATGTTGATCGGCAGGTTCGACCGCTCCGACTCCAGCGCGGCGACGACCGAGCGGGCCAGGTCGCTCACGTGCACGAAGTCCATCGACTGGTCGCCGCGGCCGTCGATGATCGGCGGCTGGCCGGCTCGCAGGCGCTGGATGAAGTGGTTGATGACCGACGTGTAGTACGCCTCGATCTTCTGGCCCGGGCCGTACACGTTGAAGAAGCGCAGCGCGTTCCAGGACAGGCCCTTCGTGCGCTCGTAGAAGCCGAGCAGGTCTTCGCCGGCGCGCTTGGAGATGCAGTACGGCGTGAGCGGGCGCAGCTCGTCGTCCTCGTGCATCGGCAGGCGCTTGGGCTCGCCGTAGACCGAAGCGGTGGACGCGAACACCAGGCGCTCGACACCCTCGTCGGCCGCCGCGGCGAAGACGTTGTGGTTGCCGGACATGTTGATGTCGATCGACTCGTGCGGGTCGGCGACGGACTTGTTGATCGACACCGTGGCGAAGTGGATCACGTGCGAGCAGCCGCGGATGGCCTCGCGCACCGCGCCGCCGTAGCGCACGTCCTTCTCGACCAGCTCGACCTTGCCGGTGGCCACGAACTCGTTGACCCGAGCCCGGTCGCCGCGGGTCATGTTGTCGAAGATGCGGACGGTGTACCCGCCGTCCAGCAGCAGCGGGATGACGTGCGCGGCGATGAACCCACCGCCACCGGTGAAGAACACCTTCTTCTCGGACATGGTCGCTGCTTCTCCTCGATCGGTGGTCTGGTTGGTCAGCTGAGCGCGTGGACTGCTTCGCGCACCGTGGTCACCACGCGGTCGACCTCGGCTTCGGTGAGCTCCGCGTGCATCGGGATGGCCAGCTGCCGGCGGAACGCGTCGGCAGACACGGGCAGCGGCTGCTGCTCGCCGTACACCGGCTGCAGGTGCGAAGCGTACGTGCCGAAGTTGCACTGCACGCCCTGGTCGCGGATCCGCAGCGCCAGCGCGTCGCGGCTCACCTCGGGCGCGACCGTGAGCAGGTAGGCCTGCCACGGGTGCTCGCGGTCGGGCAGCTCGACGGGGACGGTGAGCGCCCCTGTGCCTGCCACGTCGGCGAACGCCTCGGTGTAGCGTTTCGCCACCGCGCGGCGGGCGCCGAGCAGGTCGGGCAGGCGGTCGAGCTGCACGCCCATGATGGCGGCCTGGATGTCCGACAGGCGGAAGTTCCAGCCCAGCTCGTGGAACTCGGGGATCGGCAGCGTGCCCGAGCCCTCGCGGCTGATGGCGGGCTCGATGCCGTAGGTGTGCATCTTGCGCGCGTGGGAGATGAGGTCTTCGCGGTTCGACACGAGCGCGCCGCCCTCGCCCGCGGTGATGCCCTTGCGGCCGTGGAACGAGAACGCGGCGAGGTCGGCGAGGCTGCCGGCCGGGCGCGTCTTGTAGGTGGCGCCGGCCGAGCAGGCGGCGTCCTCGAACAGCCACAGGCCGTGCTTGTCGGCGATGGCCCGGTACTCGTCGAAGTCGCCGGGCAGGCCCGCGACGTCCACGGCGAGGATGCCGACCGTGCGTGGCGTGATCAGCGCTTCGATCGCGGCCGGGTCGGCGCTGAAGATGTCGGGCCGGATGTCGGCGAACACGGGCTTCCCGCCGGCCTGCAGCACGGCGTGGCCGGTGGCCGGGAACGTGTAGTCGCCGACGATGACCTCGTCGCCCGGCTTCACGCCGAGCACCTTCAGCCCGAGGAACAACGCGGCGCCGCAGCTGCTGGTGGTCAGGGCGTGGGCGGTGCCGGTGGCCTGGGCGAAGCGCTCTTCGAACCGGCGGCACGCGGGGCCGGCCCCGGCGAGCCAGCCCGAGCGGAACACCTCGGCAACCGCGGCCAGCTCCTCCTCGCCGACGGTCGGTTTCCCGAGCAGCACCGGTTGGTCGGCCGGTTGTCCAGACATCCCCACTCCTGTTTGCTCCGCGGACCGCACGTTGCGTTATCTCGCCCCGCAGTGTAGAGACGCCTTCGGCCGAGCCGGGCGTGGGGACGAAACCTGCCGGTGACGGGCGTGTGAGCGCCTAGTCTTGCCGCATGCGGATCGGGGTTCTGGGGGCGGTCACGGCGTGGGACGCGGTGGGCGAGCCGGTGGTCGTCGGAGGGCCCCGGGTGCGGGCGCTGCTCGCGCAGCTGGCGCTGGAGGCGGGCCGGTTCGTGCCGGCGGAGCGGCTGATCGACGGCCTCTACGGCGAGCAGCCGCCCGACGGCGCGGCCAACGCGCTGCAGTCACAGGTCTCGCGGTTGCGCAGTGCGTTGAAATCCGTGGCGCCCGTGGAGTTCACCGGCGCGGGCTACCGGCTCGCGGTCGAGCCCGACGAGGTCGACGTCCACCGCTTCGAGCGCCTCGCCGGAGACGGGCGGCGCGAGCTCGCGGCGGGCGACGCCACGCGGGCGAGCGA
Source organism: Amycolatopsis sp. NPDC004368 (assembly GCF_053602515.1). Classification (NCBI taxonomy): domain Bacteria; kingdom Bacillati; phylum Actinomycetota; class Actinomycetes; order Pseudonocardiales; family Pseudonocardiaceae; genus Amycolatopsis; species Amycolatopsis sp. NPDC004368. Next base: position 680,084 of record NZ_JBSGDT010000001.1, on the reverse strand, counting down.
CCTGCTCGGCGAAGCGTTGGCGCTCTGGCGTGGGCCGGCGTTCGCTGACGTGACCGAAGCGCCCTTCGCGGCGACGCAGGCAACGCGCCTCGAAGAACTGCGGTCGGACACGGCCGGGGATCGCGTCGACGCCGAGGTGGCGCTGGGGCGCGCGGCGGAGGTGCTGGACGAGCTGCGGGCGGCCGTCGCCGCCGCTCCCCTGCGGGAACGCTCGCGGGCGCAGCTCGTGCGCGCGCTGCACGCGGCGGGCCGCTCGGCGGAGGCGCTGGCGGCGTTCGAGGACGCGCGGCGCACGCTGGCCGACGAGCTGGGCACCGACCCCGGGCCCGAGCTGGCGGAGGCGCACCTCGCCGCGCTGCGCAATGAACCGGCGGCCGCGTCTACACCGTTGCCCGCGCAACTGACCAGCTTCGTCGGCCGGGACGGCGAGCTGCGGCAAGTCGGTGAGCTGCTGCGGCACGCGCGGTTGGTGACGTTGCTGGGGCCCGGCGGCACGGGCAAGACGCGGCTGGCGGTCGAGGTCGCGTCGGCGTCGGAGAGGTCGGCGGGGCCGGCGGCGTTCGTGGAGCTGGCGCCGCACGTGGCCGACGACGTCGGGCAGGCCGTGCTGAGTGCACTGGGGCTGCGTGAAGGTGCTTCGCCGCTGCGGGGTTCGGGGGTGCAGGATCCCGTGGAACGGCTGGTGTCGGCGTTGCGGGACCAGGCGACGTTGCTGGTGCTGGACAACTGCGAGCACGTGGTCGACGCCGCCGCGCGGCTGCTCGCGCGCCTGCTGCCCGCGTGCCCCGGCCTGCGGGTGCTCGCGACGAGCCGCGAGCCGCTGGGCATCACGGGTGAGCAGCTGGCACCCGTGCCGCGGCTGGCCGTGCCGCCGCCCGGCACACCCGCGGCCGAGGCGCTGGGTTTCCCGGCCGTGCGGCTGTTCGCCGACCGCGCGGCCGCGAGCGACCCGGCGTTCCGCGTTTCCGACGACACGATCGGCGACGTCCAGCACGTCTGCGCGGCGCTGGACGGCCTGCCCTTGGCGCTGGAGCTGGCGGCGGCACGCGTGCGGACGCTGCCCGTCGGCGAGATCGCCGCCCGGCTGGACAACCGCTTCCACCTGCTCGCGCGCGGCAGCCGCACGGCGGAGACGCGGCACCGTTCGCTGCGCGGCGTGGTGGAGTGGAGCTGGGAACTGCTGGACGACGACGAACGCCGCCTCGCCCGCCGGCTCACGGTGTTCTCCGGCGGCGCGACCCTCGCGCTGGCCGAGCAGGTGTGCGAGGTGCCCGACGCCGTCGACCTGCTGCCGGGTCTCGCGGACAAGTCACTGGTCGAGACCACGGGCGAGCGCTACCGCATGTTGGAGACGATCCGCGCGTTCTGCGCCGAGAAGCTCGCGGGTTCGGGCGAGAGCCGACCTTTTCGTGCCGCGCACGCCGCCGCTTTCCTGGCGCTGGCCGAGGAAGCCGACCCGAGGCTGCGCACCGCCGACCAGCTGCGCTGGCTCGACCGCCTCGACGCGGAGTACGACAACCTCGTCGCCGCCCTGCGCTGGGCGACCGACGAGGACCTGCTCACGGCGCTGCGCCTGACAGCCGCGCTGGCCACGTACTGGTGGATGCGCGGCCGCCGCTACGAGGGCGCGACGCTGTCGCTGGAGGTCGTGAAACGCTGCGGTCCCACCGCGCCCCCGGGGCACGAAGAACAGTTCCTGATGTGCTTGCTCAACGCGATGTCGGGCGCCCCCGGCCACGAAGCGACGGTGCCCTATCAGTCCACAGTGGAGAATTACGCACGTGATGTGGCTTGGGCCCCAAGGCATCCGACGTTGAGCCTGCTGCTGGGTGTGGTGATCGGCCCGCCCGCCGACGAGGAGACGCTGTTCACCCGAACCCGTCTGATGGCCGGCGGTGACCCCTGGACCAGCGCGCTGGTCCCCATGGGCAGCGGCCTGCGCGCGATGCTCACCGGCGACCTCGCCGCGGCCGAGGCCGGCCTGCGCGAGGGCGAGGCCCGCTACCGCGCCCTCGGGGAACGCTGGGGGCTGTCCATGTCGCTCGACCACCTGTCCCAGCTGCTGACCTGGCGCGGGCGCTGGGACGAGGCCACGGCCGCCATGACGGAGTCCATGGACCTCATGCAGCAACTCGGCGCCGCCGACGACTACGCCGACCTGCTGTGCCGCCGCGCCGACAGCCGCGCCCTCCAGGGCGACCTCGCGGGTGCCCGCGAGGACTATTCGCGCGTGATCGCCCTGGCCCACCGCTCGGGCATGCCGGAAACCCGCGCCTCCGGCTACGTCGGCCTGTCGGGCCTGTCCCGCCGCGACGGCGACCTGGCGGCCGCGCGCTCCCTCGCCGAACAGGCGCTGGCCGAATGCACCGGTGGCTCCTTCTCGGCCGCCGCCGTCCGCGGGGCGGCGATCGTTGCGCTGGGGTGGGTTTGTGTCGCTTCGGGCCAGGGCGCCGAGGCTCGGGCGTTGATGCGCACGGCCGTGGAGGCGGCGCACCAGTGGCAGGACAGCACCGTGCTGGCATCGGCCTTGGAATGCGTGGCGGGTGCGGCTTTGCTGGACTCCCGACCGGAGGAGGCGGCCACGCTGCTGGGCGCCGCGGCGGCCGCGCGGGGGACGGAGGTCGCGGGTCAACCGGACGTGGCCTCGGTGGCTGAGCGGGCGCGCGCGGAGTTGGGGGCGCGGTACGAGGGGTGTTATGCGGTGGGTCGGGAGTTTTCGGTGCAGAAGGCGTTGGCTGAGGCGGGGATTGCTCCCTGAGACCCAGCCCACCCCCGGTACCGACGGCAGCCCACCTCGGGCGGGCAGTGTTGCCGGAGGCCTTCAGGTGACGACACTGGGCACTGCCGGCCTGAAAGTGCTGGTAGCGGGCGTGGCGCGGTTCACCCCACGTGGGGCGCCGAAGGTGCTCGACCAGGTCGAACAGCCCCCACGTGGACGGCAGTCCACTTCGGACCGGAGTTCGCCAATGGGTCACCTGATCCGTGAAAAACCGCATTTCAGACCACTTGGGCTACGCAACCTCCGCCGAGGTCGCGTAGCCTTTCTGTCCGTGCGAAACGTCGTGGTGATCGGTGGGGGAATCGTCGGCCTGGCCGTGGCCTGGGAGCTGTCGCAGCGGGGGCAGGACGTCACGGTGCTAGAGAAGGAGGGCCGCTGGGCGGCTCACCAGACCGGGCACAACTCCAACGTGGTCCACGCCGGCCTCTACTACAAGCCCGGCTCGTTCAAGGCGCGCATGTCCGTGGCCGGCAATCGGTCCATTGTGGACTTCGCGAGGCAGTACGGCGTGCCCGTGGAGGTGTGCGGGAAGCTCGTGGTGGCCACGAGCGAGGCGGAGCTGCCGGCGCTCAACACCCTCGCCGAGCGCGCCGAGGCCAACGGCGTGCCCGCCAAGAAGGTCACCCCCGCCGAGGCGCGGGAGTACGAGCCCGAGGTGGCGTGCGTCGGGGCGCTGCGGGTGGAGTCGACGGGCATCATCGACTTCCCGGCCGTCTGCGCGTCCCTCGTGCGCCTGCTCGACGAGGCCGACGCCGACTTGCGGCTCGACACCGAGGTCCGGGGCATCCGCGCGGGTGCGAACGGCGGTGTCGAGGTGGCCACCGACACCGAGGTCATCCGCGCCGACGCCCTCGTGAACTGCGCGGGCCTGCAGTCCGACCGCGTCGCCGAGCTGGCGGGCGTGAAGCCGAGCGCGCGCATCGTGCCGTTCCGCGGCGAATACTACGAGCTCAAGCCCGAGCGCCGCCACCTCGTGCGCGGCCTGATCTACCCCGTGCCCGACCCGACGCTGCCGTTCCTCGGCGTGCACCTCACTCGCATGCTCGACGGCAGCGTGCACGCCGGCCCCAACGCCGTGCTCGCGCTGCGCCGCGAGGGCTACCGCTGGGCCGACGTGTCCGTGAAGGACCTCGCCGACGTCGCCCGCTTCCCCGGCGCGTGGCGGCTGGCGCGCAAGTACGCGTACCCGACGGGCCTGGAAGAGGTGCTGCGCTCGTTCTCGAAGAAGCGCTTCGCCGCGAGCCTCGCCCGGCTCGTGCCCGCCGTGACCGAGGACGACATCGTCCGCCACGGCTCGGGGGTGCGGGCCCAGGCGCTGCGGCCGGACGGCTCGCTCGTGGACGATTTCCTCATCGAGACCGCGCGCGATCAGGTCCACGTGCTCAACGCCCCGAGCCCCGCGGCGACCAGCGCGCTGGAGATCGCGAAGCACATCGCCGACCAGGTAGCCGCCTGAGCTGGGCAAACAAGATCGCGAAAAATATTTGAGATTTGGTTGAACCCTTCGAACCTCCGGATCCGTGTGTCGGCCGCACACCAAGGACACACTGGGAGGATCCGAACACCATGACCGACAACGCCTCGCGCTTCGGGGAGCCGGCCACGACGTTCCTTCGGCCGAACCGCTCCCAGGGCTCGGCCGAGCTGGGCCGCGTGGTCCAGGTGGTGTCCCGTCCCGGTGCGTCGCGGCCGCTGCGGGTCGACGTGGCCGGTGGCGGCCCGGTGGGGCTGATCTTCGCGTGCACGCTGCGCTCGATGCTCGGCGACAAGGTCAAGCTCCGCGTGTTCGACCGCCGCTGGACGCGCCGCGACGGCCGCGTGGTGTGGCTCGGCAAGGCGGAGGGCAACAACCGCCGCGAGCAGGTCGTCACGCTGCAGAGCAACGTGTGGGGCCAGCTGCCCGAGCTCGTGCGGCGCCGCCTGTTCACGCCCGGCAACTACTCGGAGATGTGGCCGCTCGGCCCCGACTCCCCTTCGCACCGCGGCCGTCCGCGCAACATCAAGGTCCGCTGGATCGAAGACTGCCTGCTGGACATGGCGCAGGACTTCTACGGCATCGAGCTCATCCCCGAGGCCTACGCGCAGCCGAAGACCTGGGACGGCCTCGACGTGCTCGCCATCTGCGACGGCGCCCGCTCGAAGACGCGGGAGGACCTGAAGGACGCGTTCGGCACGTCGAGCCGCGACCTCTACTCCCTGGACGGCACGCCGCTCGACGAGTCCGTGCTCGGCATCCGCATCAAGGGGAAGGTGCCCGACGAGCACACCGTGCCGCTCACCGTGTGCCAGAACCGCTTCTTGTTCAACTCCCTCGGCGGCGGTTTCATCAACATGCGCCTCACCGCCGAGGAGGCCTCGGAAGTCCTTGCCTACGGAGAAAACGGCCCGGTGGCGTGCATCGGCAAGTTCGGCTGCACCATGCGCCCGGACGGCGACAAGTTCGTGTGCGACCGCCACCGCTCGGTGTTCAAGCCGTCGGTGGACAAGCTGTCGTTCCTGTGGCCGCGCATCGCCGACGGCGTGAAGTTCTTCGGTGCGACGATGGCCGACATCGTGGGCATCACGTCGTTCAAGCTGGGCATGACGCAGAACCCCAAGTTCACGGCCCAGGTCGCGCCCGCCACGTACGCCTTCCTGCTCGGTGACGCCGCCAACTCGCTGCACTTCTGGCCGGGCCGCGGCCTCAACACCGGCGTGAAGAGCGTGCAGTCGCTCGCCGCCAACCTCGCCGCGCGCTGGGCCGGGCGGGCGTTCCGCGCCGCCGACTTCGCGCCGCATGAGGGCCTGATGCAGCAACTGCAGTACCGCGAGAAGTCGCGCGCCTGGACGACGATGATCATGCCCGACGACAACGGCGTGCCCCGCGGCATCGAGGACCGCATCCGCGCCGGCTTCACCAAAACCGACGACCGCCAGGCGCTCGCCGACACGCTCTACAAGCGCCTGCTCGCCGTGAAGTCCCGGCTGGAAGGCCGCATGGGCGCGATGGCCGACGACGCGTGGTACCGCTCGCGCATCAACTCGCTCGACACCAAGACGCTGGCCGTGCTGGTGGAGTCCGGCGCCTGGATCACGCGCGAGATCGGCGGCGAGGAGGTGGCGGTGAACGTCAAGCTGGCGCCGCTGGACACCAACGCCGCCGAGCCGACCCGCCGTGCCCCGTCGCCGCAGCGCCCGGCCCGCCCTGCGTCGCGCAACATCCCGGCGGCGCGCAACGCCCCGACGGCTCAGCGCCGCGGCGCTCGGGTGTCCTGACAGGACAGTCCACTCAGGACACTCAGCACGGTCAGGACGGGAGGTTCCCCGACACCAGGGGGACCCCCGCCTTCACGGCGTCACAGGACTTCCCCGTGTCGTCGAGGTAACCCGACACGATCTGGATCGACGACGTCGGCGTCACCGCCAGGCCGGCACCGCAGGTCACGCCACCGGAGTTGTTGAAGTTGGCGAAGATCGACCAGTGGCGACCATTGGCGTCGATGGTCGAGACCGGCGGCACCGCCATGCCCGGCCACTCCGTCATCGGCGTGGTCAGGCCGAGCCAGACCTCGAACGGCTTCTGGCCGCGGTCGCCGTCGGTGTCGTCCCACAGGCAGAACACCGAATTCGGCACCACGGTGGAGGTCTCCTTCGTCCCCTGCGGGCTCACGTGCAGCGACGCGGCCTGGTCGGGCTTCAGCAGTGAACACGGGTCGAGCCCCACCAACGGCCCGCTCGGCGGCGCGGCGCTGCTGGGCGCCGTCGGCGTGATCTCCGGCGCCGCCTGCCCACCGGGCAGGTGCGCGGCGACCTGCGGCACCGCGGCCTTCGCCGCGTCACACGCCTTGGTCTCGTCGGGGTTCGAAACGCTCACGAACGCGTACGACTTCGGACCGAGCGTGGTGTAGAGGTCGCAGCTGCCCGGGATGAACGAGCCGTAGCGCGTCCACTGGAACCCCCCGGAGGCGAACGGCGGCGCCTTCACGACGGCGCCCTGCAGGTAGTCGTCGATCGGCTGGTCCACCGACCAGCCGACGGTGAGGATGGTGAGCGCGGCGCTGTCGTCCTTGCTGTCCCACAGGCACATCGCCGGCGTCCGCAGCTTCTCGTTCGCCGGCTGCCCCTTGCCCGGGCCGCGATAACCCAGCGCGTCCGCCTGCTGCTGGTCGACCAACGAGCACGCGTCGACGACCTGCGTCACCGGCCCCTGCCCCGGCACGGGCTCCGCGACGCCCCCGACCCGGGTCGTGCACCCGGCCACCACCACGGCGACCGCTGCCACAACCAGGGCGGCGCGGACTGCTTTGAACCCCATCGGCGTCTCCTCCTCCGGCCCGAACCCTAGCTGGCGAACCCGCCCGGCACCGGCCATCCGCGGAAACGGCGAGCGGCCGGGACCCACCAGGGGCCCCGGCCGCTCGAAACTGCCCACTCAGCGCTTGAGCGGCTCCAGCACCTCACGCCCGCCGACGAACGGCCGCAGGGCCTCCGGCACGCGGACCGAGCCGTCGGGCTGCTGGTGGTTCTCCACGATCGCGACGATCCAGCGCGTGGTGGCCAGCGTGCCGTTGAGCGTGGCGGCGATCTGGGGCTTGCCGTTGTCGTCGCGGTAGCGGACGGAGAGGCGGCGGGCCTGGAACGTGGTGCAGTTGGACGTGGACGTCAGCTCGCGGTAGGTCTCCTGCGTGGGCACCCAGGCCTCGCAGTCGAACTTGCGATGGGCGGATGTGCCGAGGTCGCCCGTGGCCGTGTCGATGACGCGGTAGGGCACCTCGATCTTGGCGAGCATCTGCTCTTCCCAGCCGAGCAGGCGCTGGTGCTCGGCCTCGGCGTCGGCCGGCTTGGCGTAGACGAACATCTCGACCTTGTCGAACTGGTGCACGCGGATGATGCCGCGGGTGTCCTTGCCGTACGAGCCGGCCTCGCGCCGGTAGCACGACGACCAGCCGGCATAGCGGCGCGCGCCGTCGCCCAGCTCGAGGATTTCGTCGGCGTGGAAGCCGGCGAGCGGGACCTCCGAGGTGCCCACGAGGTACAGGTCGTCTTCGGCCAGCCGGTAGATCTCCGACGCGTGGGAGCCGAGGAAACCGGTGCCGGCCATGATCTCCGGGCGCACGAGCGAGGGCGTGATCATCGGTGTGAAGCCGTTTTCCAGCGCCTGCGCGATGGCCATGTTGAGCAGCCCGAGCTGCAGCTGCGCGCCGACGCCGGTCAGGAAGTAGAAGCGCGAGCCCGACACCTTCGCGCCGCGCTCCATGTCGACGGCGCCGAGGCCCTCCATGAGGTCCAGGTGGTCGCGCGGGGTGAAGTCGAACTTCGTGGGCTCGCCGACGGTCTTCAGCACGGTGAAGTCGTCTTCGCCGCCGATCGGCGCTTCGGGGTGCACCAGGTTCGGCACGGTGCGGAAGAGCGTGTCGAACTCCTCCGACGCTTCCGTCTGCTCCGCCTCGGCGGCCTTGACCTGCGCGGACAGCTCTTTGGCCCGCGCAAGCAGCGAGGCCTTCTCCTCGGGGGCGGCCTTCGGCACGAGCTTGCTCATGGACTTCTGCTCGGCCCGCAGCTTGTCGGCGTTGGCGATCGCGGAGCGGCGGCGGGAGTCGAAGCCGAGCAGCTTGTCGACCACTCCTTCGTCCTCACCACGGGCACGCTGCGACGCGCGCACGGCTTCCGGGTCTTCGCGCAGAGTCCTGGGGTCAATCACGGGAGAAAGGGTAGTCGCAGGCCAGGTGGTGCCTCCACGGAGTATGGGCAGCGCCGTCCACGGACAAACTGTGCGGGCCTGCGGCGAGGACGGAGCAGTCTGATCGTTGTCGCCCGTTTCCGGCGCTGCCCATACTCCGAGGAGGCCGAGACGACAGGAGAAGGACATGACCGACGAGCTGCTCGCCCGGCACCGAGCGGTGCTGCCGTCCTGGATGGCGCTGTTCTACGACGAGCCGATCGAGATCGTCCACGCCCAGGATCGCCGCGTCACCGACTCGAGCGGCCGCACCTACCTCGACTTCTTCGCCGGCGTGCTCACCAACTCGATGGGCTACGACGTCGCCGAGATCAGTGACGCCGTGCGCAAGCAGCTCGACACCGGCGTGCTGCACACGTCCACGCTGTACCTGATCCGTTCGCAGGTGGAGCTCGCGGAGCGGATCGCCAAGCTGTCCGGCATCAAGGACGCGAAGGTGTTCTTCACCAACTCCGGCAGCGAGGCCAACGACACCGCGCTCATGCTCGCCACCCAGTACCGGCGCAGCAACCAGGTGCTGGCGATGCGCAACTCCTACCACGGCCGTTCGTTCGGCACGATCGCCATCACGGGCAACCGCGGCTGGTCCGCGTCGTCGCTCTCGCCGGTGAAGGTCAACTACGTCCACGGCGGCTACCGCTACCGCAGCCCCTTCCGCGACCTGGCCGACAGCGCGTACATCGACGCCTGCGTGGCCGACCTCGTCGACGTCCTGGAGACGGCGACCTCCGGCGACGTCGCCTGCCTGGTCGCCGAGCCCATCCAGGGCGTCGGTGGCTTCTCGCTGCCGCCGGACGGCCTGTTCAAGGCCATGAAGGAGGTCCTGGACTCCTACGGCATCCTGTTCGTCTCCGACGAGGTCCAGACCGGCTGGGGCCGCACCGGCTCGCACTTCTGGGGCATCCAGTCCCACGGCGTCGTGCCCGACCTGATGACCTTCGCCAAGGGCCTGGGCAACGGCCTGGCCATCGGCGGCGTCGTCGGCCGCGGCGACGTCGTGGACGCCATCAACGCCCAGTCCATCTCCACCTTCGGCGGCAACCCGGTCGCCATGGCCGGCGCGACCGCCGTGCTGGACTACATCCAGGACCACAACCTGCAGGCCAACTGCGCCGCCCGGGGTTCGCAGCTGCTCTCCGGCCTGCGCGCCTCCGGCAACCCGCTGATCGGGGAGGTGCGGGGGAAGGGCCTGATGGTGGGCATCGAGCTCGTGGAGCCGGGCACCACCACGCCGAACGTCCGCGCCGCCAAGCAGATGCTGGAGGAGACGCGAGCGCGCGGCCTGCTCATCGGGAAGGGCGGGCTGCACAACAACGTCCTGCGCCTGGGCCCGCCGATGACCCTGACGGAAGCCGAAGCCCAGGAGGGGCTGGAGATCCTGGTGGACGCCTTGGCGGCCACGCACGCCGCGCTGTCCTGAGGTCGTGAGGGCCCCTTGAGGGACTCTGACTTGAGGGACTCTGACTCCCTCAAGGGGCCTTCGCCGACTTTGGCACCCCTGTGGACAACCGCAGCCCTTGTGGACAACTCACCCGGCAGTGCGCCCACGGCACCCATTCCCGTCGCCCCTCGCCGGTAGCGTGGGAAACGGGGGCCTGCTCAGCACCGCACCTCAGCCGCGCACGAACCTCGCCACGTGTTCCGCCAACTCCTCACCAGCGTCTTCCTGCAGGAAGTGCCCCGCCCCGGCGATCACCGGGTGCGTCAGCCCCGCCGCGCCCGGCATCGTGCGCTGCAGGATGGGTCCCATCGCGCCCGTGATCGGGTCGCCGTCGGAGAAGGCCACCAGGAACGGCAGGTCCAGCGACGAAAGCGTCTTCCAAGCCGCCCGGTTGGCGTCCGACGCCGGGTTGTCCGGCCGGTACGGCACCAGCCCCGGCATCGCCCGCGGGCCGGCCTTGTACATCTCGTTCGGGAACGGCGCGTCGTAAGCAGCGCGAACCGACGAAGACAGCGAAGAACGGCACCCGGACTGGATGAACCGCCCGATGTCCAGCACCTGCGCGTTCTCCACCGCCCCACGGAACTGGTGCCACACCTCAGGCATGTCCTGGTCCCCCGTCGGCAGCCCGGTGTTCGACGCCACCACACCGGCGAAGCGCGAAGGGTTCTCCGCCACCAGCCGCAGCCCGATCAGGCCGCCCCAGTCCTGGCCGACCAGCGTGACGCCACGCAAGTCCAGGGCGTCGAACGCGAACCCGCGCATCCAGGCCACGTGCCGGGCATACGTGTGGTCCACGATGTCACCCGGCTTGTCCGAGCGGCCGAAACCGACGAGGTCCGGCGCGATCGCCCGAAGCCCGGCGGCAGCCAGCACCGGCAGCATCTTGCGGTAGAGGTACGACCAGCTCGGCTCACCGTGCAGGAGCAGCACGGGCGGTCCGTCCGCGGGGCCGGCCTCGACGTAACCGACTCTGATCAGGCCGCCGTCGGGATCGGAGAGCTCGGCGTACCGCGGCTCGTAGGGGAACTCGGGCAGGTCAGCGAACCGGTCTTCCGGCGTCCTGAGCAGTCGCACGGTTCCACGCTAGTGGGAACCGCGCGACAAAGCAGCAGTCAGGAAATTCCGACCGCGACCACGAGGCCCAGGCCGAGGTGCGCGGCGGCGACGACGATGCTCGCCGGGGCGAACTTCTCGCTCTCGATCGTGGAACCCACGTCGATGCGGGTGGCCCATTCGAGCAGCCGCACGGCGATCACCTGCACGACGATGCCGAGCAGGCCGTAGACCAGCGACGTGATCAGGCCTTCGGTGAGGTCACTCGCGGAGTTGAAGATGGCGACGACCACGATGAACGCCATCGACAGCAAGCCGGACGCGGTCACGATCACCGCGTTGGGCAGGCCGCGGTGCACGAGCTGCGAAAGCTTGCCCGGGGTCGTCCAGTCGATCGCGTAGAACCCCGCGAACATCAGGAGCAGGCCGACGACGCCGTACAACAGGATCGCGCCGACGCCCCTCAGGAGGTCGGAACCGAACGTGTCGGACAGCGCAAGGGTCGTGGTCACAGGGGTCTCCCAGAACGATCAGTGCTAACCGTGCAGATCAGGCGGGGAGGTTGTATCACGACTCGGGGATGCGGTGCGGGACGAACGCCGCACCGTCATCGGTCACCAGCCCGCCCGTCTCGCGGATCCCCAACCCCGCGGACGAGTCGCCGACGATCCACGCGCCGAGCGCCGGCCGGAAGCCGTCGAACTCGGGCAGCGGGTCGAAGGCCTGGTAGACGTAGCCCTCGGCGCCGTAGACGCCGTCGGTCTGGGTCTCGTAGCCCGTGGCGACGATCTGCACGTTGGCGCCCTCGCGGCCCAGCTTCGGCTTGCGCACGTACTCCGTGAGCAGGCCCGGGTCGTCGGTGAACGCGGGCAGCAGGTTCGGGTGCCCGGGGTAGTTCTCCCACAGCACGGCCAGCAGCGCCTTGTTCGAGAGCAGCATCTTCCACAGCGGCTCGACCCACAGCGTGCGCGGCATCGTCTCCACGGCGAAGTGGCCGAACTCCTCGTCGACCACCCATTCCCACGGGTAGAGCTTCACGACCGTGGACATCTGCGCCTCTTCGAGGTCCACGAACCGCTTGAGCACCGGGTCCCAGCCGATCTCCTCGATCGACAGCCCCACGGTGTCGAGCCCGGCCTCCGCGGCCGTCTCCTGCAGGTACGCCGTGGTCACGTGGTCCTCGCCGGAGTGATCGGCCGACGACCAGGTGAAGTGCAGCTCGTTGGACGGCAGCTTGTCCCCGACCTCACGCCAGCGCTCGACGAGCTTCTCGTGGATGGAGTTCCACTGGTCGTCGTTCTCGAACACGGTGGTCTTCCAGTGCCACTGCAGCACCGACGCCTCGAGCAGCGTGGTGGGCGTGTCCGCGTTGTACTCCAGCAGCTTCGCCGGCGACTTGCCGTCGTAGCGCAGGTCGAAGCGGCCGTAGACGTGCGGGTCCTGCCGCTTCCACGACTCGGCGATGTGCGGCCACACCCACTCCGGGATGCCGAAGCGCCGGTAGCCCTCGGTGGTCACGACGTTGTCCACGGCCTCGAGGCACATCGAGTGCAGCAGCTCCACGTCGGCTTCAAGGGAGAGCACCTCGTCCATGTCGAAGACGTAGTGCACCGACTCGTCCCAGTACGGGCGGGCCTTGCCGGCGCCGTCGCGCGCCGGGGTGCCGTAGACGAGGCCCTGCTCCTCCACGATCCGCTGCCAGTCGCGCCGCGGCTCGCTCCGGTCCCGGTACACCTACGAGCCCCCGCTCTTGCCGGTGCCGCCCGTGCCGCCGGACGTGCCCGTCTTGCCGCTGATGCCGAAACCGCCGCGCTGCACCGAAGTGCCCGATTTGGTCGAGACGTTCACGTTCCCCGACGGCGCGGTGAAGGTGCCGCCGGCCACGCGCTGGCCGATGGTGCCGGTGCCGCCGTAGTTGTAGCGGTAACTGCCGAGACCGCTCCCGACCGGGAAGATCCAGAACCCGCCGCTGTAGTGCCCGCCGTGCGAGGTGGCAAAGCTCTCGTCGCAGTACTGGTCGTTCTGGATCACGCCGTTGTTGTCCGTGCACACGGCGGTCTCGTTGGTCGGCTTCGCGACCGTGTAGAACGTCGCGACGAGCCCCGCCAGACCCACGGTCACACCGCTGCCGATCAGGATCTTCCGCTTGGTGGCGGCCTTCTGGTCCGCCTTGCGCGCGGCCTCCGCGGCCTCGGCTTCCTCGCGTTCCCGATCCGCCATCGCCTGCCGCCGCGCCCGCTGCTCGGCAACAGACGGCTGCTTCGCCTGGGTGGTCTCGTCCTGGAACCGCATCGAACCGCGTTTGGTCGGCTCGGTTGGCGGCTCTTGGGGTGGCTGGGCCCCGTTGCTGTCGTCCTGCGTCATCTGCGCTCCGTAATCCCCCGGCACCGCGAAGTCTCTTCCCACACTAACTACCCGGCGCGCGCACGGCTCGCACGGCGCGGGCATCATGGGTATCGATGTCTCCCGACGCCGGGCGGTTCCGCTCGCCCATGCAGACCCTGACCACCCGCGTGGTGATGGCCGGGGTGTTCCTGGGTGCCGTGATCGCACTTGCGCTGTCCGTCACGTTCTCGTGGACCGACGCGCTCGCGGGCGGCGCCGGAGGCGGTGAGGGCAAGCTCTCGACCGCGGCCAAGGAGGCGTTCTCCTCGCCGCCGGGCAGCTGCCTGACCTGGAGCGCACCGGACGCGTCCGACGTGCGCAAGGTCCCCTGCACCCAGTCGCACCTGTTCGAGGTCACCGGCCTGGTCGACGTCGGCGCGCAGTACAACGCCGAGGCGCCCTTCCCGAACCTCGACCAGTGGCAGCAGATCGCGCAGACGAAGTGCAACTCCGACGTCACGCCGTACCTCGGCCACCCGCTCGACCCGTACGGCAAGCTCACCACCAACCTGCTGCGCCCGAGCGCCGACCAGTGGGCCGACGGCGACCGCCAGCTGCGCTGCGGCCTGCAGTGGGCCGGCCCCGGGGGCGCCTTGCAGCCGACCACCGGGCCGGCGAAGACGCAGGACCAGTCGCTGGTGTGGGCGCCGGGCACGTGTCTCGCGCTCGTGGGCAAGGGCGTGGGCGACCCCATCGACTGCGGCCGCCCCCATTCGTACGAGTTCATCGCGACGCTCGACCTGGCCACCGAGTTCAAGGACGGCTACCCGGACCAGGACAAGCAGAACAAGTGGCTCGACACCGAGTGCAACAAAGCCGCCGACGACTACACCGGCAAGGCCGATCTCGGGGCGAAGAAGCTCATCCTCGGCTGGGACCTGCGCGAACAGGAGAGCTGGGACGCCGGGTCCACCAAGGTCAACTGCAAGGTGGCCGCCACGCTTTCCGACGGCAGCGGCTTCCAGGCCGTCACCGGCAGCGTGAAGGACAACGCCGGCCAGCCCGACGCCGCGGGCCCGCCGTCGGACAACGGCGGGGGCCAGAGCAGCTCGCCGCCGACCACGGGATCGCGCTGACATGCCGGTCGAGATGACCCGCGCGCGCTTCGAGGAGCTCGTGTCCGAGGCCCTGGACCAGGTCCCGCCGAAGTTCGCCGACGCGATGGACAACGTCGTGGTGCTGGTCGAGGAGTTCAACGAGGAGTCCCCGACCATCCTGGGGCTCTACCACGGCATCGCCCTCACGGAGCGCACGACCAGCTACGGCGGGGTGCTGCCCGACCGCATCTCGATCTACCGCCGGCCGATCCTGTGGATGTGCTCGACGGAGGCCGAGGTCGTCGAGCAGGTGCTCATCACCGTGATGCACGAGCTCGGCCACCACTTCGGCCTCGACGACGACCGGCTGCACGAGCTCGGCTGGGGCTGAGCCCGCTTTCGCCTCGCCAGGTGACGAATCGGCTTCAACGGCCGAAGTACTCCGTGGAGAGCAGTGCCCGACGGCGCTTTTGGTGCTGAAATAGCACATCACCCGGCCGGCGGGAGGTTCCATGACCGCGCTCGACACCCCACCGTTGCCGGACGACGACCGGCAGGACCCCGAGGTCGACGACGAAACCGCCGAAACCGCGGCCGCGAAGTCCCGAAGACCTCTGGTGCTCGCCGCCGCGGTGGGTTTCGCGATCGGGATCTGCGTCACGGGCCTGCTGTGGGGGCTGTCCGGCCAGCGCGGAGGTGCGAACGTCGACGCAGCGGCCGCGTGCGACGCCTTCGCCCGCGCCGGGCACCTGCCCGACACGACCGCCGGCTACGACCCCACGTCCTTGACCCGTCTCGCCGACGACGCCGTCCACCGCATCGCCGCGGCCGCCGAGCTGGCGCAGGCCGCGGCCGCGTACAACGGCGACTACCAGCCGCTGGCGCAGAGCCTCGCCGCGGTGAACACCATGGTCGTCTCCGGCCGGTTCGACAGCCGATCCGGCCAGGAGGACATCATTCGCGTCCAGCAGCTCTGCGCCAGGGGCTGAAACCTCAGGCCCGGTGCACCGTCTTCACGGACAGCTGGTTGCCCGGGATCTTGTCCCCGGCGCAGCCGGTGCCCTCGTCCGGCAGGAACTTCGACGCGGTCTCCTGCGGCAGGTACACGCGCAGGCCCTTCACCGGCGTCGGCTTGCACGCCGCCGGGTCGAAGTTCTGCACGTTCACGAACTGCACGTCCGCGGCGGCCGACTGGCCGGGCTGCAGCTTGATCGCGTCGCCCTTCGTGCCCTCGCGGAACGCGGGATTGCCGACCTGGTGGCCGTCGTCGCCGGTCACGTAGGACACGCCCGGGAAGCCCTGGATCGTGCAGGCCTTGCTGCTGGAGTTCTTGATCAGGATCGGCCGGTACTGCGAGCCGGCGCCGGCGTCGCCCTGGCCGAGCGAGAGCGTCACGTCACCGGCCTTGCACAGGCTGCTGTCCACCGGCTTTCCCCGCGACGGCGTGCTGTCCGAAGAGGACGGCGACGAGCTCGCCGTGGGGGCCGAGGACGTGTCGGACGTGCTGGCCGAGGTCTCCGAGCTGGGCGGGTTGCTCGCGGTCGGCGTGGTTGCGCTCCCGCAAGCCGAAAGCAGCAGAGCACCGGACGCGCCCACCGCAGCCAGCAAGACCCAAGGAGTCCTTGGTTTCACCGTGCTTACCATCTCACTTGCCTCCCCGTGCTGGGTAACCACTGCTCAGTGGACGTGTGACCGCGGCACCGGGTTGCGCCGGCATCGTGAACTCTTCACCAGACGAAAGGTGATCATGACGGGCTTTTCCCACCGGGCCTGGCAACACACGGTGAAATTACAACAGGCCATGGCTGTCCACCCGTTCAACGACGAGCTCGCGACCGGCACTTTGTCGCGCGATCGGTTCCAGTTCTACCTGGTCCAGGACGCGCGCTACCTCGTCGGCTTCAGCCGCGCGCTGGCCGCCGCGGCCGCCAAGGCGCCGGAGGTCGACGACATCGCTTTCCTCGCCGGCGCGGCCCGCGACGCGATCGTGATCGAGCGTGAGATGCACGAGAGCTACTTCAAGCGGTTCGGGCTTTCCGAGACCGACCTGGCCGGCATCGAGACGTCGCCGACCTGCGTGGCCTACTCGTCGTTCCTGCTGGCCACGGCCCACATCGGGAGCTACGAGGAGCTGCTCGCGGCCCTGCTGCCGTGCTTCTGGGTGTACCAGAGCGTGGGCGCGGAAATCCTCGCACGGCAGACCCCGGAAACGGACAATCCGTACCGGCCGTGGATCGACACCTACGCCGGCGAAGAGTTCGAAGCGACGGTGCGCCTCGCCATCGACGCCGTCGACCGAGCCGCCGACGCCGCGGGCCAGGCAACGCGCGAAAAAATGCTCGCCGCTTTCACCCGAGCGTGTGAGTACGAGTGGATGTTCTGGGACTCCGCCTACCGCCAGGAGGCTTGGCCCACTGCAGCCGTCCGCTGACGATCTCGCGTCGTGGCTGCGCCTAGAACTCCTTGTCGACCCAGCGAAGGCACTTCCACGAGCCGTCGGGCTGGGTTTCGAGTTCGACGATGCCCGTGTTCGGGATGAGGAACCCGCCCGCGAGGTCGGCGGGCACGTTGGCCGCGAGGAACTCGGCGCCCAGGCGGATGGCGCCGCCGTGGCTGACCAGGGCGACGATGCCGTCCGGGGTGGTCTGTTCGTGCTTGGCCCGCAGGTCGTCAGCGGCGCCGACCATGCGGTTGTGCACCTGCGTGCCCGATTCGCCGCCGGGGATGGTGGCGTCGAGGTCGCCCTCGGTCCAGCGTTTGGCCGTCTCCAGGTAGATGCGGATCGACTCGGCGTCGGTCGCGTCTTCGAGGTCGCCCGCGTCGATCTCCTTCACACCCTCGATCACCTGCACCTCGAGGCCCAGCACGTCGGCCAGCGGCGCGGCCGTCTGCTGCGCGCGCGTGGCCTGCGACGCGTAGACCGCCACGATCGGCTCGTCGGCCAGCCGGGCCGCGAGCGCGGTTGCCTGCTCCTGCCCCAGCTCGGTCAGCGGCGGGCCGGGCAGCGCGGTGTCGAGCGCGCCCCGCACGTTGCCCGAGGTCTGGCCGTGGCGGATGAGGAAAAGTCTCACGCGCCCTCTCCCTTCACCACGGCGTCGACCCAGGCCTGGGCAGCGACGAAGTCCTGGTTGCCCGCGCCGGGCTCGATGGTGGCGGCGACGTCGTCGGCTCGCGGGTGCGAGCCGAGGAAGCGCAGGTGGCAGCGGCGGCGCAGCGCGGTCATCGCGTCGACGATCCGCGGCTCGGCCACGTGGCCCTCGAAGTCGATGAAAAACCGGTACTCGCCGAAGTTGTTGCGGGTCGGGCGAGCGTCGAGGCGCGTCAAGTTGATGCCGCGCGAGGCCAGCTCGGCCAGCAGCTCGGCCAGCGTGCCGGTGCGGTTCACGGCCGCCGCGACGATCGACGTGCGGTCGGCGCCCGTCGGCGCGGGCAGCTCGCCGGGGCGGCGCACCAGCAGGAAGCGCGTCTGCGCGTCGGGCACGTCGGCGACGCCCGTGGCCAGCTCCTCCAGCGCGTAGTGCTCGATCGCCACCGGCGCGGACACCGCGGCGTCGTACTGGCCCTCCACGACCCCCACGGCGGCCGACGCCGTGGACGAGGACGCCACCACGGTCGCGGCGGGCAGGTTGGCCTCGAGCCATTCCCGCACCTGCGCGAGCGCGTGCGGGTGGCTCGCGACGGTGCGGACCTCACCGCCACCAGGACGCTTCAGCACGCTGAAGTGGATGGGCAGGATCGTCTCGGCCACGGCGACCAACGGATCGCCGTCGCTGAGCCCGTCGAGCGTCGTCGGCACCACGCCTTCGACGGAGTTCTCGATCGGCACGCACGCCGCGTCGGCCGCGCCTTCGCGGACGGCCTGCAACGCGAGCCGGACGGTCTCGTAGGGGGTCAGGTCCTCGCCCGGCGCGAGCGCGCGGGCGGCCTGCTCGGTGAACGTGCCCTGGGGGCCGAAATAAGCGATCCGCAACACGACCGCCAGGCTACTTACTGTGCTGATCGCCACCAATCCGACCACAGCCACGGCCGAATGGCTTCGTGGCAACGGTTACGTGCCGAGTGGTGATCGGCCTGCTTTGGCCGGATCTGCACCCCGGGAGTGGCGGTTTTCACTCGGACAGCCGGTACGCCAACCGGTTACGCCGGGTGGCGTTTTTTGCCATGCTTGCACCGTGACCGCCGAATCGGGCACACACACCGGGCGCGACGACGTCGGCCCGCCGGTTTCGTCCCGGACGCCGGAATTGGTGTTGTGCGCCGTCGATGAACCACTCGCCGCCGCGTGGACCCACGCCCTCCGCGGCCTCGTGACCGAGGCCGAAATGGTCCGGGTGCACCGCGGTTCCGTGCTCGACGTCGTGGCCCAGGCCGTGGTGAGCCCGGCCAACTCCTACGGCTGGATGCGCGGCGGGATCGACGCTGTCTACGCACGGGCGTTCCCGGGTGTCGAGCAGAGCGTGCGCAGCGCTGTCTTGGCTTCGTACGGCGGAGAACTGCCCATCGGCGAGGCCGTGATCGTGCCCACGGGCGAGGCCGAGCCGGCGTGGTTGATCAGCGCGCCGACCATGCGCGAGCCCGGCGAGCGGCTGCCCGCCGACACCGTGCACCCGTACCTCGCGGCGCGCGCGGTGTTCCTGCAGTGGCAGCACGGGATGCTCGAAACCGGGCCGGTGCGCGAGGTCGTGCAGACCATCGCGATGCCCGGGCTCGGCACCGGCATCGGCGAGGTGGCGCCCGCCACGTGCGCGCGCCAGGTGGCCGCGGCGTGGGAGGAAGTGTTCGGCCGTCGCCGTGACCCTCGGTGATCGGGTCGGCAACGGTTCGGTCCGCGTGCAGCACATCACAGCGCGTTCACGCGCGGTAGGCCCTACCGTTGATGGAGCGTTGCTCGAAGAGTTGCGCCCAGTACGGAGCCAGCGCAGGCGACGGCCGAGGAGTGTGCGATGCCACGGGTCCGTGAACTCAGTCCCTACGTCGAGCTTCACCGGGAACAGTGGCGAGAGCTGCGCAGCTCGACCCCACTGCCCCTGACCGCCGATGAGCTCGTGCGGCTGCGGGGCCTCGGCGAGCAGATCGACCTGGCCGAGGTGGCCGATGTCTACCTGCCGCTGTCGCGGCTGATCAACCTCCAGGTCAAAGCGCGCCAACAGCTGTACGAAGCCACCACCACGTTCCTCGGCGAAGAGTGCGTCAGCACGAAGGTGCCGTACGTGATCGGCGTCGCCGGCAGCGTCGCGGTCGGCAAGTCGACCACGGCCCGCATCCTGCGCACGCTGCTCGCCCGCTGGCCCGACCACCCGCGCGTGGACCTCGTGACCACCGACGGGTTCCTGTACTCCCGCGACGAGCTCACCCGCCGCGGCATCATGCACCGCAAGGGTTTCCCGGAAAGCTACGACCGGCGGGCCCTGCTGCGCTTCGTCACCGAGGTGAAGTCGGGCGCCGAGCACGTGTCCGCTCCCGTGTACTCGCACCTCGCGTACGACATCCTGCCCGGCCAGGAACAGGTCGTGGAGCGGCCGGACATCCTCATCGTCGAGGGCCTGAACGTGCTGCAGCCAGGCCCGCGCCTGATGGTGTCGGACCTGTTCGACTTCTCCATCTACGTCGACGCGCACACCGACGACATCGAACGCTGGTACGTCGAGCGCTTCCTGAAGCTGCGCCACACGGCCTTCGCCGACCCGGCGTCGCACTTCCACCACTTCGCCGGCCTGCCCGACGACGAGGCCCGCGAAGAAGCCCGGCACCTGTGGACCACGATCAACGAGCCGAACCTGATGGAGAACATCAAACCGACGCGGCCGCGCGCCACGCTCGTGCTGCGCAAGGACGCCGACCACTCCATCAACCGCGTGCGGCTGCGCAAGCTCTGAGAGGCCCGTTCACCCACATAGCCCTCACCAGCACCGGATCCTCACCCTCCGCCTCCCGGCCTCGGCCGATCGGCCGGTTCTCCGGCTGGCTTCGTAACCAGTTGGCCGATACCGGGCAAGGCCGGTGAAAGCGACCCTGAACAGAAGGGAAATTCGCATCTGACCTGGGAAGGAGGCCCCGGTGTTCGCCATCATCCTCACGTGGGTCGGCGCGGTACTCGGACTGGCCCTCTTCATTGCCATGGCCGCCAGCACGTTCCTGGTCGACCTCGACGACGCCCTGCGCGAACGCCGCCGCAAGGCAGCGACCGCGGCCGCCGCGGTCCCGGTCCGGCCCAGTCCCACCGCGTGAAAAAGCCCCGGTCTCGGCCGGGGCTTTTTCTTGACCGGTGAGTCAGAGCGCGGCGAGCGCCTCGCGGTAGCCGTCGAGGTCGTAGTCGAGGCGGTCCTCATCGGTCTCCTCGAGCTGGTCCTCCAGCACGGAAACCAGCTCGCCGATCACCTCTTCGCGGGACAGGCCGCGTGAGAGCAGCGTCTGCGCCGCCGGCCACACCTCCTCGGGAGCGTCTTCCCACAGCTGGTCGACGACGGTCGTCTCGAGCGCCAGGCGCAGGCCGTCGGTGCCGTCGAACTCGTCGTTGGCGAGCGACTCGTGGTACTCCGGGTGCTCGCCGATCACGAGCATGCGCCGCTGGTCGGGGTCCGACGGGTCGAGGTCGGTGAGCTCCTCGTCGCCGATCACCGTGGACAGCGCCGGCACGGCGAACTTGCGCCGCGCCACCACTTCGAGCGCTTCCTCGGGTGATTCGGTGCCGTCGAGGTAGTCGGAGATGTCGTCGTCTTCCTCGTCCTCATCGGACAGGTACTCGGCGAGGTACTCCTTCGCGTCCTCGACCAGCGCGGCCGAGGCGATGTCCGAAAGCCCGCTGCGCGCGGCCGCCCACGAGGCCCACGCGAGCACCACCGGCGGCACGAGGTCCTCGTCCTCGACCTCGTACTCCCCGCCGAGCAGCGACTCCAGGAACCGCGCCAGCTTCTCCGGCCCGACGCGCAGCGGGTCGGCCGGCTCCGTGCGGCAGCCGTGGTCCACCAGCAGCCGCGCGATCGCCTGCGCCGCCTCGACGTCCTCGAACGAAACCGCGTCCAGGAACTCGGCCACGACCGCGTCGCGCCGCTCGGCCGGCCACTCCTCGGCGTCCCGGGCGGGCGACGGTTCCGGCAGCGCCCGCAGCCAGGCCGTCGCCACGGCGTGGAAGCGCGTGTAGTCCTCGCCGACGTCGGGCTCGTCCATGGCGTCGGTGGCCGCGATGCCGTCGAGCAGCAGGCGGTGCGCGTCGGCCGGTTCGACCTTCTCGAGCACCACGAGCTCACCGTCGGCGGCGATCTGCGCGCGCATCTCGGCGAGCACCTCGTGCGGCTCGTCGATCACCACGAGGTCGCGCACGCGGCCGAGCTCGGTGAAATCGAGCAGGGCCAGCAGGCCGAGCGTCGCGTCGCCGCGGGAGAACGTGCAGAGCAGGGAGGTCTCGTCGCCGTAGACGTCGCCGGTGCGCCAGATCTCGCCGACCGTCACCCGGCCGACCTCGGCCGCCCACTCGGGCTCGGGGATGCCGCGCGACAGGACCACGGCGAGCGCTTCGGCGGCCGCGGTGCGCTCCTCCTCGGTCTCGGCGAGCACCTTGAGCGCGGCCAGCAGGGCCGCCGCACCGGGCGTGATCTTGCGCTGGGCGAACGCGATGAGCTCGAGCCCCAGCTGCTCGCCGCCTTCCGGCTCGCCCTCGATCGTGAGGTCCCACCACTGCCCGAGCACCTCGGAGGCCAACAGCTCGACGTCGAACGGGCCGGGCTCCGCCGCGACGGCGGAGAAGTCCCGGAGGACGTCCTTGAACAGGCCGTTCACGCTGGGCGTGGCGGGTTGGGGGCTCTTCTTGCGGGCACGGCTCACCGGACTCATGCCGGACATCGTCGCACCGCCTGCGCGGTCGCGGTGGCCCCGGGCGCGGTATCCGCGACCGGCCAGGGCGCCGGCTGCGGAGAGGGACCACCGCGACTTCGCGGGACGAGCTTTGTTTCAGCTGGTCAACGAGCCCGGCGCCGGAAGGTTACGCGGTTTTCGGCAACGCGATCCGCGCCGCGCGGACCTCCGCGATCAGCCGCGTCTTGCGCCGGTGGACGTTCACCAGTTCAGCCAGGTACCCCGTGAACTCCTCCGCCGTGCCAGCGCGTTTGTGCAACGTGCGCAGCTTCTTCAGCTGCTTCGCCGCTTCGCGGTAGGCCTGCGGGTCCTTCTGCTCGATGAGCTGCTCGACCTGGCTGCGGTACACGGGGATCGTCTCGGCCGGGTGCGCGACCTCGCGCCACGCCGCCAGCTCGACGCGCTGGGCGAGCGATCCGCCGAAACGCACGCACGCCCGCCACGCCTCGTCCGGCCGGTCCTCGGCGACCAGCGCGCGGGCGAGCTCGTCGGCGGCAGCTTCGGTGTCGGCCGCGCGCTCGCGCAGCCGCGCGAGAGCCGCGACGCGCTGCACGGACCACACGCCCGCTTCGACGGCCGCCTCCCGCAACCTGGTGTACGTTTCGCTGCCCGGCGCCTCGTCGAACTCCTTGCGCCGCAAGGCCACCGTCTCGTCCTGCGGCTCCGGCGGCTTCACCTCCCGGTTCGGCGTGAGCGCGCGCGCCGCGTGCGCGATCGCCTCGCTGTGCCGCCCGGCCGCCCTCAGCACCCGCACGATCTTCAGGCTCACGTCCACCCGCGGCGGCTTCGCCTCGAGGATCGCCACGAGCGCGTCCACATCGCCCCGCACCTCGGCGAGCTCTTCGAGCAACCGCTGGGCGACGTCGCGCCGATACCCCGTCGGGCCGGCCGCGAGAATATCGTCCACAGTGGACTTGATGCGGTCGAGTCCCTTGTCCCCGAGCGCTTCGGCGAAATCGCGCAGCGCGATCGTCGGTCGCCCCTCGAACTCCACCTCGAGCAGCCACTCGGCCAGCTGCTCCGCATCCGGCGGCCGCGCCGCACACGCTCGCGCGTACAGCTCGACGGCGAAGTCCAGCCTGGCCCCGAGCTCCCCGGACGGGTCCCCGGCCTGCTCCAGCACCTCACCGATGTCGTCCACCGTCCGGCGCGCGAGCGGCGCGAGGTCAGCTGGGCTGCCGGCGTCGAGCAGGCGCTGCAGGGTGTCGAGGACCGCGCCGACCTTGGCCGTGTACTCGACGTTGCCGTCCTGAACCGCCGTGTCGAGCAACCGATGCGCCTCCGCCACCTCACCCGATTGAGTGGCGCAGCGCAGTTCCAGCGAATGCCGTAACTCAGGGTCACGTTTCGCCTGGGCGTACAGCAGGTCCACCAGCGTTTCCGCGTCCAACGTGCGCAGGTAGGGGCGCAGATCCGGGGGAGCACTCACGCGCACCAGTCTGCCGCATGGGGTTGTTCGCGCGTGTGGGCCAACTGCGTGCTCTTTCCGGCGTAACCGCGCACCGCGGGTGACCTGTGGTTCTCGGCTTGGGCGACCGGCGCGCCGGCCCGGCCGGCGTGGTACGCACTTCCCCGTGACTCTCGACGACCGCACCCTCGGCAAGCTGACCCAGCGCCTCCGCGACTTCGCCTCCGCCCGCGACTGGGAACCCTTCCACCACCCCAAAAACCTCGTCATGGCCCTCTCCGGGGAGGTCGGCGAACTCATTTCGCTCTTCCAGTGGCTCACGCCCGAGGAAGCCCGCGACTACCGCTCCGACCCCACATTGGAGTCGAACGTCCGCGACGAAATCGCCGACGTCCTGCTGTACCTCCTCCAACTCGCCGACGCCCTGGGCATCGACCTCCTCGAGGCGGGCAACGCGAAGGTGGATCGGAACGAAACGCGGTTTCCACGGTTGGAACGCTGATCAGCCGACCACGGTCCGGCCGGTTTCGCTGACGTACCAGCCACCCACGAGCAGGCCAGCGCCGAGCACGGCGAAGAAGAACCCGCCGCCCAGGCCCAGGCCGCCGAACATGCTGATCACCGTGATGAACATCAGCAGCAGTCCCACGCCCATCATCACGCGGCCACCGAGGAGGGCGGGAATGCGCCGACCGGGATTCGGAGCCGGGTGGGCCGGCGCAGGGGGTGTGAACTGGTCGGTCGGCTGCGCAGGCGCAGCAGGCCCGGCAAGTGCGGCGGGCCGGGCAGGTGTAGCGGGCCGGGCAGGTGCGGCAGGCCGGACAGGCGGGACTTCTTCAGGCCAAGCCGGAACCGGTTCACACGCGGTGGTCGCTGGTTCCGGCCGAGGAGGAGCCGACGAGAAGCGCTCGCGAGCTGTCGATGAAGCAGAGCGTTCGAAACCGAGCGCCCCCGGAGCATCCGCGACATCGACAACCTGAGCACCGAGATCGCCCGCCCGAACGAGCCGGGGCTCGGTCGAAGGCACGCTCGCGTCATACGCGAGGTGCGTGACCGTGGCCGTGAGCTTCTTCGCCAGCTGCACCCCCTCGTCGAGCACCCGAGCGCGCAATTGGTCCGCCGCAGCGGTGGTGCCGAGCACGAGTACGCGCCTGGCCTTGCGGTCGGTCGCGGTGGGGCGCAGGTCGGCGACAACCTCGGGGACGTCGAGCGCCGTGGCGACCTGGCGCAGGGCGCGGTCCTCCTCCGAGGTCACCACGCCGTCGGCCTCGGCGACCGCGAGCAACGCCGCGACGAACTCGGCGTGGAGGTGCCGAACGTCGGGCTCCGGCAGGCCGGCTTCGGCGGCCAGGCCGGCGAGCGCCCACACCTCTTCGCCGGAGAGGTACTCGTCGCCGACTGCCTCGGCCAGCAGGTCGAGGTACGCAGCGCCGGCGGAGCCCGCAGTCGACGGCGAGGTCGCGACCCGATCGACGACGCCGGACATCCAGCCTCGCTCGTCCACTTCCACCTCCGGGCGCCGGAGGATGCGGCCGCCCGGGGCATACCGCGGCAGGTCGGGAAACCGTGGCGGCGAGGTGAAGCGCAGGCCGTGCGTTCCGACGAGCGCTGTGACCACCTCGGCGCACGCACGAGCCGACGCCGAGGCGAGGAACGTCGGGAAGTCGCCGAGGCCGAGGGCTCGCGCGATCGTGGTCAGCCGGTAGTTCGGCAGTCGCAACGCTTCGCGCGCCGCGGTCGCCGTGGAGACACCAGGGAGCGTCGGCAGCCACACCCCCACGCGGGCCACCTCTTCGGCGAGAAACCCTTGCACCAGCGGCAGATCGTGCGCCACCACCACGGCACCGCGGCACAGATCCAGCAACGGCCCCAGGACGTCCGCGAACGACGGCGCACCGGCCAGGTCGGCGGCGGTGATCCGGTGTGGTCCGCTCCAACCCGCCCGTAGCGATCGTCCCGGGTCGACGAGCGTCGCCAGTTCGCCCAGCACGACGCCGTCACCGCGCACCCGCACGACGCCCAGCTCGACGATCCGCCCCGTGCCCAAGCCGGTGGTCTTTACGTCGATCGCCGTGAAGTCGATCCCGCGGCCGGGCAGCCGTCCGCTGCGGGTGAGCGGCAATGATTCGATCAAGTCGGCCATCGAGTCCGCACTTTCTTCCGAGGGGTTCCGCGGAGGATCGTTCACACCCGGCCGAACGTGACGCCCTTTTGCCGAATTCCCGAATCCGTGACAATTTCGTGATACACACCCGCGGCTGTTGAGGTGATGATGGAAAGTTGCGCATCACGGGCGTAACGCGGACCGGTTCCCCGACGAGAACCAGTCAGCACATCGCACCCAGAAGCGAGGAATTCCCGAATGAATCCCACCCCGGCGCCCGCGCGCCCCAGGAAGCGATTTCCGAAGTGGCTGATGGCCACGCTCGGCGTGTTCGTTGTTCTGTTCGTCCTGGGCGCGATTTTCGGCAAGGCCCCCCAAACGCCGACGCAGCCCGTCGCCGCGCCCGCGGCGGCCACGCCGACCGCACCCACGACCACCACGTCGGCACCGCCGCCGGTCACGTACACGGTGGACAAGGTCGTGGACGGCGCGACCGTCGAGCTCGCGGGCAGCGACGGCACCCACCGGACCGTTCACGTCCTCGGCGTCACGGTGGCGACCGGGAGCAACTGCTATGCCGTGGAAACGCTGGCCTGGGCGACGAGCAAGCTCGCCGGCACCGCGGTCAAGCTCACCACGGACACGACGACCGGCGTCGCGCTCGCCCTCGCGGACGGCAGTGACTACGCGACGGCAGCGCTGCAGAACGGCTACGCCAAGTTCGCCGCCGACGCGACGTCGACGGCCCTGCAAACAGCGGAAACGACCGCACGCCAGGCAACCGCGGGCCTGTGGGCGGCGCCGTGCAAGGGCGCGATCGACGCCCCGACGCCGCAGCCGCCGGCCCCGCCCGTGACCACGAAGAAGGAAGCCCCGGCGCCTCCGCCGCAGACCCACGAAGACCCGCCGCCGGCCGATGATCCCGACGTTTCCCTCTCCTTCAAAAACTGCACTGAAGCCCGCGCTGCGGGCGTGACACCGCTGCACCGCGGTGAACCCGGATACAGCCGAAAGCTCGACCGGGACGGCGACGGCGTCGCCTGCGAATAGCGACCATGAATGAGCGGCCGGCGAGATCACTCGCCGGCCGCTCATTGCTGCGTCAAGAAATCGCCGGTACGTTTTCCTCAAGATCATTGAGCAACGCGTGCACCGGCGCCCAGCACAACATCACGCTGTCTTTGTCGAAATTCGGCTGTTCCGCCAATTCCTTGCGCGGATGCACGAAGTTCCGAAAATCCCTGACAGTGTGCACGAATCTCTTGGCATCGAGCTGGATCCACTTCCGGCTGTGCGCGATATCGATCAGCTGGTTCAGGTTCGTCTTCTCTGCCCAGGGAATCGGCTTCCTGTCGCGCGGGTTCGTGTACACCTTCTCCCGCAGTTCCTCGTCCCGCTCCAACAGCAGCTGCAACAGCAACCCCTCGACGATGCTCCCGATCCCGATGACCGCCATCGTGTAAGCCCCACCGCTCTCGCAGATCCGGGTCTCCTCCAGCCGCCCCATCAGCATTTCGATGGTCACCGGATCGGCCAGCAGCTTCTCCAGCCGCGCGCGGAAGTCAGCCGGTTCGGAGAACGTCGGCTGCTTCCCGTCCGGGCCGAGGCGCCCCACCACCGGACGGCCGGACACCACCGTCACCACGAGGCCCTCCGGCGCCAGCTTCTCGTTGACCACCGCGCGGAACTCCTCGGCGATCACCACGCCTTCGTCGTACTCGATGGGGTCGCAGACGCGACAAAGGAACCGCTCGATGTCCGCGCGGTTCTCCCGCCGCTCCTCGAGCTGCTCCGCGAGCCACGGGATGCGCGGCGCGCCGTCGTACTCCGGCGGATCGGCCCAGCCCGCGCCGGCCAGCAGCTCGGTGAGCTGATACCCCTTGCGCTCGTACGGGCCGCCCATGTCCACGACCACCTCGGCGAGCCGTTCGACAGTCTTGGCGTCCAGCGGAAACATCAGTTCTCCTCCTTGTCCGCGAGCTTCTGGGCGATCTCGATCGCCCGGCTCAAGCGCTCGACGATGAGGGAGCCACGCCGGCGGAACCCGAGCTCGGTCATCACCTGCTGGAGCCGGTCGTCGTGGTCGAGCAGGAGCCCGTCGCTCATGAGCCAGCGGCAGATCCCGATGAGCTGCCGTTCGGTGTATTCCTTGATGGCCAAGCCTCGTGGCACATCGGGCCGCGGTCCGCGCTTCACCGGAGCAGCCGTGACGACCGGCGCCACCGGCACGATCCGCTCGATGACGGCTGGCGCGGCATCGGCGTCGGCCATCGCCTTCTCCCAAGCCGCCACGATCCGGTCCGTCTCGCCGACGGGGTCGGCGAACCACGCCGACGACCACAACCGGTGGAAGCGCCAGCCCAGCGTTTCGAGGTGCGTTTGCCGAAGCCGGTCGCGGTCCCGAGCGCTGTGCGAACTGTGGTACCGGTGGCCGTCGGCCTCGACGGCGAGCACCATGCGGCCCGGGTCGTCGCGGTGCGCCAGCGCGAAGTCGATGCGGTAGTCCGAAAACCCCCACTGCGGGAACACCGGCACGCCGCGGCCCGTCAGCGCAACGTTGATGGCTCGCTCGAAGCCGTTCAGCTCGCCGGCAACCTGCCGGCCGACCGTTTCGAGCGAGCCCCGCCGTTCTGCGAACTCGAGGTAGCGCCGCAGCAGCTCGGTGCCCGTCACCCGCTCGGACGGCCGCAGATCCGAGGCGGTGAACGACGCCACCACCGTCATGCGGCGCTTCGCCCGCGTGACGGCGACGTTCAGCCGGCGCTCGCTACCCTGCTGGTTGAGGATGCCGAAGGACGTGTAGTTGATCTTCCCCGCCGCATCGCGAGCGACACCAACGCTGAGGATGATCGCGTCGCGTTCGTCGCCCTGCACGTTTTCCAGGTTCTTCACGAAGAACCGCCGGCCGAGCTCGACTTCTCCCGAGAAGAAGTCTTCGAGCTCCGGATGTCCGCGGCGGGCTTCGCGAAGCGCTCGCTCGACCCGGGCCTGGTGCTTCATGCCGGGCGTGATCACGCCGAGGCTCTCGTGGGGACGCAGCCGCGCGTGCTCCAGGACCAGCTCGACCACGCGGGCCACCTCGGCGGGTGCGGAGCCGTTTTGGCCCGGCGACGCCTCGCCGTCCACGACCTCCAACGTCACCGGGCTTTCCTGGTGAGCACCGGGGAAGGTGACCAGGCCGTTGCGGTAGATCTCGCGGTTGGAGAACGCGATCAGCCGTTCGTCGGCACTGCGGTAGTGCCAGCTGAGCATCTGGGTGTTGGGCACCACCGGCCGCAAGGCGGTCAGGATCGATTCGAAATCGGAGAGCTCACCGGAGAAGTCGTCGTCTTCCTCGTCGTCGGTCACGGCTCGATCGAAGAACGCCGACGGCGGCAGCTGTTTCTCGTCACCGGCGACCACCAGCCGGTCGCCGCGCATGATCGACGTGATGGCGTCGTGCGGGCGGATCTGGCTCGCCTCGTCGAACACGACCAGATCGAACAGCCGAGCTGCCGGCAACATCCGGCTCACGACCAGCGGCGACATCGCCCAGCACGGCCGCAGCGCGAGCAGCACGTCCGACGCCTGCTCGACCAGCTTGCGAGTCGGCATGTGCCGGGTCTTGAGGCTCGCCTGCTTCTTCAGCACGGTCGCCTGTTCCGGGTGCTGCTCCTTCGCCTCCTTGACCTGCCGCGCCACCGCTCGGCGCACGCGCGCCGCCGACGTCGTGCGGTGTTCGACGTCCTGGACGCGGAACTCCTCCGCCGTGCGCGTCTGGCGCTCGGCGACGAACTGCGCGAGCTCCGGCACGGTGAGCTTCAGCTCGTCCTCGATCGACGACAACCAGATGCGCGTGAACGCGACCCAAGCGCCGTCGGCGTCCAGCTTGCGTTCGGCGATCGCCTGCACGAGCGGGCCGAGGCCGAGCTGCCGGAACCGGTCCTGCAGGCCGATCAGCGTCGGCATCCGGAACAACGTGTCCTGGTCGGCACGCAACTCGGCCAGGCGGTTCTCGATCTCCGGCGCCGGGCCGTTCTCGAGGTCCGGGCGATTCGCCGACAACGCGACCGCGGCGAGCTGGCGGCGCAGCTCGGCGTAGTCCTTCATCATCTGGTCCAGGCCCAGGACCTGTGCGGGCCGCGTATCTCGGCCACCCAGCGCCTGCCACTGCTCACGCTGGCCCGCGATCTGGGTGAGCCGGGCGTGCAGCTCCGGCTTTTTCGTCAAGCCACGCCGAGACAACGCCCGGATCTCCTTGACGAACGCCCGCCGCTGCCGCCACGGCAGCTGCTGCGGGTAGCGGGCTCTCGTAGCTCGATCGGCGGTCGCGTAGCAGAACGCGTCGAGATGGGTGCCGAAGATGTCCGGACCGAAGTCGTCCACGCTCGACGAGACCTGGTCCAGCAGCTGGAGCACGTCCTGCCAGCCCGCGATGTCACGAGGCGGCACGAGGCCGGTCTGGCGAAGCAGTGCGTGCATGCCGTCCTGGCCGCGTTTGAGCGTCTTGTCGGCCAGCTGGTCCAGCTCGGCCAGCACTCGACGGGCGTCATCGGTCGTGCGGACTTCGGCGTTGCACCAGGGCGTTTCGCGTCGCACCAGCCGCGGTCCACCGAACTCGACGAAATCGCGCAGTTCCTGTTCGAGCCCCTGCACCACGGTGGAGCCCAGCGCCTGCAGGTGAGCGCCCCGGAACGCGGCGGCCACCCGGTCACCGGGAGGAAGCGACAGCAGCCGGTCGCGGACCTCGTACGCACTGAGCCCCCACGGCTCACGCACCTTGTGCAGCTCACGCGACTGATCCAGCAAGCGCTGCCGCGCGCCGGACAAGCGGCCGTGCAGCGGTTCGGCATCCACCGGCGGCTGCCGCGTGACGGATTCGAGGCTGTCCGAGAGCTGCTTGGCGACGTCGCGCTTGCTGATCTTCTGCTGGTGCAGGTCGAGCACGAGACCGTTGAGCTGCACATCGGCCAAGCGGTTCAGCACCGCTTCGATCGCCGCACGCTTCTCGGCGACGAAGAGCACCTTCTTCCCGATCGCGGCCGCTCCGGCGATGATGTTGGCGATCGTCTGACTCTTGCCGGTGCCCGGCGGGCCTTCGATGAACAGGTGCTGCCCGGCCAGCGCGGTCATGATCGCGCGGTGCTGTGAGGAGTCCGCGTCCTGCACGAGGAATTCGTCGGCGGGCTGGAGCTCGTCCACGAGCGGCGGCGAGAACCCGGACGCCTCACCGGCGAGATCGAGCGCCGCCGGCTGGTACCCGGCGATCGCGGCGACGAGGTCGTGGCCCGCGAGCAGCTCGGTGGCGTTGGCGAGATCCTCGACCATCGGGAGCTTGACGTAGTTGAACGTGCCGAGCACGACTTCGTTCTGCAACGTGAGCTTCACGTTCTGCGCGGAGGCGATGGCCGCGAGCTCACCGAAGACGGCTTCGACCTGCTCCTTGTACCCGGCCCCGGACGCGAGCACGGTCTCGACGTGGGCCGCGAAGTCCGGCGGCACGGCGACGCCGTAGTGCTCGTCGAGCACGTACAGCAGCACCGGGTTGATCTCCACGTCCTCGCCCGGCTCGACGGTGAAATCGCTCTCCGCCGAGGTTCGCGCCTTCACCGTCATCGGCCGCAACAGCAGCGGGGCCCGCAGCGTCGGCACGGGCTTGGACCCCTTGTGCTGCTGGGGGTCGGTGACCACGAACCCCATCGCGATGCGGCCGACCTCCACACCCTGCTCTTCCTCGAACAGCAGGATCCGACGGGCCACGCTCTGGGCGCTCGTGCAGGCGGCCCGGTGGCGCTCGGGGTCGGGGAACAGGGCCCGCAGAGTGAGCTTGCCGCCGCTGGCCAGGGTGGTGAGTGCCTCGGCGTCGGCGGTCGTCAGGTCGAGGCTGCCCGTCTTCGTGTTCTTGAAGACGACCATCGTGTTGTTGTGACTGACGTCGATCAGCCGGTTTCGCCACTTGTCGGCCTGCGCCGCGACCAGCTCAAGCCGTTGCGGGTCGATGTGCGCGGTCATACCGCTTCGTCTCCTCGGCAGAACGGTTCTTCGGACCTGCTGCCGCACAGGGCCCGCCGTTCTGCGACGAGCCGTACAGAATGGCAGAAGAGCAGGTGCGGCGGAAGAGGCAGGTGGAAGCGCCGTCGTCCGTCACCGGAGAGGAAGATCGCGATGGCCCGGCCATTCGTGTCAGATACCGAAGTCGAACCACCCGTTCGGCCGCATTTCGTCTCGATCAGGCAACTTTGGCTGCGAGACAACGAATTATCTGGACCCATCAGCGGCTGGACGGCCTGCTCGTCGTCACCACTTGCTGCGCCGGAACCTTCTCCGGCGGGCGCAGGAACGCGACCAGCAGCAACGCCGCCACCGCCACCACCAGGGCCGCGACCACGGCGATCCGCATCAAAACCACACCCCGACCACGTCACCGAATACGGATATCGACGTTTCCAAAATTGCGTCCGAAACCTTCCGCACGGCGAATAGATCGCAGCCCCACCCCATTCGTTACGGACCATTTCACCGAGAATTCCCCGATCCCCCGGGACGTGTCGTCGGGCACCAGCACCGGCCGGTGGGCGCGCGAGGCCGTAACCTCGGGGTATGCCGATCCAGGTGCTGCTCGTCGACGACCACGAACTCGTGCGCCGAGGGCTGCGCGATCTCCTGGGTGACGAGGCGGACATCGAGGTGGTCGCCGAGGCCGGGGGCGTCGAGGAGGCGCTGGCGGTCGCGATGCACGTGGAGCCGGACGTCGCCGTGGTCGACGTGCGGCTCGGCGACGGCGACGGCATCACGCTGTGCCGCGAGCTGCGCTCCAAGCCCAACCCGCCGGCCTGCCTCATGCTCACCGCGTTCGACGACGAGGAAGCCATGGTCGGCGCGATCATGGCGGGTGCGTCGGGTTACCTGCTCAAGCAGGTGCGCGGCCAGGACGTGGTCAACGCCGTGCGCGAGGTCGCCGCCGGCCGGTCGCTGCTCGACCCCGTGTCCACGGCCCGCGTGCTCGACAAGCTCCGCCACCCGCCCACCGACGACCTCGCCGCCCTCACCGACCGCGAGCGCGATGTGCTCGAACTCATCGGCCAGGGCATGTCCAACCGCGAAATCGCCGAACGCCTCTTCCTGGCCGAAAAAACGGTGAAGAACTACGTCACCTCGGTCCTCGCCAAGCTCGGCATGCAACGCCGCACCCAAGCCGCCGCCTGGATCGCCCGCCGCGGCAAGTGATGCCCGAAACCGCATACCCCCCTCCGTCGTTTCGGCCGAAGGTCCCGATCGATCCGGCGTATGACCCCTGGCTGACGACGGGGTTCGACCGCAAGGTGCTCGTCGTCGTGCGCACCCTGACCACGCTGACGCGCCTGCTCGACGTCGTCTCGCTGGTCGCCGGCGACCGGCGGATCCAGCTCGTGTTCACGCACGACGAGCAGCGGCCCGGCATTCTCTCCGCCGGCGTGCCGGAAGCGCTGCGTCGGCTCGGCCCGTCGGTCATCGGCTGGGACCAGGCCAGGGAAACGCGCTTCGACCTCGCGATCGCGGCCAGCGAGAACGACGCGCTGACCGAGCTCGACGCCCCGATTCTGCTGGTGCCACACGGAATCGGCTACCAGAAGTACTACCCG
Source organism: Amycolatopsis sp. NPDC004368 (assembly GCF_053602515.1). NCBI lineage: Bacteria > Bacillati > Actinomycetota > Actinomycetes > Pseudonocardiales > Pseudonocardiaceae > Amycolatopsis > Amycolatopsis sp. NPDC004368. The sequence continues at coordinate 646,703 of NZ_JBSGDT010000001.1, read as the reverse complement.
GGCAGCCGCGTCACGTCCGGGCTCGATCCGGGAAAGCTGGTCCACGACGGGAAAGTGGTCCCAGCAGCCATCGCGCTCTCGCACGAAAGCCAGCGCGCGCAGCTGATCCGTTCGTGGCCGCCGGCCGCCGAGCGGGCCGTGGTCATCGGCGACCCCTGCCTCGACCGCATGGTCGTGAGCCGCCACCGCACCCCCCGCTACCGCACGGCGCTCGGCGCACGCCGGCACACGGTCGTCACGCTCGCGTCGACCTGGGGCCCCGGCTCGCTCTTCGGCCGGCGCCCGGACCTGCCCGTCGAGCTGCTGGCCTGCCTGCCGTTCGACGACTACCGCGTGGTGCTGACGCTGCACCCGGGCGTCTGGGCGGCCCACGGCCCGTGGCAGGTTCAGGCCTGGTTGCAGCCCGCCATCGCCGCGGGGCTGTCGCTCGTCCCACCCGATGGCGGCTGGCAGGCGGCCGTGCTCGCCGCCGACTGCGTGTTGTCCGACGAAGGCTCGGCGGCGCTGTACGCGGCCGCCCTCGACAAACCGGTGCTGCTCACGACCCCGCGATCCCCGACGACCGTCGCCGACTCGCCGCTCGCCGCCCTGGCACGAAGCGCGCCGAAGCTGGTGACGGAAATCGGCCTGCGCGACCAGATCGACGACACGATCACGCGCCACCGGCCGGGCACCCACGCGCCCATCCTCGCGCACGCCGTCGACGGCACCGGCGCGACGCGGCCGGCCGAGCTGCTGTACTCACTGCTCGGGCTGAACCCGCCGGACGAACCGGTTTTCCCGCCCGTCGCGGATCCGGCACCGATCATGACCCACGCGGCGGCGTTCGTCGCCGGTGTCGACGAGTCCGGTGCACTGGTGCGGTTTCCCCTCGTCGACGGCAAGTCGCCCGACCTCGAGTACCGGCACGTGCTCGCCCACGCCGTCGACGCCGAGCTGCGCCGGCTCGACGCCGCCACCGTCGTCTACACCGACGAACCCGACCGGCTGGCCGGCCTCCTCACCCACTGGCCCGCGGCCCGGCTCACCGCCACCCCGACCACCGGCGGCTGCCTCGTGCGGGATCGGGCCGGGGTGACCCACGAGCTGACGGCTGACGTCGACGCCGTGCTGCTGGCCGCTTACGCCTACGTCCGGATCGCTTCAGGCCGGCCGCTCACCGGAGATCTCAACGGCGTCGCGGTATCCGCTCGTCAACGGCCTTGAACGCGGCACCGTGTGTGCGCGACCCGCACGCGGACTGTCGACCTCGACCCCGTTCTGCTGACCGCCGTCGCCTACGTCCGGATCGCTTCCGGACCGTCCGCTCACCGGAGATCTCAACGGCGTCGTGGTATCCGCTCGTCAACGCCCCTGAACACGGCACCGCGTGTGCGCGACCCGCACGCGGACTGTCGACCTCGACCCCGTGCTGCTGGCCGCTTACGCCTGCGTCCGGATCGCTTCGGGGCTGCCGCTCAACGGCGCCGCCGCATCCGCTCTTCAACAGCCTTGAACCTCGCAGCCAACTCAGCCTGACGAGGATGCCCCGCGGCGAAGTAGACCTGCCACGCGCGTCGCCACGCTTCGAGTGCGGCCGGGAGGTCGCCGCGGGCCTCGGCGAGGGTGGCGAACGCCGTGTCGAGCTCGGCGGCGTACTGCGTGGCGCCCGACGCGTTCGCCCGCTGCCAGGCCTCGGCCAACGCCTGGGCCGCCGCGTCGTTGTGGCCCGTGAGCGTGAAAGCTTTGGCCCGCACCAGCAGGATCCGCGACTGGTTGCGGTCGCCGGTCGTGTGCCTAGCCGATTCGTCGAGCAACGCGAACGCTTCGCCGGCCCGCCCGCGGGTGATGAGCACGTTGGCCAGCATCCGGGTGTGGATGCCGAGGCTGCGGCTCGCGCCTGGCCCGGCGCTGCGGTCGAGGCGGACCGCTTCGGCCAGCAGGCTTTCCGCCTCGGCCAGCAGCCCGCCGGGTCGGGCGTACTGCCGGGCCTCCTCCTCGCGGAACCGCCCGCAGAACTCCAGCACCGACGACAGCAGGTCGGGCCGCGCGAGCTCGCGGGCGAGGGTGAGCGCTTCGTCGAGCAACGGTTTCGCCGCCGGGAACTCGTGCAGCAGGAAGTAGGCACGACCCTGCTGGCTGAGGATCCGGGTGAGCAACGACCGGTCCCCGAGCCGGCGCGCGCCGCGGATGCCCCAGTTGTTGATCTCGATCGAGAGCCGGTGGTGGCCGCGGTTGAGCATGAGCACTTCGAGTGCACCGCAGATCTGGCCCAGTTCCACATCACGGCCGCGCTCGTACGCCTGACGAGCGAGCGCGCCGTAGGTCTCGCGCGCGGCTTCGACCCAGTCGAGCGGGCGCAGGCCCTCGAACTCACCGCGAGCCTCGGGCCTCGGTTCGTACAGGCGCAGCCGGTCTTCACCGTGCGCGAGGTCCGCTGCCACAGCCTGGTCGCAGAAGAAGCCGAGCGCCCGGTCCACCGCCACGTCGGCCGTGCCCCGACGTCGCGCACCCTCCCTCACGAGGTGGTAGAGCCGCAGGCGCGACGGTCCTGTGTGCGTGAGGAACCCGGCGTCCGCGAGCTCGTCGAGGCCGTCTTCGGGCGAGCGGCCGAGCACCGCCTTCGCGCTGGCGGCGGTGAAATCGGGTCCTGGATGCGCGGCGAGCAGCGAGCACAGCTCTGCCGCTTCCGGTGTGAGCTCGGCGAAGGACTCCTCGAACGCCGCGGCGATCACGTCCTCGCCGCCGAGCTTGCCCGTCGCGCGAAAGCCTTGCAGCACCGAGGAAACCGCGCCTGGGCCCCGGGTCATCCGCCGCGCGACGCGCACCGCCGCGAGCCGCACGGCGAACGGCAGGTGGTCGCAGAGGTCCACGAGCTCGCGCGCGGCGGGCAGCTCGGCCGCGACCACGTCGGGGTGGGACAGGCGCCCGAGCAGATCGAGCGCGTCCTGTTCGGCGAGGCGGCCGAGCTCGATCGGCGGAGCGGGGAACTCCCGGCGCAGGTCGTCACCGGCCTTGATCGCGCTCACGAGCACGATGCTCTGCGGCGACGGCGGAATGAGGTCGTGCAGGTCGGTGGCCGCTTCGGCGTTGTCGAGCGCAAGCAGGAACCTCCTGCGGGCCGTGGCCGCGCGGTACTGCGCCCACAGCTGAGGTGTGTCCGTGGCGATGAGGTCGGTGCCGACGCCGAGGGTGCGCAGCACGTGCGCGGCCACCTCGGGCCGGCGGACGAGCGAACCGGACCGGTAGTCGGCGAGGTCGACGTAGACCTGGGTCGGGTACCGCTCGCGGAGATCGACGGCGAGCCGGCTGAGCAGAGCCGTTTTGCCCGCACCCCGAGGTCCGGTGAAGAGGCGGGCGCCGGGCGCGGCGACCTGGGCGCGCTCGCCGACGCGGTTCACGAACGGCTCGGCGGACGCGGGGAAATCGCTGCCGTGCGCCGTGCCGTCGGGCCGGGGCAGCAGTGCCTCGAGCTGCTCGGCGAACTCGCGATCGGAGGCGAGCAGCTCACCGATCGCCGCCACAGCGCGGGCCTCGTCGGCCAGGATCGCCTGGACATCGGCGGCGCCACGCCGCAGCTCGAGCTTGCGCGACACCACCTGTTTCAACCCGCCGAGCGCGGTTACCGCCATCGCCTTGACGACCTCCGCCGCCACTGCCTCCCACATCCTGCGACCCCCTCGTGACTGTTCGTGGCGACCCTAACAGCCGGCACCGACAAGATCGGCGTGTCGATTTTCGCGTGATCGCCGTGTACCGCCTGACGGAAATCCGCTAGGCCGATCGGAGGCTTCTCACGCGCGGGAAATCACGGTCGGCCACGGGCGATTCGGCAAGGCTCCTCCGGATTCACCCCATCGTGAGTCGAATGGATGTTCGATTTCCCGGTAGAATCGTCACCAGGAGAAAGCGAGCCATGCCGCACAGTGCCAGGCACGCGTCCTGGGGTATTTGACGATGTCGGTCGGTGTCGAAACGGGAAGCCGTACGTGCCCGTCGGAGAGGAAGGAGCGGCTCACATGACGCGTGAAGGCTGAAGCCGGATCAGCGCTGTGGGTGACGGTCGCGCACGTGCGACTAGTCCAGAGGGAGATCAAAAGCGACGAGCGTGCCGAGGCTCGGTGAGGAGTTGATGAAGAACTTCCCGCCGGCGGCGTCGGCGCGTTCGGCGAGGTGGCGCAGGCCCCGGGTGGCGACGCCTTGGGGGACGCCGGATCCGTTGTCGCGCACGCGGAGTTTCACGCCGTCGCGGTCGCGGGTCAGGGTCACGCGCGTCTCGCTCGCGCCGGAGTGGCGGACCACATTGGACAGTGCCTCGCGCAATGCCGCGCGGATGTGGTCGGCGCGTTCGGCCGGGATGTCGGCGAACTCGCCGGAGAGCTCGAGCGTCGGCGGGTAGCCGAGGAGCTCGCCGGCGATGCGGACTTCGCCCCGGGCGGACTCGGCGAGGTCGGTCGGCGTGCCGGTGTCGTGTCGGGGTTCGGGTGAGCGCAGGGCTCGCACGGTGCCGCGGATTTCCTCGATGGTCTGGTCGAGCTGGTCGATCGCGTCGGACAGGCGCGCGCCGTCGGCTTGGGCGAAGCGCTTGCGCATGTTGCGGCGCACGCGGTCCAGCTGCATGCCGGCGCCGTAGAGGCGTTGCACGATCACGTCGTGCAGCTCGCGGGCGATGCGTTCGCGCTCTTGGTAGAGCGTCACGCGGTGGCGGGCGTTGGCGCCTTCGGCGAGGGCGAGCACCACGCCGGCCTGTGCGGCGAACGCGACGAGCATCTCCACGGTGCCCGCGGAAAACGGTTCGCGGCCCTGCAGGCGGTAGACAGTGAGCGCGCCCAGAACCCGTCCACCGGAGCCGAAGGGGGCGGCGGCGAAGGGCCCGAAGCCACGCAGCTCGTCGGGCACGAACGGCGCGGTGCGCGGGTCGACCACGAAGTTGTCGCTGACCACCGGCTCGCCCCCGCGGGCGACGCGCCCGGCGGCGGAGTCGGCGGGCAAGGTCAGGCCCTGCAGCGCGCGGCCGGTGCCGCTGGTGTCGACGGCGGCCTCGACCACCACGTGCCCGTCGTCGGCGCTGACCATGGCCAGCCCGAGGTCGGCGTCGGCCAGCTCGGCGGCACGGATCACGACGGTGTCCAGCACGGCTTCCGGATCGTCGCCGGACAGCGCGGTGCTGGTGATCTCGGTGGCGGCGGACAACGCCCGCGCGGCAAGTGTCGGGTCCATGAGCAACCCCGACCCTAGCGCGTGCTTGCGCCCCGGATCCGGAATCGTGACCGTCACCAATCACCCCTCGCGGCCGCCGGCACCGCTTGCCGCACCACGACCCGGCCGCCGCGGACCTCGAAGACCACGTCGGCGTCGAGCTGCTCGTCGAGGTTGTGGGTCACGTGCACGACCGTGCGGTCGGCGAGTTGCGCACGCAGCGTGGCGCGCAGGGTGCGAGCGGTCCGTTCGTCGAGGTGGGCGGTGGGCTCGTCGAGCAATACGAGGTCGGCCGACGGCGCGGCCAGCAGCGCCCGGGCGAGCGCCACCCGCTGGGCCTGCCCGCCGGAAAGCCCGGTGCCGGCGCTGTCGAGCACGGTTGCCGCGTCGAGTTCGGGCAGCTGCGCGAGGTCGAGGGCGCGCCGCACGTCGTCGTCGGTCGCGTGGGGGTCGGCGAGCCGGAGGTTTTCCGCGACGCTCGTCGACACCAGCATCGGCTCCTGCGGCGCCCACGACACCCGCCCGGGCACCGTCGCCTCGCCCGCCCGCGGCTGCAGGAACCCCAGCAACGCGGCCACCAGCGTCGACTTCCCCGCGCCACTCGGCCCGACGACGGCGAGGTAGGTGCCGGGCTCGACGTCAAGCGTCACGTCGTGCAGCACGGTCTCACCGCCGGGCCAGCCGAAGTCCGCGCCACGCAACCGGACCGCGGACCCGGCCTCGGCGGGCGTCGGTGCGGCGGCCGAGGCCTCGATGTCACCCAGGCGAACGCGGGCAGCGCGAAGCGTGTCCCAATGCGTGGCGACAGGGGTGAGCAATGACAGGACTTCGGCCAGCGCCAAGGGAACCAGCGCCAGCAGCGGCGTCATCACCCCCGCCAACGCCCCCGCGGCGACCGCCGGCGCGGCGAGCATCGCGCTCCCCACGGCGGCGGCACCGGTCGCCAGCACGATGAGCGCGTCGGCCGCGCCACTGCCGAACGCTTGGCGGCGCGTGGCGGCTGTCAGCTGCGCGTCGGTGGCCAGCAGCGCACGACGGCGGGCCGCGGCGGTGCCGTAGGCGAGCAGCTCACCCGCCGAGGTGAAGAGCACGAGCACCCGCGCGGCGACGTCACGCCGCCCGGCGGCCAGCACGGCCGTCGCCCGCCGTTCGGCGAACAGCGCAAGCCGCGGCGCGGCAAGGCTGATCAGCACGGCCGCGGCGAGCAGCGCCCCGGCCGCCGGCAGAACCACCGTCTGCACCGCGACCGCCCCCACCGCCACCAGGCCGACCACCACCGGCGGCGACACCACGCGCGGCAGCAGATCGCGGACCGTGTCGACGTCCGTGACGAGACGGCGCTGCCCCTCACCCGCGGCCAACGCCCGCGCCGGCCCGAGCCGCACGAGCGCATCCCACAACCGAACCCGCAACCGCCCGGCGATGCGGAACGCCGCGTCGTGCGTGACCAGCCGCTCCGCGTACCGCAACGCCGCGCGCCCCAGCCCGAACGCCCGCACCCCCACCACCGCGACGGTCAACGTCAGAATCGGCGGCTGCAACGACGCTTTCGCGATGAGCCACCCGGAGGTCGCCGTCAGCGCCACGCCCGCGAGCAACGCCACCGCTCCCAACACGGCCCCCGCCACCAGCCGCCGGTCCAGCAACAACCGCCACGGCAACGCTCGCCCCGCGCCCTCGCCTCGCTGGGACGTGGCTCCAGCCGACGGCTTCTCGTCCCCCACCGCCACCGCCGCCGCCCGCTCGTGCGCCGCGACCACCGCCGCCGCCCCACCGGCCACGGCCCGCTCGACCGCGTGCAGCACGCGCCGCGCGTTGACCTCGTCGAGGTGCGCGGTGGGCTCGTCGAGCAACAACAGCCACGCCCCCGCGCGCACCTTCACCAACGCCCTCGCCACGGCCACCCGCTGCCGCTGCCCCAATGACAACTGCTCGACGGGCCGCTCCTCCAACCCCGCCAACCCGAGCTCCGCGAGCACTTCGGTGACCACCCCGGCCCCCACGGCCCCCGCCGCGGCCGAGCCCCCGGCCCCAGTCGAACCACCGCCGAGCGCGGCCAACCCACCGGTGGCGCCCACACCAGCGCCAACGACAGTAGAAGCCGCACCGCCAATGTCGGCCGACCCGCCGCCAAGAGCCGAGTCCGCAACACCAGCGCTTCCAGCAACGACGACGTCCGCTGCCGCGTCAAACTCAGCCAATCCGCCCACACCGGCCCCCGCAGCGGCCGAGCCACATGCACCAGTCGAACCACCGCCGAGCGCGGCCAACCCGCCGGTGGCGCCCACACCAGCGCCATCGACAACAGAAGCCGCACCGCCAATGCCGGCCGACCCGCCGCCAAGAGCCGAGTCCGCAACACCAGCGCTTCCAGCAACGACGACGTCCCTTGCCGCGCCGAAACCAACAGAACCGCCCGCACCGGTCCCGTCGAAGGCGCTGGTCGAGCCGGCGGCAGCCGAACCGACGCCGCCAGCCGCACCCGCAACACCAGCGCCGCCGGAACCCGACACTTCCTCGCGGACCGTCCCCCCGCTGAACACCGGCGATTGCGGCACCCACGCGACATCCGCCCGCCACCGGTCCACGTCCACCTCGGGCAGCGGGACCCCGCCGATGGTGATGGAGCCGTCGTAGGTCGGGACGAAGCCCAGGAGCGCGGCCAGCGTGGTCGACTTGCCGCCGCCGCTCGAGGCGCGCAGCCAGACGGTTTGGCCGCGGCCCACGGAGAACGACGAGCCGTCGGGGGCGAAGCCGTTGCGGCGGGCCACGCGAAGGTTCGACACAGTGAGTTGTCCACAGGGCGGAACCCGCGTGCCGAACTTCGGGGCGGGTGTGGACAGCACGTCGCCGACGCGGCGGACGGCCTCGACGCCGTCCTCGCTGGCGTGGAAGGCCGCGCCCACCGCGCGCAGCGGCTGGTAGCACTCGGGCACCAGGATCAGCACGCCCAGGCCGATGGCGAGCGGCAACGACCCCGACACCAGCCGCACGCCGATCACCACGGCGACCAACGCCACGGACAACGTCGCGACCAACTCGAGCACGAAGGCCGACGAGAAGGCGACCCGCAGCGTCCTCAGCGTGGCGCGCCGGTGGCGTTCCGAAACGCGCGCGACGGTCGCGGACTGCGCGTCCGCCCGGCGGAAGGCCGTGAGGACCGGCAGGGCACGCACCAATTCCAAGAGCAGCCCGGACATGCGGTGCACGGCGTCGGTCGCGCCGGCGACCCGGTCGGCGGTGAACTTGCCGACCAGCACGGCGAACAGCGGCAGCAGCGGAACCGTCAGCACGACGATCACCGCCGACGGCCAGTCCGCCCACAGGATCGCCGCGCCGGCCGCGAGCGGGACGACGAAGGCCGTGACCAGCGCGGGGAGGTACTCGCGGAAGTACGCGTCGAGCGCGTCGAGCCCGCGGGTGACCAGTTCGGTCAGCGAGCCGTCGCCGCGGCGCGCGAGCCACTCCGGGCCCAGCCGCAGGGCGTGGGAAACGACGCGGGCGCGCAGGTCCTGCTGCGCCGTCGCCGCGGCGCGGGCCGAGACCACCCGCACCGCCCAGCCGGCCAGGGCCCGGCCCGCGACGAGCGCGAACAGGGCGGCCAGCTGAGCGGTGCGGCCCCCGATCCCCGTGGAGACGATGGCCGCCAGCACGTCGGCGAGCAGAAAGGCCTGCGCGACAAGGAAAGCGGCGTTGACGAACGACAGCACCGCCACCAGGAGCAGCGCCCGGCGCGCGGCCGGCCCGAGAGCCGAGAGCGCGCCGAGCGGCCCCTTGCCCGGCCGCACCTGGTCCACTGTGGACCTCGGGGCGGAAAGGGTGGCACGGCCGGGAAGCGTGATCACGGTGCGTGCACCGCCGGGATGTGCTGGACGCCGATGCGCTTGCGGAAAACCCAGTAGGTCCAACCTTGGTAGGCGAGCACAGCCGGCGCACCGAACGCCGCGACCCACGTGATCACCTTCAGCGCGTACGGGCTCGCGGCAGCCTGCGCGATCGTCAGCGAATTGGCCGGATCCCCGGTCGACGGCAGCACATTCGGGTACAGCGCCCCGAACATAGTGACCACGGCCGCCACGATCACCACGCCGAGCGCGGCGAACGCCTGTCCGTCACGGTCGGCGCGCAACCGCAGCCACGCGACGATTGCGGCAAGCACGCTGACCACAAGCGCGAACCACGTCCACCCCTGCCCCGCGCGCACCTGCACCACCACGAGGAACGCGACCAGCGGCAGCAACGCCACCGGCAGCAGCCGCAACGCCAGCACCCGCGCCCGCTCCCGCACCTCGCCGGACGTCTTCAGCGCCAGGAACGCCGCACCGTGCACCAGCGCGAACCCGACCACGGCGAGCGCACCCAGCAGCGTGTCCCACCGCACCGCCTCGAACGGCGAGCCGACGCGGTTGCCGGCGGCGTCGAGCGGCAGGCCGAGCACGGTCGTCGCGAGCAGCAGCCCGACGCCCAGCGGCGGGATCCACGAGCCGACCATGATCACGCGGTCCCACGTGCGCCGCCAGCGCTCGGAGTCGACCTTGCCGCGGTACTCGAACGCCACCCCGCGCCCGATCAGCGCCAGCAGCACGAGCAGCAACGGCAGGTAGGCAGCGGAGAACAACGTCGCGTACCAGCTCGGGAACGCCGCGAACGTGGCACCCGCGGCGACGATCAGCCACACCTCGTTGCCGTCCCACACCGGGCCGATGGTGTTGACCAGCACGCGCCGCTCGGTGTTGTCGCGCCCCAGCACCGGCAGCAGCATCCCGACGCCGAAGTCGAACCCCTCGAGGAACAGGTACCCGAGCCAGAACAGCGCGATGATCCCGAACCACACCAGCTGCAGCGTCGTCATCGCTCACCTCCACAGCGCCCGAACCCACAGCGCTCGAATCCACAGCGCTCGAACCCGCAGTGCCCGAACCCACAGCGACCCTGAGTTATCCACAACCCATCGAGTTGTCCACAGAAGGCCTGTGGGTAACTCTCGCGGGTGGTCACCCGACCACGCTGGGTTCGATCCACCATCACAGGTCCCGATATCTCAGTACGCGAACGAGAGGGCGTCGCCATCCGAACCCGACTCCTCACCGTGGACAGGCGGTGGCAGGACCCCTTCGATCCCACCCCGGATGTACTTGCGCATCAGGAACAGCTCCACCACGCCCAACCCCAGGTAGAGCACCGTGAGCGAGATCAGCGACGTCCACACCTCACCCACCGAGAGCTTCGACACCGCCTCGGCCGTGAACATCCACATGCCGTCGACCCCGGTCGGGTTGGGCGCGACCACGAACGGCTGACGCCCCATCTCCGTGAAGATCCAGCCGGCGCTGTTGCCGATGAACGGCGTCGCGATGCCCGCCACCAGCAGCAACGGGAACCAGCGGCCGCCCGGGATCCGGCCGCGGCGCGTGAGCCACAGCGCCAGCAGGCCGATCCCCGCCCCGATCGCGCCGAAGCCGATCATGGCGCGGAAGCCCCAGTACGTCACCGGCAGGTTGGGCACGTAGTCGATCGGCTGACCGGCCAGCGGGCCCAGGTCCGGGTCGTTCGGGTAGTTCGTGCCGTACTTCGCCTGGTACTGACCGATCAGGTTTTCCACACCCGGCACCTCGGTGGAAAAGTCGTTGTGCGCCAGGAACGACAGCAGCGCCGGCACGGTGAACGTCTTCACGTCCTCGCAGTTGGCCCCCGCCACGTCACCGATCGCGAGGATCGAGAAGCTCGCCGGCTTTTCCGTGTGGCACAACGCTTCGGCCGACGCCATCTTCATCGGCTGCTGCTGGAACATCAGCTTGCCCTGCGTGTCGCCCGTGATGGCCAGCACCGCGAACGCCGCGATCCCGACCCACGAACCGAGCCGCAACGACGCCCGCCAGACGTCCCGGTGCACGCCGGCGTCCGAGTCCGACGAGGAACGCCGCCGCCAAAGGTGCCAGCCCGCCACCCCGACGAGGAACGCCGCCGCCACCGAGAACGACCCGGCCAGCGTGTGCGGGATCGCCGCCAGCGCCGTGTTGTTGGTCAGCACCGCGAAGATCGAGTTCATCGTCGGCTTGCCGTCCACGAACTCCACACCCACCGGGTGCTGCATCCACGAGTTCGCGGCCAGGATGAAGTAGGCCGAGGCCATCGTCGCCAGCGAGAACGCCCAGGCGCACGCCAGGTGCACCCGCTTCGGCAGCCGGTCCCACCCGAAGATCCACAGGCCGAGGAAGGTCGACTCCACGAAAAACGCGACGAGCCCCTCCATCGCCAGCGGCGCGCCGAACACGTCGCCGACGAAGCGGGAGTACGCGCTCCAGGTCATCCCGAACTGGAACTCCTGGACGATCCCGGTCACCACCCCCATGGCGAAGTTGACCAGGAGCAGCTTGCCCCAGAACTTGGTCATCTTGAAGTAGCGCTCGTTACCCGTGCGCACCCACGCGGTCTGCATCCCCGCGACGAGCACCGAAAGTCCGATGGTCAGCGGGACCATCAGGAAGTGGTACACGGTGGTGATGCCGAACTGCCACCGCGCGAGCTCAAGGACATCCACGTCTTCGAGCTAACTCCGCGGGCGCGGGACCGACCAGTTCAACACGTCCCGAATTGCGAGGGACCTACGTCCTGAACCCGGGAAACGCGCACGTCAGAGGCACACCGCACATCCATCCACTGTGTACTGAAGGTGCTGGACGGTGCCGGAACCCGCAAACCGGAAACTATCGGGTCTGCTCCACCAGCCACGACAGGTACCGCGGGCTCCCGCCGACGATCGGAGTCACGACGATCTCCGGCAGGTCGTAGGTGTGGCGCACGTTCAGGAACTCCTCCAGCGCACCCGCCCGGTCCGCCGCCGTCTTGCACTCGACGCGCCACTCGCTGTCGGTGCACACCTTGCCCTCCCAGCGGTAGACGCTCGTGATCGGGCCCACAACCTGAGCGCAAGCGGCGAGCCCCGCCTCGACCGTGCTCGCGGCGAGGTTCCGAGCGATCGATTCCTCGGCGACGGTGGTGGTCACGAGCACGTGGTCAGCAGGCATGACCCGCACCGTACCGTATCCGGAAAAGAAATTTCGGCACACCGAAAAAATTAATCAGGAACTCCGGCGAAAGCTATTCAACGAACCGCACGGGGCAATTCGCAAAACCCATCAGCTTGCGGCTTTCTGAACGCCTCCTTTATCGTTGAAGTGAAAGGGGTGTCCGCCAACTCATGTCTCCCGCAATCATCGCCCTCATCAGCGCGTTCGGCCTGGTCCTGGCAGTGGAACTGCCCGACAAGACCCTGGTCGCGACGCTGGTGCTGACAACGCGTTTCCGCGCGGGGCCGGTATTCGCCGGGGTGTGTGTGGCATTCGCCATCCAGTGTGTCATAGCCGCGGCCTTCGGCCACGTGCTCACGCTTCTTCCGGAAACCGTGGTTTCACTGCTGGTGGCCGCGATGTTCGGTATCGGCGCCTACATGCTCCTGCGCGAGGGATTCAGCGAAGCCGACGAAGCAGGCGACAGCGCTTCGCGGTCCGGCGTCGGCCCCGCCACCTTCGTGCGCTCCGCGCTCACGTCGTTCGGCGTGCTCTTCGCCGCCGAGTGGGGCGACGCGTCGCAGCTCGCGACGGCGGGCCTCGTCGCACGGCTGGGCAACCCGTTCGCGGTCGGGCTCGGCGCGTTCGTCGCGCTGGTGTCCGTGGCCGGGCTCGCGGTGTTCATCGGCGCGAAGATCCGCAGCCGCATCCGCCCGAAGCTGATCCAGCGCACGGCTGGGTTCCTGTTCGCCGGATTCGCCGCGTTCGCGCTGGTCCAGCTGACTTTCTGAGGTTCGCGACCACAGAGACTTCACAGGAACACGAGATAACCTCTTCGGAACCAGTGGATGAGGGCAAGGTGAACCCGCGTTGCCGCGGCAAGCCTTGCCCTCCGCCATGACCACCGAGGAGGGCTCCATGTCGAAGGCTGTGCCTGCCGCCGTGTCCCCCGTGCACGGCCGGCTCGCGCTGGCCGGCATGGCGCTCGCGGTGGCCATCGCGGCTGACCTGCACCTGCGGTTGTCGGCGCAGGTCAGCCCGGTGTGGCAGACGCTGTCGGAGTACGTCTACGGCCACCTCGGCGGGCGCTCGGCCGCGCCGCTGTTCAGCGCGATGTGCTTCGCGCTGGCGCTCGGTTCCGTCGCGCTGCTGGCCGGGCTGGTGAAGGCCCGGCGTTCGCCCGCGGTCGTCGTGCTGCTCGGCGTGTGGTGCGCGGGCCTCACGATCTGCGCGACCGTCCCCGTCGACCCCGACGGCCAGGCCCGCAGCTTCGACGGCCAGCTCCACAACGCCGCGGCGCTCACCGCGTTCCTCGCGCTGCCCGCCGCCGCCTGGCTGCTCACCCGGCGCAGCAACGCCAGCTGCCCTTGGGAACCGAGGCGCACCACGATCCGCGGCCTGGCCGCCGCGAGCTTCGCCAGCGTGTTCATCGTGCTCGGCGGCTTCGTCTTCACGCTCATCACCGGCCCCGCGCAGCAGGAAGTGACGCTGGGACTGTTCGAGCGGCTGGTGTTCTCCGTGGACCTGGCCCTGCTGCTCACGATGGTGCGGCCGCTGCTGGCGGCCGCGCGCCGTTGAGCGTCCGGTCCCGCCAGGCGTACGGTCCCACGAGGATCGGCTGTGGCCCGTGAGCCACCACGACTCGTACGCCGGTCCGGCCCCACGCGCAGCTCGCCGAGCCTCATTCGGAAACGTTCACCTGGGCGCCTCCGCGACGGCTCCGCGGCGAGCCGCCCAGACCAAGTGCAACTACGCGTCGGTTCTGAGCACCTCGGTGAGTTTCGCGGCCGCGGCGACGACCTGGGGGCCGACCGTCTCGGCGTCCAGCGGCTCCAGCGAAACCACCCCCACGCTCGCCCGCAGCCCTGGCACCCCGCGCACCGGCGCGGCCACACCCGAGGCGCCGGCCTCCAGCTCGCCCGTGGAGGCAACCCAGCCGACACCGGAGGGCCGCAGCGCCATCGCCCGGCCCGCCGCGCCCGCGCTGAGCGGATGACGCGTGCCCACGCGGTAGGCCACGTGGTAGTTCGTCCACGACGGCTCCACCACCGCGACGGCCTGCGCCTGATCGCCCTGCGCCACCGTGAGGTGCGCCGTGGCCCCGACCTTCTCCGCCAGCTCGCGCAGCACCGGCCGCGCGGCCTCCCGCAGCTGCGGCAGCACCTGCCCGGCCAACCGCAGCAGGCCGACGCCGAGGCGCACCTTCGTGCCGTCGCGCCAGATCAGGCCGCGTTCGGACAGCGGCACCAGCAGCCGGTAGACGGCCGCGCGGCTCGCGCCGATCGTCACGGCCAGCTCGGAGATGGTCGCCGCCTCCTCGCCCGCGTCGGCCACCGCCTGCAGCAGCGCCAGGCCGCGGTCGAGGGTCAGCGACCCCTCCCTGTTCACAGCAGCTCGAGCTCACCCAGGTCGGCCACCGGCTCGGCGAACGACGCCGCCGCGTACGACGCGAAGAGCTCCCGCACGGCCTTCGCGGCCGGCTCCGACAGCGCGCGGGCCTCGTCGGCCAGCGCCTGGCCGTCGGTGACCTCCAGCGCCGCACGCACGTCGCCACCGGAAAGGCAGCGGGCCGACGCGACGATCAGGTTGAGGAAACCGTGGTGCGTGAAGCCCGTGTCCGGGTCGGTGTGGCGCACCGCGCGGTGCAGGCTGTTGGTGGCCTTGAACGACGCGCCGGGCGCGCCGCTGACCACCGACAGGAAGTCGGCCACCTCGTCGACGCTGGGGAAGTTCTCCCCCGCCGGGCCGCCGCAGCGGATCTTCGGCCAGCTGCCGTGCTCGATCACCTTGCGCACGCCGTCGAGCCAGCCGACACCGCGCCGCGGCTCCACGACGCGGATCACGTCCTCGGGCACGAACTCCGACACGCGCTCGAGCCACACCTCGTCGACGTCCGACGGCGCCGGCATCTCGACCATCCGCAGCGACAGCAGCTCACTGCGGGATTCGACGATCGAAATCGCCTTCGGCACACCGCCGAGCCCGGTGTCGATGATCAAGGAAAGCGGCAACGGTTCCTTCGGCTTCACCTTGATCAACTCGGTGATCAGCTCCGGCAGCCGGGACGCCTGGCAGAGGAAAACGCCCAGTACACCGGCGTGTTCACCCGCCCGCGACTCGTAGTGCGCACGCAGCGCTTCGGGCATGGCCGCGTCCGCGGGCGGAAAGAGCGCCGAGTCGTCGACGAGCCGCGCGAACAGGGGCGGAATTCCACGGGGGCCGGGGGGCGTGAGTTCCACAGCGCTTGACACGACTGACACGCTAGTAGCGTACGGCATCAGGACAAAATCGTTCGTTCTGCGGACACTTTTGGAGGCGCCACCATGCCCTTCTACCGGCGAGTAGGCGAGATCCCCCACAAGCGGCACACGGCCTTCCGCAAGCCCGACGGTGGCCTCTACGCCGAGGAGCTGATGGGCGTCGAGGGCTTCTCCGCCGACTCCGCGCTGCTGTACCACCGCGGCCTCCCGACAGCGATCGTCGACGCCGTGGCCGTACCCGACGACCGTGGCGCGCTCACGCCCAACCACCCGCTCAAGCCCCGCCACTTCAAGACGCCCGAGCTGAAGTTCGGCGCCTCCGCCGACGCCGTCACGGACCGCCGGCGCCTCTTCGGCAACGCGGACGTGACCATCGGCTTCGTCGTCGCCACCGCCCCTTCGCCGCTGTACCGCAACGCCGCCGGCGACGAGCTCTTCTACGTCCAGGGCGGGTCCGCCGTCTTCGAGACGATCTACGGCACGCTGGCGGCCGCGGACGGCGACTACGTGGTGATCCCGACCTCGTGCACCTACCGCGTGGTGCCGCAGGGCGAAGTGCGCCTCTACGTGCTGGAGGCGCGCGGGCACATCGGCCCGCCGAAGCGCTACCTGTCGGCGAAGGGGCAGTTCCTGGAGCACTCGCCGTACTGCGAGCGGGACATTCGTGGGCCCGTCTCACCGCTGGTTGTGGAGGGTTCGGATGTCGACGTGCTCGTCCGCCACCGCGCCGGCCTCACCCGGTACACGTACGCGACGCACCCCTTCGACGTCGTCGGCTGGGACGGCTGCCTGTACCCGTGGGCCTTCAACATCGACGACTTCGAGCCCATCACCGGCCGCGTGCACCAGCCGCCGCCGGTGCACCAGACGTTCGAGGGGCCGAACTTCGTGGTGTGCTCGTTCTGCCCGCGCAAGGTCGACTACCACGAGAACTCGATCCCCGTGCCGTACAACCACGCCAACGTCGACTCCGACGAGCTCATGTTCTACGTCCGCGGCAACTACGAAGCCCGCCGCGGCTCGGGCATCGGCATCGGCTCCCTGTCGCTGCACCCGTCGGGCTTCACCCACGGCCCCCAGCCGGGCGCGGCGGAGGCGTCGATCGGCGCGGAGTTCTTCGACGAGACGGCGGTGATGGTGGATACGTTCGCGCCCCTGGAGCTCGGCGAGGCGAGTTTGGCGTCTGAGGATCCGGGTTACGCGTGGTCGTGGTCGGGCAGGGGGCCGGAGGTGTGAGCGCGAATGGTGCCGATCCAGACGTGACCGGGTAGGCCGGCTCGGCGGCCGGCGGTCCAGAGCGTTCTGGTGGTGGCGATGTCGAGGTGGTGGTTGGCCACCACCACCGCGGCGACCTACGCCGCGCGGACCCCGCCGACGATCAGGCGGCCGGGCGCCCGCGCAGCGCTCCGTCGAAGGCCTTGCTGATCACCGGCAGCTGTCCGGCCGGGGCGGTTGGATCCGGCTCCCACGTGGGCATGGGCGCTCCTCCGCCATGTCGTTGCTCAGTGGCTGACCGCTTGGGCGGAGGGTGCGGGCGCCGGATTCGGAACGGGCCGGAAACGCGCGACGCCGATTACGGGGTAACCGGGCACGCCGACGGTCACCACGCCGAGCCGAGCAGGGCCGAGCGTCCACAGGCGATCTGAGGCGGCAACGTCCAGCGCCAGGGAGACGAAGATCTTCGACGTGCGGAAGGCGGCCACACTGCCGTCGGGAAGCCGGACGTGCCCCGTCAGCACCGCGCGGTAGCTGCTGCTGAACGCGATCTTCCGGTCCAGCACGGGCAGTTCGGTCCACGAGCCCTCCGAGCGGGGCCGGATCAGCTTCAGCAGAGTGATGACGCCGACGAGCGCACGCAGAACGGCGAACACGCCCAGGACCGCGATCACGGCGGCGCTCGCCGCCGCGAGCTCAGGGTCCACTTGCCGGGCGACTACGTCCGCCTTCAGGCCCACCACGGTCCACGCTGCCAGGCCGGCGGAAACCACATTCAGCAGCACCAGTGCCAGCATCGTCGGGACCTTGGCGCGACGGTCCGCGTTGAGCACGGGATCCTCGCGCGGCGGGACCAGCTGACGCGACACCACCGGCAGCTGCTTCGCGCCGCTCACCGGTGCGGCCGCCAGGCGCCCCTTCCAGACCAAGACGATTCCGGGCACCACGACATGGACGCGGTCGCAGTGCCTGAGCATCCACAACCGGCGCTGTCCGGCGAGCTGCATGCGGACGCCGGCGGGCAACTCGGTGCGCAGCCAGCGGCCGTCGGGCAACCGCACACCGACTCGGCTGCGCCGTGCGACCAGTCCGTCGGCGTCTACCCGCACCGCTTCGAACACCGCGGCGGGGTCCGGGTTCGTTCCGATTCCCGAGATGACGGCCGGCAACCAGATGAACAGGATCCGGCAGCCGAAGAAGGCGACGAAAACCGATGCGGCGAGGTTGGCGCCGGCGAGGAGCAACGCGAGGCCCGCCAGCGTGATCAGGGTCCCGCCCATGACCTGGATCGCCGCGGTGCGGCGAGCTTTCGCATAAACGACGCCGAACGGCGGCAGCGGAGCGGCGGCCACCCCCGGTTGCGGCTCCCAGACAGAGATTTGGTCGGTTTTGTCGGTCGTGTTCTCCCCAGGTGGCGGTGCTGATCACCGACTATTCGCCACTCGGGCGGAGTGCGTTACGGATCGGGTCTTCCCTTCTCGTCAGGACTCAGGTTAGGCTCACCTAAGTAGGAGGTGACCCGTGACCGAGGCCCCGACATCCGTCCGCCGCCCGCCCGCGCCGAACCCCGCCGAGCGGGCCAAGACGATCGCGACGCGCAACGGACCGGCGACGATCATGCCGACCGTCGAGCGCGCCGACAACGAGGCCGAGCGGGTGGTGCCCGTGCTGCACCACGTGCACCACAGCGGCAGCGTCAGCATCCTTCTGCCCGACGAGCACCCGATGGTGCGCACGTCGCGGCAGACTCAGCGCGGCGAGCTCGCCGTCATGGTCGAGCTCGCCGACCACGCCCCCGTCGAGCTGCGGGAGCCCATCCGCGGCCTGCTGTGGATCACCGGGTGGCTCCGACCGCTCTCGGCGGTCTCGGCACGAGCGCGTGCCGTGTCGATCGCCGAGCAGCGGCCGGATGAGCGCCTGCTGGACGTCGGCCACGGCCTGACGCTCCTGCGCCTCACGCCGGCCTCCCTCGTCCTCGCCGACGCCGAGGGCACGCACTCCCTGCGGCCGCACATGTTCAGCGCCGCACCGCCCGACCCGTTTCACACCTACGAGGCCGAGTGGCTGCGGCACCTGGAAAGCGACCACTCGGACGTGGTGGAGCAGCTCGCGCGGCACCTGCCCCCGGGCTTGCAGCACGGCCGCATCCGCCCGCTCGGCCTCGACCGCTACGGCCTGCGCCTGCGCGTCGAGTCCGACACCGGCGATCACGACGTGCGCCTGGCGTTCTCGCAGTCGATCGACACGCCGCCGAAGCTGGCGGCGGAGCTGCGGCGGCTGGTGGGTTGTCCGTTCCTGCGTCAGCAGCGGCGTTCGGACTGACGCGTTTCCCCGGCTGTGGACAACTCGCTGGGTCGGGCCCCATGAGCCATCGGGTACGACAAAGGCCGGCCCCACCTCGGTGGGACCGGCCTCATCGAGCAGCGCGGGCTCAGTCGTCCGCGAGTTCCGGCGGGAAGCCGCCGGTGGCGATGGGGCCCCAACGATCGATGGTGATGCGGATGAGGCTCTTGCCCTGCTTGCGCATGGCTTCGCGGTACTCGTCCCAGTCAGGGTGTTCGCCGGAGATGGCGCGGAAGTAGTCGACGAGCGGCTCGACGGACTCGGGCAGGTCGATGACCTCGGCGGTGCCGTCGACCTGCACCCAGGGGCCGTTCCACTCGTCGGACAGGACACAAACGGACACCACACCCGACTTGCGCAGGTTCGCGACCTTCGCCCGCTGTGGATAAGTCGCGATGACGAGCCGGCCCTCGGCGTCGACGCCGCACGTGTTCGGCGAGAGCTGGGGACGTCCGTCGGCGCGGGTGGTGACGAGGATCGCGTGGTGGCGGGGCTTAAGGAACTCGACCAGCGCTTCGCGGTCGACCTTCGTGTTGGTGGCGATAGTCCGAGGCATACCCCGAAGGTAGCGTGCGCTCATGAGCACGACAGAGCGATCGGGCATCAGGTCCTGGCTGCTGCCCCTTCCGCCCGATTCGCCCGCCCCGATCGTGGACGAGAAGGAGCGCCGCGCCGTCAAGTTCGAGCTGGTGCTCGTCTTCGGCATCACACTCGGCCTCTCCGGCGCCCGCAGCCTGCTGTCCCTTGTGGACTCCCTGCTGCGCCCGGAGCCGCTGGCTCAGCAACAGGTGCAGCTGAACGTGCCGCAGGCCGCCGCCAGCCTGCTCGACCTGCTGCAGCAGCTGCTCAACGCCCTGCAGCTCGTCGGCTGGGGCGCGCTCGGGCTGTACCTGCTGTGGCGCGCGGGAATCAAGGTCCGCGAGATCGGCCTCGACCGCCGCTCCCCCGGGTCCGACGCGCTGATCACGCTCGGCCTCGCCGCCGTGATCGGCATTCCGGGGCTGGGCCTGTATTTCCTCTCCTACCACCTCGGCTTCAGCCTGGCGGTGCAACCGTCCACATTGGGCGACACGTGGTGGCGCCCGATCGCGCTCACGCTCTCGGCGTTCGGCAACGCGTTCGCCGAAGAAGTGCTCGTGATCGGTTATCTGCTCACGCGGCTGCGCCAGCTCGGCGTGCGCGAAAACGCGTCTCTTGTGGGCGCGGCCGCGCTGCGCGGGTCGTACCACCTGTACCAGGGGTTCGGCGGGTTCGTCGGCAACTTCGTCATGGGCCTGGTGTTCGGCCGCGTCTGGCAGCGCACCAACCGGCTGTGGCCGTTGGTGGCCGCGCACACCCTTTTCGACGTGGTCTCTTTCGTCGGTTATTCACTCTTGAAAGGCCATGTTTCCTGGCTCCCCTGACGTGCGCTCATTAGGCTCGACCTCGTGAACGACGTGACGGCACCACCCAGGGTGGACAGCGAAGTCGGACCCCTTCGAGCGGTTCTCCTCCACCGGCCGGGAAACGAGCTCAAAAGGCTCACCCCGCGCAACAACGACCAGCTCCTCTTCGACTCCATCCCCTGGGTGGACCGGGCCCAGCAGGAGCACGACGCGTTCGCGGAAGTGCTCCGCAGCCGCGGTGTCGAGGTGCTGCTGCTGGCCGACACGCTGCGCACGGCGCTCGAGGACCAGCGCGCGCACACGGCGGGCGTCCACGCGGCTGTGGATGAATTGCGCCTGGGCGCCGATCTCGCCGATTCGCTGCGTTCGCACCTGAGCGGCGTCGACGCCGGCACGCTCGCCGAGGTGCTGATGGCGGGCATGACGTTCGAGGAACTGCCGACGTCCGAGGGCGCGTCGCTGGTGCGGATGATGCGCGACCCGCACGATTTCGCCGTCGACCCGCTGCCGAACCTGCTGTTCACGCGCGACTCGTCGGCGTGGATCGGCGATCGCGTGGCCATCTCGTCGCTGACGATGCCGGCGCGGCGGCGCGAGACGGCTGTGCTCGACCTGGTCTACGCCTACCACCCGCGCTTCCGCCACGCGGCGCGCGCGTACGGCGCCCACTCCGCGCCCATCGAGGGCGGCGACGTGATGCTGCTTGCCCCGGGCGTGGTGGCTGTCGGCGTCGGCGAGCGCACCACGCCGGCCGGCGCGGAGTCGCTCGCGCGCTCGGTGTTCGCCGACGGTCTCGCGCACACCGTGCTGGCCGTGCCCATCGAGCAGTCCCGCGCGACGATGCACCTGGACACGGTGTGCACGATGGTCGCGGCCGACGCCGTCGTGATGTACCCGCTCGCCCGTGATTCGCTCACGGCGTTCACCGTGCGTCCCACCGGCGACGGCGGGGTCAAGGTCGCGGGCCCGGCGCCATTCCTGAGCGCCGCGGCGGAGGCGATGGGCATCGACCGGCTGCGCGTGATCGACACCGGGCTCGACCCGGTGACCGCGGAACGCGAACAGTGGGACGACGGCAACAACACCCTCGCGCTGGCCCCCGGTGTCGTCGTGGGTTATGAGCGCAACTTCGAGACCAACGAACGCCTGGCCGACGCGGGAATCGAGGTGCTCGCCATCGCCGGCTCCGAACTGGGCTCCGGCCGCGGCGGCCCGCGCTGCATGTCGTGCCCGATCCTGCGGGACACGATATAAAGCGAAGTTAGCCTTCCCTTAATGAGTTAAATCAATGAAGGGAAGGCTAACCAAAATAAGGGCGAATTTCTTTAGGAATGGTAACCCTAATAGGGTGGACATCACCAGCTCAAAGTGGAAATTAATCGCGATTTGTCGTACCGTCATCTGCATGGCCCTCATGAAGAAAGAACCGCGCTCGAAGTTCTACGAACTACTGCAGGCGCAGATCCACAACGAGTTCCACGCCTCCCAGCAGTACATCGCGCTGGCGGTCTGGTTCGACAACGAGGACCTGCCGCAGCTCGCGAAGCACTTCTACAAGCAGTCGGTGGAAGAGCGCAACCACGCGATGGCGCTCGTGCAGTACATGCTCGACCGCGACCACCACGTGGAGGTGCCGGGCGTCTCCCAGGTCCGCAACGAGTTCTCCGCCCCGCTGGAGCTCCTCGAGCTCGCGCTGGAGCAGGAGAAGGAGGTTGCCGCCGACATCTCCGCACTGGCGAAGGCCGCGCGCGCCGAAGAGGACTACATCAGCGAGCAGTTCACGCAGTGGTTCCTCAAGGAGCAGGTCGAGGAGATCTCGCAGATGTCCACGCTCGTCACCGTCGCCCGCCGCGCGGGTGACAACGTGTACGAGATCGAGAAGTTCCTCCACCGCGAGGCCGTCGGCACCGCCGCCGCGGACGCCGGAATGCCCCCGGTCGCTGGCGGCGCGCTGTAGTTCACCCGGCTGACCGGTCACCGGTCGGCCGGTTCGTCACCAGGCCAGCCATCGCGGAGCCCGGGTTGTCCCCCCTGTGGACAACCCGGGCTTCGTCGTCCTGCGGCCCTGGGTCCGACCCACCCAACCGTCCACAAGGCCCAAAAGAGGAACCCGGGCTCTCCCCCTGTGGACAGCCCGGGTCCTCGGTCAGCGCCGCCCGGTCAGGCGGCGCAGGTTTGGTTGACCGCGCGGACATCCAGGCTCGAAACGGACCCGTCGTCGGCCAGGGTGAAGTGGTAGGCGCCCTCGGTGCCCGTGGGGGCCACCAGCTCGTCGGAGGCCTGGGACGCGTCGGGGTACGCCGCGGTGACGTCTGCGGCCGCTGAACCCTCGCCGACGCCCTCCGGCGTGTGGGCGGCGCCGTCGGGTTTCACGACGACGACGCCGGCGTCCGGGGACACCACGGCGGTCGCGGCGGCGGGGACGCCCTCGCCGGCGACGTCGTAATACGTGCAGCCCGCGGATTCCTTCACCGGCGTCAACGTCAGGCCCGACTCGGTCAGCTGCTGCTCCGTCATCCCCAGCTTCAGCACCCCGAGCCCATTCGACGTCAGCAACGACCCCTTCGTCACCTTCGCCGGAGCGTCACCGCGCGTGGACGGCGGCGGAGTGTGGTGCTTCGGCGGCGCCGGCGCACGGGTCTGCTTGACCGGCGGCTCGCCCAGCGGCGCCGAAGCGACCGGCGGCGCGGCCGAAGTCGGCGACGTGACGGGTGGCGTGGCGGACACACTCGGCGCCGTCAGCCGCGAAGCCGTGAGATCGGCGGTGCCCGCAGTGGTCTGGACCTTGACCACCACCAGCCCACCCGACACCAGCGCCAGCGCGCACACCGCGCCGGACGCCGACATCAGCACCTTCCGGCGCTGCCGGCGACGGCGCGCGCCCGCCAGGATCGACGGCTCGGCGTCGGCCGGCGCGGGCACGACCAGGCGGTCATCGGAAAAGAGCGCGCGCAGCCGTTGCTCCAGCTCGTCCTCGGAGTCGTTCAACCCGCTTCGCTCCCTTCGCGCTTCAGCTTCGTCCGCAACGAAGCGATGGCCTTGCTGGCCTGGCTCTTCACCGTCCCCTGGCTGACCCCCAGCGTTTCCGCGATCTCGGCCTCGGACAGTCCTTCGTAGTAACGCAGCACCACCACCGCGCGTTGCCTCGGCGGCAGATTTCGCAACGCCTGCCACAGCGGCTCGTGCTCGAACGGGTCGTTCGGCGCGCACGGGCTGGTGTCCGGCAGGTCCGCGACGAGGTTCTCCCGGCGCGTGCGTCTCCACCGGCTGACGTGCGCGTTGGCCATCGAACGCCGCACGTACGCGAGCGGGTCGCCCGTCTTCTGCTGCACGTAGGACCAGCGCGACCCGATCTTCTCGAGCACGGTCTGGACCAGGTCGGCGGCGTCGTGCGGGTTGCCCGTGAGGGCGTGGCCGTAGCGCAGCAAGCCGGGGAGGCTGGCCGCGACGAAGTCGCCGAACTCGGCGAACACCGGGGGTTCGGCCGCCACGCGCGCGTCCGCGACCCAGGTCGGTTCTCCCCCCGCGATGGCAGGTGCCGCTGCCGTCACCAAATCGCCCCCTCCCCGGATGAGATCGCCGCGCACCGCGTCCTCGTCATCCCCCACACGCATGGCAGCCCCCGCAGGTTGTCCAGCTCTCGCGACTACTTTTCGTGAACTTCCACGCCGGTCAGCGCACGGAGAGCGACTCGGGCAGCTGCAACGAACCGTCCGCGCCGGGTGGGAAATCGTGTACCGAGGCCACAGCGTTTCTCGGGATCGGCCCGTAGATGTGCGGGAAGAGGATCCCGTCGGGGTGCGGCGGCGCGCCGGCCTCCCAGACCACGCGCGCGTCGACCCTCGCCGGGTCGATCTCGAGCAGCACGAGGTCGGTGCGGCCGTGGTAGACGGCGTTCGCGGGCACGCTGACGGTGCCGGGGTCGGAGCAGTGGATGAACCCGATTTCGGCGAGCGAAGGCGCGCGGTACTCGGTGTCTTCGGAGACGGCGGCCCACTCGTCGCGGGTGCAGATGTGCAGGATCACCCCGACGATCGTGCCACCGCGAAGGTGCGTCGAGGTACGGGTCTACCCGGTGAGCGGGTGTGACTTGGGCGCTGTGGAAGTTCGGTGTCGAACTTCCACAGCGCCGGTCCGGGTCAGCGGATGGTGAGCTGGCGGCCGATGAGGCCGTCGCGAGCGCGGCGCTCGGTGGCGTCGAGCGGCTCGGTGTCGAGCGACTTCAGGGCTTCCTCGAGGCGGGCGCCGAGCTGGTCCTTGGGTTCGGCCCATTCCCGCGCGTGAGCCTCGGGATCGAGGTCCCACACCGGGACGAGCAGGCCGTGGGCGCGGAACGAACCCGCGTACCGCGTGCCCTCGCCGAGGCCCAGCGTGCCGGCCGCGGACAGGCGCGCAAGCGCTTGCAGCAGCAGGTTCTCCGGCTCGGGACGGACCCAGCGCAGGTGTGCCTTCTCGCCGGCGAGCACCCAGTACGCACCGGCACCGAGGCGTTCGGTGGGCATGATGGCGGCGTTCGCGCGCTCGAGGGACACCGCGACGTCACCGCTGGCGTCGGCGTCCTCGGGCAGCCACCAGCCGAAGTCGCTGTGGAGCGTGAGCTCGAGCTCGGCGGCGGGCACCAGCAGGTCCTGCAGGCGGTTGTGCTCGTCCGGGTCGGTGGGCGTGCTGGTGTCCGGCACGGACAGGACGTCGCCCGGCTTGGCGTCGAGCACCCAGCGCAGCGAACGGCCGAGGTCGCGGCTGATGTCCGACGACCGCGTCTGCACCTGCAGGCCGACGTAGCGCTGCCCGTCGGAGCGGACGAACGCCGCGGCCGCCATGGGCAGCACGGTGCCGAGGGTGACGTCGCCGCCGTCGGCGAGCGTGAGCTTCGCCGTGGCCGACGGCACGAACTCGCGCAACGCGATCAGCTCCGGCTCCGCGGCCAGACCTTCGAAGGGCTGCCCGACGAAAACGTCGCGCACCTTCGGTTTGCGGTCCGGCTTGGGCCCCTTCTTCCGCGCGCCTTTACCCACTTCAGCCTCCTCAAAGCTCGACGCCAGACGCTATCGAAGCGGAGGTCGCGGGCTAGAGTCGGGCCGTGTTCGACGCTTCCGATACCGCGTTCCTCGCCGACCCGTACCCCGCGTTCGCCGCGCTGCGCGCCGAGGGCGAGGTGCACCACCACGACGGGCTCGGCCTGGCGATCACGGTCTCGCACGCCGCATCGGGCGCCGTCCTGCGCCACCGCGGGCTGGGCCGGATCTGGACCGACGCTCAGCCGCTCGAACGGTTCGCCTCGTTCAACCTGCTGCACCGCAACTCGTTGCTGGAGAACGAACCGCCCGCCCACACCCGGCTGCGGCGCGTGATCGCGGGCGAGTTCGGGCGCGGCCACGTGCAGCGGCTGCGGCCGATGGTCGGGCGGCTGGCTTCGGCCATGGTGGACACCCTGGCCGACAAGATCGCTGCCGACGGTAGCGCCGACTTGCTGGAGCACCTCGCACAGCCGTTGCCGGTGGCCGTGATCGCGGAGTTGCTGGGCATCCCCGTCGAGGACGGGCCGCGGCTGGTGGCGTGGAGCAATGCGATCGTGAAGATGTACGAGTTCGGCCTCCCTTCGGAAGCGCGCGACGCCGCCGAGCAGGCCGCGGCCGACTTCGTCGCGTACCTGCGGTCGGTGGTGAGCGGGGAGCCCGGTGGGATCGTCGCCGACCTGGTGGCCAGCGAGCTGACGCCGGACGAGGTCGTGGCCACCGCCGTGCTGCTGCTGATGGCCGGCCACGAGGCGACGGTGAACGTGATCGGCAACGGTGTGCTGGCCCTCCTGACCCACCGCACCGAATGGGACCGACTTGGGGCCGACCCAGGTTTGCTCGACTCGGCTGTGGAAGAACTGATCCGGTTCGACGCGCCTCTTCAGCTTTTCGAACGCACGGCGACGGAGGACGTGGAAATCGCGGGCTACCGCGTGGAGCGCGGCGCGAAGATCGGTGCGTTGCTGGGGGCGGCGGCGCGGGATCCGCGGGTGTTCGACGCGCCTGATGTGCTCGACATCGGCCGCTCTCCCAACGCGCACCTCGGCTTCGGCATGGGAATCCACTACTGCGTCGGGGCACCGCTGGCCCGGGTGGAGATCGCGGCGGCGTTGTCGGCGCTGTCCACGCGGCTGCCGGGATTGCGGCTGGCGGGGGTGCCGGAGCGGCGGCCGGAGTTCGTGATCAGGGGGTTGCGGACGTTGCCGGTGACGGTCTGATCGGCTCGAATTCGGCTCGGATTCAGCTCGGTCAGCGGAGGCCGGCGAAGAGGTCGGTTTCGTGGGTGTCGGGGGCACTGCCGACGAGGTGGTACTGCTCCCACGGCCAGGTGGCGCGTTCGATGTCGCGTGAGTGGTGGAAAAACGGGTGGGCCGGGTCGGTCTGGGTCGCGTGGGCTCTGAGGGCGCGGTCGCGGGTGGCGAAGTGCTCTTCGCAGCGGATGTGGGTCGTCGGGCGGAGTCGGTCGGGCGGGAGCTCGTCGAGGACGGGACCCATCGGTGAGTCGAGGCCGGCGGCGAGGGTGGCGTCGTGGATGGCCTGGAACCAGGCGCGGCTGAGGGTGGCCAGGTAGTAGAGCTTGCGCGGGGTGCCGTCGACGGTGGCTTCGAGGGCGGCGCGGGTGACTTCGTGGGTGCGGATGTGGTCGGGGTGGGGGTAGCCGCCGGTTTCGTCGTAGGTGATCACGACCTGGGGGCGGAAGTCGCGGATCAGGGCGATGAGGGGCTGGGCGGCGTCGGCGAGCGGGAGCCGGGCGAAGCAGCCTTCGGGTAGTGGGTGGTCCAGGCCGGAGTCCGGGTGGCCGAGGAACTGCTGGCGGACGCCGAGGATTTCGGCCGCTGCGGCCATTTCCCGACGGCGGACGGCGGGGAGGTCGCGGCGGACTTCGGGGGTGTCGGCCGCCGGGTTGAGGACGTCGCCGCGTTCGCCGCCGGTGCAGGTGGCGACGAGGACGTCGACGCCTTCGGCGGCATAGCGGGCGAGGGTGGCGGCGCCTTTGCTGGATTCGTCGTCGGGGTGGGCGTGGACGGCCAGGAGGCGGAGGGTCATCGAGGTCCTTCGTTGTTTAGGTCGAACCTAAGATTAGGTTGAACTTATTTATTAGGTCAAGCCTAAAGTTAGGACGAACCCAGGTATGCTGGCCGGGTGAGCCTCAGGGAGCAGAAGAAACTCGAGACCCGCCAGAACATCTCGCACGCCGCGACCCGGCTGTTCATCGCGCGCGGGTTCGAGAGCGTGACGATCGCGGAGGTCGCCGAGGCGGCGCGCGTCGCGAAGATGACCGTGACCAACCACTTCGGCCGAAAGGAAGACCTGGTCTTCGACATCCGCAACGACTTCGTCGACTGGCCCGCGAAGCTGGTGAAGCAGTCCCCGGGCCCGGCGTTCGCCGCGGTGCGCGACGGCTACTTCGCGGCGCTCGACGAGCAGAGCGCACTGCTGGGCTTCGCGGGGATCGAGTTCGTGGGGATGGTTCGCGGCAGCGACACGTTGATGAGCGCGCTCGCGCAGATGCACCTCGACCGGGAGCAGCAGCTGGCCACCGCGTTGCTCGAACACGGCGACCCCCGAGACGACCTCCTCGCGCGAACCACGGCGGCCCACCTGACCTCGGTGCTGCGCTTGCTTTTCGACGACGTCTGGGACCTCACGTACTCGGGCGCCGACGATCTGGTGGGCACGGTGCGGCGTGCGGCGACGAAGGCGTTCGGGCAGCTGGAGCCCGCGCTGGGGTGAACCGCGGCGGCCGGACCAGCGCCCGGGGCGCCAACTGCGACGGAAGCGTTCGGGCAGATCGAGCGCGCCGACCGGAAGGACGAGCTCAATGACGATCGCAGCTTCGCCGCAGCAGGTGCGAAGGAAGCGATTCAGTGAATCGAATTCGCGCTGGGCTGGGCAGCGCCGGCATCTTGCCGCCAATAGCGACCTCACGGCAGGAACAGCGACCTCGCGGCAGGAAACCTGAGTGAGTCGAGCCCCTCGCCGGTGGCAGAGCGGGCAGCCGCAGCGAGTGGGCGATGACGACGTAGGGGTGCAGAAGCTGAGCGGGCTCAGCGGGCGGCGCCGGCCGGGCGG
Organism: Amycolatopsis sp. NPDC004368; assembly: GCF_053602515.1. Taxonomy (NCBI): domain Bacteria; kingdom Bacillati; phylum Actinomycetota; class Actinomycetes; order Pseudonocardiales; family Pseudonocardiaceae; genus Amycolatopsis; species Amycolatopsis sp. NPDC004368. The sequence goes on along the minus strand of NZ_JBSGDT010000001.1, from coordinate 618,222 downwards.
GCGTTGTGGAGTTCGGGCGCGGGGGCGCCGTCGATCTTGAGGACCCGGAGGTTGCGCAGGCGGCCGGGGGCGATGGGCATCAGGAGGTTCGAGAAGCGGCGGATGACGAGCGCCGTGGTGAAGGCGAGGGCGGCGGCGGCCAGGTCGGTGAGGGCGACGAGGACCACGCTGTCCGCCATGGCCTGGACGCCCGGGCGCAAGCGCCAGACGATCGTGACCGCGAGCAGGACCCAGTTCACCAGCCACGCGGCCCACCACACGAGGACGAGGCGAGAGGGCTTCGGGCGCTCGTCACGCGGGCGGCGGAGCACCGCGTGTTCGAGTTCGCCCACCACGGACAGCGCGAGCGGCAGGTTGGCGATCGGCACGAGCACGCCCACGAGCACCTGCCACACGGGCCGCGCGGGTTCGACGCCGGCCTCGTCGGCGGCGGCGTGGCGAGCGACGAGCAGCCACCACACCGCGAGGCCGGTCGGGAGAAGGGACAGGATCGTGGTCAGCAGACCGGCGGTGACCACGAACGCGTCGGAGAAACCAACCACCGACGTGCTCAGCGCGGAATCGCGGCTCTGCACCAGCAGGACGTAACGCCAGATCTCCGAACCCGCCGCGGCGACCGCGAGGACGACGAACGTCCACAAGATCGTGTTCAGGCTCTGCGCCAGCACGGGGATCCGGTCGATGGGCCGCACCGCGCCGGACGCCGTGCCGGGCACCGCGGTCGGGCGGCGCCAGACGAGGCTCGGGAAACCCCAGCGTGGCGGGACCGGGTAGGATGGCGGGCCGGCGTACGGCGTGGTCGCCACCGCGCGGCGCCGCGTCACGGAACCCGGCGGCGGAGAGGCGACCCACTTCAAGCGAGGCCGCGGCCGCGCCGGGTGGGAAGGGTGCTCTTGGACGGTTCGCTGGACCTGGCCTTGAGGAGCCGAGGTGAACGGGTGGACCGCCGATGGGCCGGCGCCCTGCGGCAGCGCGGCGGAGCCGGTGGGAACGGGGTGTCCCCCGGTGACCGGGTGACCGGCAGCACCGGTGTAGGCCGGCTGGCCACCGGCAGCGTCCTGACCAGGCTGACCGGACGGATCACGATAAGCGGCCTGCCCCGCAACACCGTTGTGAACCGGGTGCCCGGCAGCAGTCTGCTGACCGGACTGTCCCGAGGAGTAAGTGCCGTCGCTGCGCGCCGACTGCCCACCGACACCCGGAAAGCCAGGCTGCTCGGACAACTCACGGTAGGCAGCTTGCTCGCCAACGCCACCGCGATAGGGCTGTCCACCAGCAGCCTGCCCCGACAGATCCTGGAGAGCCGGCTGCCCGGCAACACCGGGGTAGGCCGGCTGGCCTCCGAAACCCCGGTGACCAGGTTGGCCGGCAACACCGTGAGAAACCGGCTGCCCACCAGCGCCCGGGTGAAGCGGCTGCCCGGCGGAACCGTGGTGTCCAGGCTGGGCACCGGCGTGACGCCCACCGAGAGCACCAGGCTCGCCAGGATCACCGGCACCACCGAACCCCGGCACCCAGCCGTCAGGCGAAGACTCCCCCGACCACTCCGGATACCTCGGATACTCCGGAGGCGGAGACCCCGCCCCGCCCGCACCACCCTGAGGACCCGCGGCGTGCGCGGATCCGGGCGGGACGGGGGGCTGGGCCGGATGCATCCGTCAGATGACCTCGGGCTCGGCGCCCGCGTCCTCGCTCACCATGGGCCGGCCCTCGCGGGCCCAGGCGCCCATGCCGCCGGCGACGTTGACCGCGTCCCAGCCGCTGGCGTTGAGCCAGGCGGTGGCGCGGGCGGAGCGGCCGCCACTGCGGCAGATCACGTAGACCGGCTGGTCGTCGGGGAGTTCGGCGAGTTCGTCGACGCGCGCAGGCAGCTCGCCGAGCGGGATGTGCAGGGCACCGGGCGCGTGGCCGGCGACCCACTCGTCGTCTTCGCGGACGTCGAGCAGGGGGACGCCGTCCTTCGGCAGGTCACGGACCTCGGCGGTCGGCAGTTCAGCGGGGCTCACCACAGTTCCATGCTCCCATGTCCAGGCGTTGTACGCGTGTGAGGAACCAGACGCTAGCCCCCGTACTCGGCACGCAGCTCCGCGGCCAGCGGATCGAGCTTGCGGTTCGCGAAGCGCACATACAGGGCCGTGACCACGAACGTCGTGAGGAACTGCCCCAGCCCCAGCACCAAGCCGACGCTGATGTTGCCCCACAGGCGCGCGCTCATGAAGGCGTGCGCGTAGTCCGCGAGCAGCACGTACAGCAGGTACCAGGCCAGGAAAGCCGCCGACATCGGGAACACGAACCGGCGCCGGCGGCGGCGCAGGAGCTGGAACTCGGGTGTGGCCTGCACGTGCTCCCAGTCGACGTCCGCTTCGGTGCGGTCCACGGCGCCCCCTTCGCGAAACAATCAGTCACGAAGATCTTCCGCCCCGAAAAGGGTGACGCGGCCTCGTCGAATCAGGTGATCTGCCGGTTACTTTCGGTGCCGGCCCCGAGCGGCGCGCGTTCTGTCCTCCGCCTGGCCGAACCGCGCGACGGCCCGGTCGCGCATCAGGCCCAGCGGGTCGGGGGCGTGCAGACGCAGCATGATGTCGTTGACGAGCGAAGGGCGCCCGTAGCGCGTCAACCTGCTGACCACGTACGTCGTGAGGAACGCCGCGGGCACCGAGATCAGGCCCGGCTGGCTCGTGTACCAAGGCGCGTCGAAGTTCGCGTAGCCCGCCGCGATGTCGACGCCCAGCGCGGCCAGCACCAGCCCCCCGCCGATGAGCATGCCCGCGAGCGCGCCGGGCCAGCTGAGCTTGCGCCACCAGATGCCGAGCAGCAGCAGCGGGCTGAACGTCGACGCCGCGAGCGCGAACGTCAGCCCGATCGACAGCGAGATGTCCTCCGTGCGCAGCAGGAACGCCAGGCCGAGCGGACACAGCGCGACGATCGCCGTGCCCACCTTGAAGTCCTTGACCCGTCCCGGCAACAGGTCGGTGGACACCACGCCGGCCACGCTCACCAGCAGCCCCGACGAGCTCGACAGGAACGCCGCGAACGCCCCCGCCGCCACCACGGCCGCGAGGATCTGGCCCGCGATCCCCGGCACCATCGCCGTCGGCAGCATCAGCACGGCCGCGTCGGTGTTGCCGGTGAGGAGCAGCTGCGGCACGTACATCCGCGACAGCGCGCCCAGCATCGTCGGGAACAGGTAGAACAACCCGAGCAGCAGCAGCACGTGGACGGTCGTGCGGCGCGCGGCCTTGCCGTCGGGGTTGGTGTAGAAGCGCACCAGCACGTGGGGCAGGCCCATCGTGCCGAGGAACAGCGCGAAGATCAGCGAATACGTCTGCAGCAGGTCGGTGAGCTTGCCGGACGCCGGGTGCAGCCACGCGTCGTTCGACGCCGGCGCGTCGCTGATCACCGGCACCGGCGTGCCCGCGGCGAACTTGAGGGTGGTGCCCTTCTCGACCGTGTGCGGGATCAGCGGCGACCAGCGCGCGACGCCCCGCGCGGGGAAGTCGTCAATGCGGCCGTCGGCGTAGAAGTAGGTCTCGGTGGTGACCTTCACCGTCACGTCGGTCTGCACCGACACCGTGGTGTCCTGCGGGAACACGGGTGGCGCCGGCGAGCCGAGCGCGCGCGTGACGCCGGAGCCGCTGCCGGAGAAGAACACCATGCACAGCACGAAAGTCGGCACCGAGATCGCGAACAGCTTGAGCCAGTACTGGAAGGCCTGGACCACCGTGATCGCGCGCATGCCGCCGGCGATCACGTTGATGCCGACCAGCACCGTGACCACCACCGCGCCCACCCACGCGGGCACCGGCAGGATCGACGCGAGCGTGAGCCCCGCGCCCTGCAGCTGCGGGACCATGTAGAGGATCCCGATGAACACCACGAACGCCGTCGCGAAGCGGCGCAGCCCGAGCGAGCCCAGGCGCATCTCCACGAAGTCCGGCAGCGTGTACGCACCCGAGCGGCGCAGCGGCGCGGCGACGAACAGCATCAGCGCGAGGTAACCGGCGGTGAAGCCGATCGGGTACCAGGTGGCGTCGGCGCCTTCCTTGAGCACGATGCCCGCGACACCCAGGAACGACGCCGCCGACAGGTACTCGCCCGAGATGGCCGCGGCGTTGCGGCGCGAACGGACCGTTCGCCTGGCGACGAGGAAATCGTGCGTGCTGGTGGCCGAACGCGACGAGCGGTACCCGAGGTAGTACGTCGCGAGGGCGACCAGCACGATGCCGGTCAACGCCCACGGGTTCAGCTGCACGGCTGGAATCCTCGCACGAGCCCGCGGTCCGGTGATGCCCCGCCACCGGGGCGTTTCCGTCCGCCGCGGTCAGTTTTCGATCATGTCCACGAAGTCGCGCTCGTGGCGTTCGGCGAGCCGGTTGTACCAAAGGCCCACGGCGAACAGGAACGGGAACGGCGGCAGCCCCAGCACCAGCCACGGGATCGGGATGCCGATCACGGTGAACCGCGCAACCGCGGGCAGGAAGTAGAACAGCACCGGCATCGCGCCGAGCACCAGCAGCACGAGCAACGCCAGCAGCACGGCCGTGCGCAGCTGCACCTTCACCAGGTCGCGGACCAGCAGCTTTCCCCAGCTGGTCTGCTCCTCCAGCTCGATCCGCGCCCGCGCCCGGCCCGCCGACTGGCGCGGGTCGGCCAGCACCACACGCTGGCGCTTCGGCTTCTCGTGCGCCGGCTCGGCCGGACGCAGCGGCTCGGGTGCCGGGGGTACCGGCTCCACGACCGCGCTGTCCTCGGGCACGCGGCCCAGCGTCGGGTCCGGTTCGCGGACGCCGTTGGCCAGGCGGTGGTACGGGTCGTCGGGTGCGGACACGGGTTCAGCCGCCGCGGCCGGTGCCGACGAGGCGGTCCTTCAGCGCGCGTGTGTGCCGGCGGCTGACCGGCAGCACCTTCTCCTCGTTGCCGATCACGACCTGGTAGCCGCCCTGACCCATGCGCAGCTCCGTGATCAGCGGCAACGCGACCAGGAACGACCGGTGGATGCGCACGAACCCGGCCTTCTCCCAGCGCTCCTCGAGCTGCGCGAGCGGGATGCGCACGAGGTGGCTGCCCTCGGTGGTGAACAGCCGCGCGTAGTCGCCCTGCGCCTCCACCCAGCGCACCGACGACCGCGGGATCAGCTTGGTGGTGCCGGCGAGCTCGACGGGGATCACCTCGTCGTCGTTCTTCACCGGCTCCCCCCCGCGCGGCCCGCCCTGCGCCGGCGCGACCGCCGCGGCCAGCTTCTCGCGCACGCGCGAGACGGACCGGTCGAGCCGGTCGCGCTGGAACGGCTTGAGCACGTAGTCGACGGCACCGAGGTCGAACGCGTTCACGGCTTCTTCGGCGTGGCCCGTCACGAACACCAGGATCGGCGACGGGTTCATCGCCGCGATCACGCGCGACATCTCCATGCCGGACAGGCCGGGCATGTCGATGTCGGCGAAAACGGCGTCGACCGTCGGCAGGCCCTGGGCGCGCCGGGCGACGAGCTCGGGGTCGTCGTGGGAGAACAACCGCAGCGCGTCGGAGGCGTCCGAGGCCTTGAAGACGCGGTGGATGTACGGGTTGTTGCTCAGGCCGTGGGTCAGTTCGTCGAGCCCTTTGAGCTCGTCGTCCACTGCCAGGACGATGAGCTTCCGGGTGTCTTCATGAGCACTCACAGTGAGTCGCATCCTGCCCATTGCCGAGTGCAATGTCCAGACCCGTCCCGCTCATCCGCCCGTCGGGGAGAGCCGACGCCCCCTTTGTCCCAATCCTGGTCACGGGCGCGGCACAGCGCGGTCCGACGGCTGCGGCCAACCGGGCTAGCGCCGGACGCGCACGGGTGGCGGGAGGTCACAAACCGAAGCGGGCCCACGCGGCCTTGGCGGTCACCGCGTCGAGCACCGCGCTCGCCGCCGCGGGTGCGCCGATGCCGAGCCGCGCCAGCAGGGGCTTCTTCGGCTCCGCCACGGAGATCTCGGCGTCCGGGTACCGCTCGGTGATGATCTGGCGCAGCGAACCCAGGCCGTCGATCAACCCGAGGTCCAGCGCCTTCTGGCCGAGCCAGACGTCGCCGGTGAACAGGTCCTCGGTGTCCGCGAGCCGGCCGCCGCGGCGCTGTTTGACCCAGTCGACGAACAGCTCGTGGAGCTGGCCGTGCATCTTCTTCAGCCACTCGACGTCCTCGGGCTTCTCCGGGCTGAACGGGTCGAGCCGCGATTTGTTCGCACCTGCCGTGTGCAGCCGGCGCTCGATGCCGAAGCGCTCGAGCAGGCCCGTGAAGCCGAAGCCGCCGCTGATCACGCCGATGGACCCGACCATCGACGTGCGGTGGGCGAAGATCTCGTCGGCCGCGCACGCGAGCCAGTAGCCACCGGACGCCGCGACGTCCTCGGCGAAGGCCAGCACGGGCACGTTCTTCTCGTCGGCCAGCTGCCGGATGCGCTCGGCGACGAGGCCCGACTGCGTCGGCGCGCCACCCGGCGAGTTGATCAGCAGCGCCACCGCCTTGAGCCGATCGTGACCGAACGCCCTGGTCAGGGCCGACTCGATGGCCGCGAGGTTGATCGAGCCGCGGGCCAGCGGCGAAGGCGTCGGCGTGATCACGCCGTGCAGCTTCACCACGGCGACCACGTCCTTGCGCTCGACGCGATCGCCGAGCACGGGCAGTCGGGACGTCAGCTTGTCGGTAACGCTCATGCCGCCAGGCTAGCCAGTTCAGACCGCGGGCAGCATGCCCGAACGCGATCCGTTCACACCGTTGTGCTCGACGTCGTCGTCCTCGGGCCCGCCTTGGGCCGGCACGTCGGCCGAGTAGTCGGGCATGTTCGGGCGCACGCCGAGCTTGAACTTCGGCACGCGCAGCGTCACCTTCATGCCGGCGCCGGGCGCCGTGTCGACGGTGAGCGCGTAGTCCTCGCCGAACACCTGGCGCATGCGCTGGTTGATGTTGCCGAGGCCCACGTGGGCGCCGGTGCGGTGGGCGTTCTTCAGGTCGGTGAGGGCGCGCGGGTCCATGCCGATGCCGTCGTCCTCGACGCTGATCAGGGCCTCGGTGCCGTAGTCCTGTGCGATCACGGTGACGCAGCCGCCGCTGGGCTTGCTGGCCAGGCCGTGTTTCACCGCGTTCTCCACCAGCGGCTGGATGATCAGGAACGGCACGACCACGCTGAGCACCTCGGGCGCGATCTTCATGCGCACTTCGAGGCGGCCGCCGAAGCGCGCGTTCTCGATCGTGAGGTAGCGGTCGATGTTGCGCAGTTCCTCGGCCAGCGTGGTGTACATGCCGGAGGTGCGGAACGAATAACGCGTGAAGTCGGCGAAGTCCTGAAGCAGCTCGCGCGCCTCTTCGGGATCCGTGCGGATGAGCGCGGAGATCGTGTTGAGCGCGTTGTAGACGAAGTGCGGCGAGATCTGCGCGCGCAGGGCCTTGATCTCCGCCTGCTGCAGCTGGTTGCGTGATTCTTCGAGACGCGCCAGCTCGAACTGCGTGCAGACGAACTGCGCCACGGCCTCGGCCATCTGCACGAGCTTGCCGCGCGTGCGCCCGACGACGATCAGCGTGGCCTCGGCCGTGCCCTCGACCAGGATCGGCACGATGGCGGCGGTTTTCATCTTGCAGGTGCCGCGGTGGTTGCACGGCAGCCGGTTGTGGTCGGCGACGGCCCGGCGGTGCTTGCGCAGCGCGGTGCCGATGTCCTCGACGAGGTCGAGGTAGTGGTCGGTCGCCTCGCCGGCCCACGACAGGAGCGTGCCCTCCCTGTCGGTGATCCCCACGGCCAGGCAGTCGAGGACTTCCAGCAGCTCGGCCGTCATCCGGTTGGCGGCCTCCTCGTCGAGACCGGCGCGCAGGTTCGGCGTGGCTTTCGACATCCGGTGCACGGCCTGCAGCACGGCGTCCTGGATCACACCCTTGGGCCGGCGCACCTTGAAGATCAGCACGAGCACCGCGATCGCCAGCAGGCCGACGAGCACCCACGGCACGACCTGCGCGAAGGGGAAGGCGGACACGACGTCCATGCTCTGCGCTCGACCGACCGGGTGCAAGGTCTGCTCTCCACTTTCCGTCCAACTGTGACGACCCACGGTGGTTGAACCCTACCGAGCCGCCGGTCAGTGCCGCACGGTCACTCCGAGCGACGAAGCCCCCGCTACTTGAGCAGGCGCGACATACGCCGGTCGGCGAGGGGTTTGCCGCCCGTCTGGCAGGTGGGGCAGTACTGGAAGGACTTGTCGGCGAAGGAGATCTCGCGGATGGTGTCGCCGCAGACCGGGCAGGGCAGGCCGGTGCGGGCGTGCACGCGCAGGCCAGAGCGTTTCTCGCCCTTGAGCGTCGCGGCTTTCTGGCCGACGGAGCGCTGCACGGCGTCGGACTCCACGTCGTGGATGGCGGCGGCCAGGGTTTCGAGGGCGCCCTCGTCGAGCTTGCCGACGGTGGCGTACGGCGAGAGCTTGGCCTTGTGCATGATCTCGTCGGAGTAGGCGTTGCCGATGCCGGCGATGAGCGACTGGTCGGTGAGCGCCCACTTCAGCCGCGTGCCCTTGCCGGCGAACAGCTCGCGCAGCTGTGCCGCGTCGAGCGACAGCGCGTCGGGGCCCAGGCGCGCGACGCTGGGGATCTCGTTCGGGTCGTGGACGATCCAGACGGCCAGGCCCTTCTTGGTGCCCGCCTCCGTGAGGTCGAAGCCCGGACCGGCCGCGGCGTTGAGGTGCACGCGCAGCGAGATCGGGCCCTTGCCCGGCTTCAACGGCGTCGGCGAAAGCTGCTCCGACCAGCGCAGCCAGCCGGCGCGCGCGAGGTGCACCACGAGGTGCAGGTCGCCGAGGACCAGGTCGAGGTGCTTGCCGTGGCGCGTGGCGCCGGTGACCTCACGGCCGTGCAGGGCGGTGTAGGGCGGCACGGCCGTCTTCAGCACGCTCAGCGAAGCGACGTCGAGCCGGAACACGGTGGAGCCCACGGCGTGTTCGCGCAGGTGGTGGGCCAGTGCTTCGACCTCGGGCAGCTCGGGCATGACACCAGTCTTGCTCGTGGCGCCCGAATCGGCCAGGTCTATTCGACGGGGTGCAGCGGCCCGTCGAAATCGGGCAGCGAGTGCTTCTGGATCGTCTTGGTGATGCGCTTGACCTCACCCGACACCGTGAACATGCCCCGGATCGTGCCGACCCAGCGCTCCGACGGCCGGTCGCCCTGCACGTCGCCCTCGGTCTCGGCGACGACCGTCCAGGGCCGGCGCAGGATCCAGCGCAGCGGGAAGAACAGCAGCACCAGGAACACCCACGCGGGCACGCGCACCTGGTCCGGCGTCCAGATCACGAGCACCACAGCGAGGAACGCGGTGACCAGGAGCATGGCGATGCCCGGCGTGTAGCTGCCCGCCACGTCGTGTTCGAAATCGTCCGCGGTGGCGGGTGCCCGCCACTCCATCTGGGCTCGGACCACCCAGTCGCGGCCGTCTTCACCGCGCACCAGCCGGTTCATCCTGTTGCCTCCCGGGCGACGCTCGAGTCGGTCAACGCTACCGTGACCACGCCCCACAGCGCGAGGTAGTCACGGAACGTGGCGCGAGGTTTGCCCGGTTTCCGCTGCTCAGGGAGCCGACGCTGAATCGGAATCGGCCGAACCGGTGACATCCGAGGGGGTCACCGCTCCCGAGTCCTGGGAACCGATCTCGGTGCCGGACCGCTTCGAGGACCCGGACTCCGAGGACTTCGTCGGCTTCTCCGGGATCTTGTCGCCCGGCGTCGGCGTGGTCGTGACGGTCGGCGGCAGGTACGTCTCCGGCGGCACGTACGTGAACGTCGGCGGCGGCACGAACGACGGCGGGGACGAGGTGCGCTTCTCCGGGCTGTCTGTCCGCTCGTCGTCGCACGGGTCGTCCGACGACGTCGTGAGGTCCGGCTCGGTGTCCACGCGCGGGTCGGTGGAGTTCTCGCTCGACATCGGCGCGTGCGACGTGGTGTCGCCGGCCGGCAGGTCGTCGCGCGGCGCCTCGCCGGACGACTGGCCGGCGCCGCTTTCGGGCGGAGGCCCGACCGGAAGCTTCGGCACGTCATTGGTGCCCAGGTGCGCGCCGACGGTGTGCACGGGCGTCCACACCGGGCGCGCCGCGCCGTGCAGGCGACCGGTCGCGATCCGCGGCCCGTGCTGCACCTGCGGCGGCGGCTGGTGCGCGGGCGGCGCCGGCGGCTGCAACGCCAGCTCCGGCGCACCACCCTGAAGCCCGACGTCCTGCACCGGGTGCGTCCCGAACACGAGCGGCCCGGTCGTGAACCCGGCGACGCCCGCGGCGGCCGTCGAGGCCAGCGCGAGACCCACCTTCACCTTCGAACCGAACAGCACGCTCTTCACGGTGGCGGCCACACCCGTCACCTTGCCCAGGCCGGCCAGCGCGGGCACCGCGACCACGAGCACCTCGGCGTGCGCCCGCAGCGACGAACACACGTCCCGCAGCTCGTCCTGCGTCGCCCGGCACGAGGCGCACCCCAGCAGGTGCGCCTTGATCCGCTCGGCCTCCGCGCCCGTGACGCTGCCCGCGGTGAACCCGCCCATCTTCTCGACGACCGACCGGCACGTCTCGGGCCCGCGGTTCACCGACAGGTGCGCCTGCAGGTACGCGGCGCGCAACCCTTGCCGCGCCCGGCGCGCCAGCGCCGCCGTCGCGTTCGCCGACAACCCGAAGTGCGGCGCGACCATGGCGGGCTGCTCGCCCTCCACCTCGGTCTGCCACAACACCGTGCGCCACCGCTCGGGCAAGCTCGTGAACGCCGTGGTGATCAAGGTGTGCTCGGCCGTGCGCGCATTGGTATCGGCGCCGGCCCCCGCGCGGAACGTCAGCTCGTCATCCGTGACGGGCACGTCGCGGCGCGCCCCGTGCCACTCCCACGACACCCGCCGCGCAACGGTGAGGAGGTACGCGCGGATGTAGTCCCGCGGCCCCGCGCCCCGGCGCAACGCCTGCAACACCCTGAAAAACGTCTCGGCCGTGATGTCCTCGGCCTCGGAACTGTCAGCCGCGAGGCTCTGCGCCAACCTCCGCACCGCCGCCGCGTGGAGCTCGAACAGCTCCCCGAACGCCGCGTCCTCCCCGTTGCGGAGCCGCTGCAAAAGTGCCTGCTCGTCGGATCCCGAGGCCGCTGGTGGCGGCGCCGTGCCCAGCTCGGTCATCCGGCAAGGCACCTCCTCCCCCGAAGGACTCACCACTCGGTACGAATGGGGACACCATACGGAGCGAAAAGCCCGTCGTCACCCCCTGTACGCCCGATGTGACAACGAAGCACCGAGTCGAGGCACGTCACGGGCTGCGAGCCCCCAAGGTGCACCCCCCGAAAGTGGCGCCCACCCCTCGGTATAGAGTCTCCCTCAACACCGAGCACCAACGGTCAACGCGGATGTAGCGCAGCTGGTAGCGCATCACCTTGCCAAGGTGAGGGTCGCGGGTTCGAATCCCGTCATCCGCTCGGTTCCGGGGCCCTCGTGTCTGCCGAAAGCGCAGACCGGGGGCCCCTCGCCATTTCTCCCCGGGGGGCCGAGCCCCCCGGACCCCCACGGTGCGGATGGTGCCTGACCCAGCTTGGTGGCGTTGGGGACGTGCGCGGGTGAGTAGAGAGACTGCGGAGCGAGCCCGATCCTCAGCTCTCGCCGTCGTGACAATCAGTGAGCGGGGTAACCCAGCACTACCGAGAAACCACACCATCACCGCCACCCGATCACCGCTCGCCGCCTTCAAAAGGCCCCACCGACCAGTCGCACCAGGCAAGCACAAAGCAAGCGCAACGCAATCCCATGGCAAGCCACCAACAGGCCCAACCTCCCGACCTGCACCAATGCCGAACTTCCCCCCATCGCCCGTTTCGGAAGTTGTTTTCATCATGTGTTAGTCACGCGTTCGGAGATAAACACCTTTTCGAGTGACGGCGTGGCAGCAGGGTGTGAGCCATGACCGAACTGACTCGTCGTCGTCTCCTCGGATCAACCGCCGGGGCCGCGGCCGCCGCTGCCGCGGCCACGTTGCTCCCGCCCAGCGTTCAGAAGGCGCTCGCCCAGGGGGCGCCCAAGCACGGCTCGATCAAGGACATCGAGCACGTCGTGCTGCTGATGCAGGAGAACCGCTCCTTCGACCACTACTTCGGCACCATGCGCGGCGTTCGCGGGTTCGGTGACCCGCACGCCAAGAAGCTGCCGAACGGCAAGTCCGTGTTCTACCAGCCCGACGCCGAGAACCCCGCCGGCTACGCGCTGCCCTTCCACCTCGACACGCACGCCACCAACGCCCAGAAGATCCCCTCAACCTCCCACGCCTGGCAGGTCCAGCACGACGCCCTCAACGGCGGCAAGATGGACAGCTGGCTGCCGGCGCACCGCAAGGCCGACGGCAAGAACGGCCCGTACGTGATGGGTTACCACACGCGCGCCGACCTGCCGTTCCAGTTCGCGCTGGCCGAGGCGTTCACCGTGTGCGACGCGTACCACTGCTCGGTGCTCGGCCCCACCTGGCCGAACCGCATGTACTGGATGACCGGCACCATCGACCCCGACGGTGAGAACGGCGGCCCCATCCTCGACAACACCGCCCCCGCCGGCGGCTACACCTGGACCACGTACGCGGAGCGCCTCCAGGCCGCGGGTGTGAGCTGGAAGGTCTACGAGCAGAGCGACACCTACGGCTGCAACATGCTCGAGAACTTCGCCAACTTCAAGAACGCGCCGGCCGACTCGCCGCTCGCGGTCAACGGCCTGACCCACCGCCCCGAGGGCCAGTTCGAGTACGACGCGCGCAACGACAAGCTGCCCACCGTCTCGTGGATCATCTGCACCTCCACGGCTTCGGAGCACCCGAACTACACGCCCGCCGAGGGCGCGGCGTTCGTCGCCTCGAAGATCGACGCCATCGCGTCCAACCCGGACGTGTGGGCCAAGACCGCCTTCATCCTCAACTACGACGAGAACGACGGCCTCTTCGACCACGTCGTGCCGCCGATCCCCCCGGCCGGCACCCCACACGAGTTCGTGACCGGCACCTCCCACGGCGGCACCAAGGGCAACGGCCTCTGGGTCGGCGCGGGCTACCGCGTTCCGGCGATCATCATCTCGCCGTGGACCGCGGGTGGCTGGGTGTGCAGCGAGCAGTTCGACCACACGTCGACGCTGCAGTTCCTCGAGCACGTCACCGGCGTGAAGGAAACCAACATCTCCGACTGGCGCCGCAAGAACTTCGGTGACCTGACCTCGGCGTTCCGCTTCAACGACCACAAGGCGCAGCCACCGACGCTGCCCGACACCTCGGGCCCGCTCACGCTGTCGCGCTACGAGGCCGCGAACCTCCCCGCCCCCGTTTTCCCCGGCACCGACCAGAAGCCGCCGCGCCAGGAGCCGGGCCACCGCCCCGCCACCCCGCAGCCGCCGCACCACCACTGACCCACCACCACTGACGCACCACCACTGACGCACCACCACTGACGCAATGACGCGTCACCCCTGACGCCCTCCCGCGGGCACAAAAAGCGAACGGCCCCTTCGCGCCACGAGTGCGAAGGGGCCGTTCGTGCCTGTTGTGGCTACAGCAGAGTTCTCTACAGCTCGTAGACGTCCAGCACGGTCGGGGCGACCGGCGTGAGGTGTGCGTCGGAGTGCTCACAGACGACCCCGCGCGCCATGCGGAACACGCGGAACTCGTTGTCGTGCTCGGGATCCTGGTCGTCCCAGACGTGCAGCAGGCCGTAGGACCCCGGGGCCAGCTCGCCGACGCGCGTGAACGTCTCCAGCAGCTCGGGCGCGATGGCGCCGCCGTGCTTGTCGAGGCCGCCGAGGTGCAGCATGGGCATGCCCGCGCTCCAGCGGAGGTCGACGAGGTCCAGGGTGCCGGCGTCGCGCACGGCTCGGTGGACGCGATCGACCAGGCGCTCCAGCAGAGCAGCGTCATCGTCGCCGCTCGTGGTCGCCGCGATGGTCACCCAGCCGTGGTATTCGTACACGTCGCGAACCGTAGCAGCGCCACAAGCTGCGCCGATGCGCCGGTCGGCCCGCCGCGACGGGCGGTTCTCCCGGCAGGACGGGCGGTCAGCGAGCCAGCGCGCTGGGGCGGCCGTCGCGGCGCAGGACCTTGGTCAACACGCCCTGGCCGTGCTTCTCGACGGCCGGCAGCAGCCGAGCGCCGAACGCGCACAGCGTGCGCTCCCACGGGTGCCCGAGCGTGCCGAAGCTGAAGTCCTCGGCCAGGAAAAGGTGGTAGTCACCGCGCGGGAACACGGGCACGGGCCACGCCGCGCCCTCGGCCATGCGGTGCGGCCAGAACTTGAACGACTGGTGCTGCCAGTGCAGCACCCACAGCCACTCGTCCTCGCGCACGCTTTCCTTCAGCGCCGCCAGCACGATCCGCGCGACGTCGGGCTCCTCCACCGCGTACGGCCCCAGTCGGAACTCCGCCGACGCACGGTCGAAGTCACCCGCCGAAAGATCCCAGGTACGCGACGGTGCGGGCTCGCGGAAACCGGGCCAGTCGTGCGCGAAGGTGCTCGGCCAGAAACCGAGCTTCTCGTACACCCAGTACCAGGCGGGCTCGTCGGCCACTCTCGAGAGCGGCTCCCAGGCTGCTGCGTTCACTTATCGACCTCGAAGTCATCGGCCGGGCTCAAAGCTGCCGAAAGCTTCGTGTCCGGAAGCGAGATTGTCCAGTCCACTGAAGCCGAACGCCACCTTCATCACCCGACTGGGGGCGTGTAATGGCCGTGGCCTGGCATCGGTGACCGAGCGCAGCCGGGGCGCCCGGTCACCGAGCGTCACCTCAGGCGGCCTCCCACAACGTCATGAACGCCGAGGCCTCGCTGAACGCCCACGGCCGCAGCCGCTCGCGGTCGCGCGCCGTGAGCGTGAACTCCTTGGCGCGCCGAACGTCGACGACCAGCGCCTCGCCACCCGGCAGGAGGTCGGGCATGCCCTGGCTGAGCAGCCACAGCGCGAGCCCGGCCGCGTCGCGGGTCAGTGGTTCCTCCTTGAAGTAGAGCCAGGTCGCGTAGCGGACGCCGGTGCTCTTGCGCAGGCCGAGCTGCGGGCTCAGCCCCACCTCGAGGTCACCCAGCGGCACGCGCGCCCGCCCGACCTCGATCAGCTTCGGGTCGCGACGGCCCAGGTACCGCAGCCAGCCCTCGGCGATCGCGGAGTAGTGCGGGCGCGTGCGGTCGTCGGCGTGGTGGACCAGCGACCGCATCGCCACCTCGTCCTGCCGCGCCCCTCGCCCGGCCCGCACCGCGTTGGCCGCTCGGCGGTAGTAGTTGAACGCGGCCCTCGACGGGTCCTCGTACAACCGCCGCTGCCGCCGCACGAACGACGACCGCGTGGGACCCGTGCTCGCGCTGTAGCCGACGAACGTGGGCAGGGTGATGTAGGCCATGGACAGCCGCCTTCCGGTCCGAAAACTTCGCCGATGCCGCCCCTGGCTCAGGCAGCATCTCCCCTGGACACGGCCAATTTTAGAACAGGTGTACGACAGTTTTTGCCGCTCAACGGGTGACGGGTGGCCAGTTTCCGGAAAGAAGTTCACGGGCCTGCTGGAGGATCTGGTCCTCGCAGAAGCTGACGGGGGTGACGTCGGTGGGGATCCACTGGTCGAGCATCGCGATCCAGCGCAGGAGGTCGTGCAGGACCGCGGGCGACCCGAGCCGCGCCGACTGCTCCCGCACGCTGCGGCCGGCCTCGCCGACCGGTGTCTCTCCCCGGACCATCGCCCCCAGGGTTCCGCCGAGCCGTTCCCACTGCGCGGTCGCGCAGTGGGCGGGCACTTCACCGCGGGCGGAGGACATACACCGATCCTACGGACGGCCCGGGACCCTGGACGCCACGCGACCGGCGCGGAATGATCTCGCCGACGAATCGATCACGAGTCGACAAACCGGTACCCCCGCAGGTTCTGGTGCGTGAAAAACTACGGCCCGGACCAGTGGCAGAGGGATGGCGATGAGCTGGCAGGAAGAGCTGCGGCGGCTGGACTCCGACCTGGCCGCGGGCCGGATCGGGCACGCCGAGCACCGGCACAGGCGCGAGGAGCTGCTCGCGGAGGCCTCGGGTGGCGGTGCGGCCTCGCCGGTGGCGTCGCCGTTGCGGGCGGGAGTCGAAGGGGCCACGCAGGTCGCCGAGCCAGGACCGGGGCCGGGGCCGGCGGCGGGGACGTGGCACGCCGAGCCCGTGACGTGGAACCAGCCCGCGCCGGGCTGGGCACCGGCCGAGCCGACCGCGCCGACCCAGCCCGCTCAGCAGAACACGCAGAACACGCAAAACAGCCAGAACACGTGGGCGGGCGCCAACCCCGCGACCCAGCAGCCACCGGTGTGGCACCCCGCCGA
The DNA here is from genome assembly GCF_053602515.1 of Amycolatopsis sp. NPDC004368. Classification (NCBI taxonomy): domain Bacteria; kingdom Bacillati; phylum Actinomycetota; class Actinomycetes; order Pseudonocardiales; family Pseudonocardiaceae; genus Amycolatopsis; species Amycolatopsis sp. NPDC004368. The sequence goes on along the minus strand of NZ_JBSGDT010000001.1, from coordinate 601,908 downwards.
GCAGCAGGTGACCCAGCCCGGGGCCACGGAGGAAGCGAAGCCGCAGCGGCCGCCGCGGTCGTCGTTGACTCGCAAGCCGCGGTGGGATCCGAAGAAGGGCGAGAAGTCGTTCGCGACGGCGCCGAGCCCCGCGGACGTGAACCCGACCGGCTACCTGCCCGTCACGGGCGACACTGGTGACACGGCGCAGTCGACGCCCGAGCTGCGCCGCCTGTGGGAGGAAGCGCCGCCGCGGAAGAAGAGGCCGACGTGGCTCTTCCTCTCGCTCGGGGTGCTGGTCGTGCTGGCGCTGGTCGTGGGCGGTATCTGGTACATCGGCAACCGGCCGAACCAGACCGACGGCGCGGACACCGTCTCGCCGCCGCCGGTGCCCACGGCCTCCGGCGGGCAGGACGCGTCGCTGGAGGACAAGCTGCCGGCGCTGGCCGGCACGCCGAACCCCGACAACTCGACGATGTCGCTGGACAAGGCCGTGGAGCTGAAGGTCGTGTCGCAGGCCGACGCGGACCTGATGAAGGCCGCTGCCGCGCAGGAGCTCGTGTACCACGCGTACGCCGACACCACGCACGCCGACAACGGCACGATCCTGCTCGCCGTGCCGACGCCGTCGCCCGCGCAGGCGGCCCAGCTCGTGAAGGGGCTGAGGCAGAACCTCACCGCAGGCGGCTTCGCCGGCACGCCGCTCGGGCCCGCGCCGACGGACCTGCTCTACGCCGGCAGCAGCCCGGCCGGGCGGGTGCTCGCGTTCTGGTACACCTCCGGCCCGGTGGCGATCGGCATCGGCGTGTCGGAGCCGCTCACGGACGACGCGGTGGTGCTCCGGTCGCGCATCGAACAGATCCGCGCGAAGGTCGCGGCGACCCTGCCCGCTCGCTGACGCGAGCCCCGGCCACGGAAGACGACCCGCGAGGTCGCACGGGGTCACAGCCGTGCACAATGTCCACGTCGTCACACACATCGGGTCGCGGTGGCGCACTGATCGTCGCCATGCCGACGGATAAGGGGGAGCCTGGTGTCCTGGCAGGAGGAGCTGCGGCGGCTGGACGAGGAGCTCGCGTCAGGGCGGCTGTCCGCGGACGACTACCGGATCCGGCGCGACCAGGTGCTGTCCTCGGCTGTCGGCCAGCAGGAGCAGCCGGCACCGCAGCAGCCCAACCCGAGTGCGGACTCGACGCAGATCATCACGCCGGTGAGCCCGCCCCAGGGCATGCCGCAGCAGCAGCCGCCGGCCCCGCAGCAACAGCAGCCGCAGCAGCCCGCCGCCGACCCCAGCGCCGAGCGCACCCAGGCCGTGCAGTCCTGGCAGATGCAGCAGGCCGACCCCGCGCGCACCGAGTACGTGCAGCCGTCGCAGCAGCCGCCGCAGGCGCAGTACTCCCCGCCCGGCGGGTTCCAGCAGCCGGCCTCCCCCGCCGGCGGCTTCCCGCAGCAGCAGCCGTGGAACGCGCCCGAAGGCGACCAGAGCCCGCCGTGGGGCGGTGGTGACCTGCCGCCGCTCGGCCCGACGGGCGGCGACTCCTTCCGCCAGGGCCCGGAGTTCTTCGCCGAGAAGCCCAAGTCCGGCAACGGCAAGAAGATCGGCGCGATCGTGGGCGCCGTGGTCGTGCTGGCCGCGATCGCGTTCGGCGCCTACTGGCTCTGGGGCCGCGGCACCAGCACCGCCGAACAGCCGCCCGCCCCGCCCACGCAGCAGGCACCGTCCAGCGCGCCGAAGCCGCCGGACGGGATGGCGGTCGCCGACATCCCGGGCTCCGCGGAGAAGTACGACAGCATCAAGAGCTTCTCGCAGATCTCGGCGCTGAACTACCTCACCTCCGACGAGCTGTCGACGTACGAGGCCGCGAAGGCCGGCGACGTGAAGTTCGTGGTGCACGACCTCGGCGGCGGGTCCCGGGCGATCATCATGCTGACCAAGGTCGGCAGCCCGGCCGCGGCGCAGAACGCGGTGAGCAAGCTGCTGGCCACGCAGATCCGCAACGACGCCACCCGCGTCACCGACGCCCCGGACGGCGTGTCCGTCACCTCGGTCGACGCGAAGGACAGCTCTCCCGCACAGATCCGTGGTCACTACTCGCACGGCAACGTGGTGATCCGGCTCGAGGTGACCGCTCCGGGGAGCCTGGAGACCGCGAAGACGAGCTTCGACACCATCCTCGCTGCTCAGCTGAAGGTGCTGCCGGCCAATGGGTGACGCGCGCACCGTCACCGCGTGCACGATCGTCGCGCGCAACTACCTGCCCGCGGCCCGGGTGCTGGCCAGGTCCTACCTGGCGCAGCACCCCGAAAACGACTTCGTCATCGCGGTCATCGACGGCCACGAGGACGAGCGCGACGGGTACCGGGTCGTCGGGCGCGACGCGTTCGGCATCGACGAGGACGACTACCTGCGCATGGCCACGGCGTACTCGGTCACCGAGATGGCCACCTCGGTCAAGCCCTACCTCCTGCGCGAGCTGCGCCGGGAGTACGACGTGGCGATCTACCTCGATCCGGACATCAGGGTCTTCGCGCCGATGCCGGAGATCGCGGAGCTCGCCCTCGCGCACGGCATCGTGCTCACCCCGCACGTGCTGTCCCCGCTGCCGCGCGACGGGATGGAGCCCGACGAGGCCGTCATCATGGGCGCGGGGATCTTCAACCTCGGCTTCATCGGGGTCGGTCCCGGCTCCGGCGACTTCCTCGATTTCTGGGCCGAACGGCTGCGGCACGACGCGATCGTGGCGCCGGACAAGCAGCTGTTCACCGACCAGCGCTGGGTGGACAACGTGCCCGCGCTCTTCGACCACCACGTGCTCACCGACCCGGGTTTCAACGTCGCGTACTGGAACTTGCACGACCGCCCGGTCGAACGCGGGGACAACGGCGAGCTGACCGCGGGCGGGGCGAAGCTGCGGTTCTTCCACTTCAGCGGTTACCGGCCGGAGACGCCGTGGCTGCTGACTTACTACTGCGCACGCGAACCGCGCGTGCTGCTCTCGGCCAACCCCGAACTGCGCGAGCTGTGCGACGCCTACGGTGCGGCGCTGCGCGAGGCGGGTTACGCCGAGACGCTGGAAGCGGTGCCCTACGGTTTCGCCGGTTTCGGTGACGGCACGCCGCTGCCCAAGCTCGCCCGGCGCGTGTTCCGCGCGGCCTGGATCAAGGCCGAGCGCAAGAACAAGCGACTCCCGCCGCACGCCTACGGCGAAGACGGCGGCCTCGCCCTGCGCGAGTGGCTGGCCGGCGCGGAGGACTCGGCGCAAGCGGCGTCCGGGCTGAACCGGGCGGCGCTCGCCGTCTGGGATTCCCGGGTCGACCTTCGAACCGCCTTTCCGCACCCCACTGGTGAGGACGCCGAGAAGTTCCGCGCGTGGTGCATGACCTCCGGGATCAACGAGGGCGAACTCGCCGAGTGGGCGCTGCCCGGTCATCCGATGACCGCCCGCGCGCCGGAGGACGAGTTCGGCGTCAACCTGCTCGGCTACCTGACCGCCGAGCTGGGCGTCGGCGAGATGGGCCGGATCGTGCACGAGGTGATCGAGACCGCCGGGGTGCCGATCGCGTCGGTCGTCGAGGAACGCATCCTGAACCGCACCGGTCTCGATCAACCGGAGAGCCTCGGTGACCCGCGGTTCCCGGTCAGCGTGCTCGCCGTCAACGCCGACCAGACGAAGGTGCTGCTCGGCACGCATCCCGAGGTCGGGCACGACCGCTACCGGATCGGCCTGTGGGCGTGGGAGACCGAGGATTTCCCCGCCTCGATGCACGAGGCGTTCGGTCTGGTCGACGAGGTGTGGACGGTCAGCGACTTCTGCCGCACCGCGATCGCCAAGCACTCACCGATCCCGGTCAAGACCGTGCCGGTTCCGGTGCGCGATCCCGGTGAACCCTCCCGACCCGCCCGCGAGGCCGGTGAGCCGGTCCGGTTCCTGTTCGCGTTCGACTTCAACAGCATCGCGCAGCGCAAGAACCCGTGGGGCACCATCAAGGCGTTCCAGCAGGCCTTCCCCGGCCGCGACGACGTGCGGCTGACGATCAAGACCATCAACGCCAAGCAGCGCCCGTTCGAGGCGGAGCGGTTGCGCGCCGCGGCAGCGACCGATCCGCGCATCGATCTGATCGAGCGGTACCTGTCGGTGGAGGAACTGAACGACCTCTACGACCGCAGCACGTGCTACGTGTCGCTGCACCGGGGCGAGGGCTTCGGGCTGACCGTGGCCGAGGCGATGGCGCGCGCCATGCCGGTGATCTCGACGGACTACTCCAGCACCACCGAGTTCCTCGACTCGACCACCGGCTGGCCGGTGCCCTACCGGTTGGTCCCGGTGGGCAAGGGCAACGACCCGTACGAGCCGGACACCCTGTGGGCGGACCCGGACGTCGAGGCGGCCGCGGCCGCCATGCGCGAGGTGGCCGACGATCCGGACGAGGCCGAGCGGCGCGGCCGGAAGGCGCGCCGGCACGTGCTGCGCACGCGGTCCGTGGCGGCCGCCGCCGAGTGGATGCGCGGCGAGCTGCGCGGCGCCTACGAAACCTGGCGGTCGCGCCAGGCGTACCGGCCGCAGGAACCCGAGCACCCGCTGACCCCGGTGCGCAAGGCGGCGGAGGCGCTGCACTGGCGGCCGGAGCCGGGCGCGCCCTCGCGGACGCCGCTGGCCCCCGCGATGCGCAAGGCCGTGATGCGGGCCATCGACCACTACGACGTGCACCAACGCCGGGTGATGGGTGAGCTGCGCGACGCCACGGAGGAGACCACCAGCAGGTTGCTGGCCCGTCTTGAGTCCGTGGAGGCGCGCCTCGACGACGCGCAGCGTGCCGCGGAGCTGAGCCGTCGCTTCGACGACAAGCTGCACACCCTCAAGACCTCGATCGAGGGCCGGCTGCGGGCGCTGGAGACTTCGGTGGAGGAGCTGCGCGAACAGACGCCCGGCCTCGATCTGGCGGTGCGCAACGTCGAGGCCGACGTCAGCAAGATGTCGGAGAGCTTCACCGGCGAGCTGGAGTCGGTCACGGCGAGCGTGCACGCCGACTTCTCGGCCCGCGATCAACGGCTCGACCAGGACGAAGAGGCGATCCAGCGCGTATCCGTCGACCTGGGTGCACTGCGCGACGCCGCCCGGCTCTCGCACGTTCCGATCCCGCGCGACGCCGAGGTCGTGGTCAGCGACGTGGGTGCGCTGCTGATGCCGGTCGACGAGGTCATGCTCCCGTGGATCCAGTTCCACCGGTCCTGGGAGAACAGCGAGGCCGAGCTCATGTGCGAGCTCGTGACCCGGCATCCCGGCGCCATTCTCGACATCGGTGCGCACGTCGGCTACCACACGCTGCGGCTCATGCGGTCCTGTCCGGACATCAGCCGCGTGATCGCCGTCGAGGCGGACCCCCTCAACGCCCAGTACCTGCGCCGCAACCTCGAGGTGAACCTGCCCGCCGCCGCGGTGGAGCTGACCACGGTGCTGCCGGTGGCCGCCTGGGACCACGCCGGCACCGTGCGCCTGACCCATCCGGAAGCCGACAACAGCGGCGACAACCGGGTCAACGAGGACGGGCCGGGTATCGAGGTGCCCGCGGTCCGGCTCGGCGAGGTGCCCGAGGTGCGCGAGCAGCAGATCACCCTGATCAAGGTCGACCTGCAGGGCCGCGATCACCGGGCGCTGGCCGGGCTGGACGAGGTGCTGCGCCGCGACCGCCCGCACATCGTGTGCGAGTTCTGCCCGGGCGCCATCGAGGAGCTCGGGGACGATCCGCACGCGGTGCTCGCCCGCTACCGCGAGCTGGGCTACCAGCCGACCGAGGTCGGCGACGAAGGGCCGGTCACCTACCCACAGGGTGACCGGGAGCTGATTCGCAACGCGCGGCGCAACGAAAAGGACTTCGTGACGCTGTGGCTTCGACCCGGACCCGCTTTGGTTGGGTGAATTTCCATCCGTGGAAACCACTCGGTGTTTCTTGGTTACACTCCTTACGGACTAAGTCGGTTCGACCAAGTGGGGGTGGGCGTTGGCTGAGGTCGCGCCCTCCGAACCGGCGAAGAAGACCCGGATCGTCTTCATCGACATCGGCCGCGGGCTCGGTGCGCTGCTGGTCTTCTACAGCCACATCGCACATCCCTGGGTGAAGGCCAAGGGCGAGCACGCGCCCTACATCGACTTCATCGAGGCGCTCACCAGCGACCCGATGCACATGTCGACACAGGGCATCGGGGAGATCGCGGTGCCGTTCTTCTTCCTGGTCAGCGGTTTCGTGGTCACCCCGATCGCGATGCGGCAGGGCAGCAGGCGGTTCGCCGTGAACCGGCTGATCCGGGTGTACGCGCCGATGGTGTTCGTGGTGCTGCTGACCGCGCTGCTGATCCTGGTGAACCTGCACCCGCCCGCGACGCCGGGACAGTCGCAGGAGCTCACGCCGCTGACCGTGCTCACCAACTCCCTGCTGGTCAACTACCTGATCAACCCGCAGGTCGTGCTGGTGCCGGTGGCCTGGACGATGATCGTCGAGGTCCTGTTCTACGTCATCCTGCTGCTGTTGCTCCCGGTGCTGCGCCGGTGGGTGTGGCTGGCCATCGCGGTCGAGGTCACGTTCATCTTCGTGGTGATGCTGAGCGGCCGGCAGCTCGGCGCCGCGTACTTCCTGTTCGCGGTGAACGTGTCCTACCTGCCGATCATGATCATCGGCCAGGTCATCTGGGCCACCACGTCGAAGAAGATCCCGCTGTGGGCCGGTGGCGTTTTCGGTGGTCTGGCGTGGGGTCTGTACGTGCTCGGCGACATCATCAACGTCGGCCGCGTGGACACCGCCTACAACCTGTCGATGGCGTTCGCCGTGGTGCTGTTCCTGCTGGGCATGATGGCGGAACCGAAGCTCAAGCAGCGGAAGTTCTGGACCGTCGTGTCCGAGCGCAGTTATTCGATCTACCTGCTGCACATGCTGGTGTCGTTCGTGCTCCTGCAGCTGCTGCGTCCGGCGGTGCCGCTGCCGATCGCGCTGCTGATCGTGATCCCGGCGGTGTTCGGCGTGGTCGAGGTGAGCTACCGGTGGGTGGAGCGGCCGAGCCACGCGCTGGCGCGCAAGCTCTCCTACCGGCGCGAGAAGCCCACGCCGATCAAGGTGACCAGCGAGATCACGATCGAGATCCCCAAGGTCGACGGGCCGCGGCACCTGGCGGGCGGGGCCACGGTGGGCGCGGTGTCCGGGTCGCTGAACGGCAGCTTGCCGCCGGCTCCGACCAGGGGTGTGCCCAAGCCGCCGCCTCCGCCGAGGAGCGCGCCGAAGCCCCCGCCGCCGACCGACGCGGAGCAGACGGTGATCACGCACCGCGCCGCGCCGCCGCGCCGGCCGCAGCCGAGGCCGGCGCTGTCGCAGGAAGCGGGATCCGACCGCGCGGCCGAGCCACGTGCCCGTCACAGCACGCCGCGGCGGCGCCCGTCACCCCCGCTTGAGCTGCAGCACCAGCCTGACCAGGAAAACCACGGCCAGCGCGGCGACCACGACGATCTCCCACGCCATGGGAGCTCCTTCCGCCGAACACATCGCTGAGTGAAGCGATGCTCTGCCGGTAAGGCGTCCGAGAGTGGGACGACGTTCACCGACACGGCGTAACTCACACCTTCGGGCTAGTTTTGTCAGCTCACTGTCGCCTTGGTGTCACAAGGCCCGATTCGTAGGCCAGAACCACGAGCTGGGCCCGGTCGCGAGCACCGATCTTCGTCATGATGCGGCTCACGTGCGTGCGGGCCGTGGCGGTGGAGATCACCAGGTGGGCGGCGATTTCGTCGTTGGACAGCCCGCCGGCGACGAGACCGAGGACCTCGCGTTCGCGATCGGTGATCTCCTTGACCGCGGCGGTGTCGATGCGCCGGTGCTCAGGGCGGCCGACGAACTCGGAGATCAGCCGGCGCGTGACGGTCGGCGCCAGCAGCGCCTCGCCGGCGGCGACCACGCGCAGCGCACGCAGCAGCTCGACCGGCTCGGTGTCCTTGAGCAGGAAGCCGCTGGCGCCGGCGCGAAGGGCTTCGTAGACGTACTCGTCGACGTCGAACGTGGTCAGGACAAGCACCTTCACGTCGGCGAGCCCCGGGTCGGCGGTGATGCGGCGGGTGGCTTCGAGGCCGTCGGTGCCGGGCATGCGCACGTCCATCACGACGATGTCCGGCCGGTGCTCCCGCGCGAGGGCCACAGCCTGCGCGCCGTCGCCGGCCTCGCCGACCACGGCGAACCCGTCTTCCGTCTCCAGCAGCACGCGGAACCCCGCGCGGACCAGCGCCTGGTCGTCGGCCAGGACCACGGTGATCGTCATGACTCCCCCTCCACGGGCAGCTCGGCCCGCACTTCGAAACCGCCGGCCGGGGCACTGACGCGGCCGGCCCGCACCGTGCCACCGAGGGCGGCCGCGCGCTCGTTCATGCCGCGCAGCCCGTGGCCGGGTGTGGGCGCGGTGGTGCCGCGGCCGTCGTCACGGACGGTGAGCGTGAGGGCGCCGGGTCGCCGTTCGAGGTGGACGTCGACGTGCCGAGCGCCGTCGGCGTGGCGGACGACGTTGGTGAGTGACTCCTGCAGGATCCGGTAGGTTGCGCCGGCCACGGGGGCGGGCACGTCGCCGGCCTCGCCGCGCAGCCGCACCTCGAGCCCCGCGGCGCGGGCGTGGTCGAGCAGCTCACCGAGCTGCGCCAGGCTGGGCGCGGGGGCCTTGTCCTCCCCCGAACGCAGGACGGCGAGCGTCGCGCGCAGGTCGTTGAGCGCCGAAGCGCTGGCGGCCTTGATGTTGAGCAGCGCCTCTTTCGCCTGTTCGGGGCGCCGATCAGCGACGTGGGCGGCGACGCCGGCCTGCACGTTGATCATCGCGAGGCTGTGGGCCACGACGTCGTGCACCTCGCGGGCGATCTGCAGCCGTTCCTGCTCGGCCAGGCGGTGGCGGTGCTCCGCCGCCTGCTCGCGCCGCGCCGCCAGGGCCGCGAACTGGTAGCGCACGGCTGTGCCGATACCGATCACCGCCGCCAGCCACACCACGAACACCCCGGCCGTCGGCGCGATGGCGAACGAGCGCGTGGTGATCACGTGGGCCGCGTACCCCGCGACCAGCACCCCCGCGCCGGTCCAGCCCGCGAGCACCGGGCCGTGGCGGCGGGTGAGCATGAACAGCGCGATGGTCGGCACCAGGATCAGCGGCCCGCCGGGCTCGCTGGAGGCGTAGAACTCGTACGCCGACGCCGCCGTGACCACGAACACCGGCAGCGGGTAGCGGTGCACGACCAGCAGCGTCAGCACGGTCGCGACGAGCCACGCGGCGCCACCGGGGCTCAGCGGGTGGGCGCCCGGCTGCCAGCGGCCCGCCGCGCTCGTGGCGCCGAGCGTGAACGCGAGCACCACGAGGGTCCGGAACACCCGTCCGAACCACGGGTTCCGCGCCCGCCACCAGTCCTGCATGGTGCAGAAAACTACCGCTCGCGGGGCGCTCGCGCGTCCGTCCGGAAGCGGCATCTCGCGGTACGTCCGGCGCGGCAGGTTCGCGCGGGTAAGTTCGCCTGACGCGCTACCGAGGAGCTGCCATGCCGGAAATGCTGACCGTGGACCTGCACCCCGTCTTCCGCAGCGACCGGGACATCGACGCGGCCGTGCGAACCGCGATTTTCCGGGCGGCCCGGGAAAAGATCAAGCTCGTCGAGATCATTTCCGGCAAGGGCTCGGGCAAGCTCAGGAAGCGCGTGCTGGCCACGCTCAACCAGCCGCACCTCAAGAAGCTCTACCGCCGCGTGGAGACCGACCCGGACAACGACGGACGAGTGCTGGTGCGGTTTTAGTCGAACAGCAGCGGCAGCTTCTCGGCGGTCCGCTCGTCGGCCGGGGTGTAGGTGGACACCACGATCTCGGAGCGCCGGCCCGAGTAGAGGTAGGTGAAGTTGAACTTCAGCAGCCCGACCTCGGGGTGTTCGTAGCGCTTGGTGCGGATCGGCTCGGGGTTCACGTCGTGGCGGGTCCACAGCTGCTCGAACAGCGGCGACTCGGCCCGCAGTCGCTTGACCAGCGCTTTCCACGACGGTTCGGCCACGTGCTCGGCCATCGCGGCGCGGAAGGCGGCGATGGTGCGCCCCACGTTCTCGTCCCAGTCGAGCATGCGGGCGCGCCAGGCCGGGTTGAGCAGGCACTGGACCAGGGTGTTGCGGTCTTCGAAGGGGATCGCGTCGACGTCGCCCATCAGCCACTGGTACGCGCGGTTGTAGCCGAGCAGGTCCCGGCGCGCGTTGCGGATGGCGACGGGGAAGGGTTCGAGCCGGGTCATCATCATGCGCATCGAGGGCGTGATGGCGTTGCACTCGTTCGCCGCCGGCGGCTCCGGCGCGCCGGCGAGGGTGAACAGGTGGGAGTGCTCGTGGGGGTCGAGCCGCAGCGTGCGGGAAATCGCGCCGAGAACCTGCTCTGACGCGTTGATGTCGCGGCCCTGCTCCAGCCACGTGTACCAGGTGACCCCGACGCCGGCGAGCTGTGCGACCTCTTCGCGGCGCAGCCCGGGCGTGCGCCGGCGGCCGCCGAGGGGCAGGCCGACCTGCTCGGGCGTGATGCGCGCACGGCGGCTGCGCAGGAACGCGCCGAGCTCGCCGCGGCGCAGGCGTTCTTCGACAGCGGTGGTCATGGTTCCAGTGGAGCACAAGCTCGAACCGGGTACCAGGTAGTCCGACTACCAGGATAAGAGCGCACCTGGTACCAGGTTGGGAGGCGTCGGAACCTGGTACTCATGACGACGACAACTTCCACGCCGGTGCACACCACCGGCGTGCCGACCAGACCGGCACTCACCTCCGCCGGCCTGGTCACCGTGCTGCTGGGGGCGGCGCTGCCGATCATCGACTTCTTCATCGTCAACGTCGCCCTCCCCACGATCAACGCCGACCTCCACGCGTCCACCGCGACGCTGGAGCTGGTGGTGGCCGCGTACGGCATCGCGTACGCCGTGCTGCTGGTCCTCGGCGGCCGGCTCGGCGACGCGTTCGGCCGCCGCCGGCTGTTCCTGGTGGGGCTCGCGCTGTTCACGTCGACGTCCCTGATCTGCGGCCTCGCCCCCGACGCGTTGACGCTCGTGCTCGCCCGCGCCGCCCAGGGCGCCGCGTCGGCGATGCTGCTTCCCCAGGTCTTGTCGATCATCCAGGCAGGTACGGAGGGCGCCCACCGCTCCCGCGCCCTCGGCTACTACGGCGCGACGGGCGGCATCGCCACCGTCGTCGGCCAGCTCCTCGGCGGCGCGCTCGTCGCCGCGGACCTCTGGGGCACGACCTGGCGGCCGATCTTCCTCGTCAACGTGCCGATCGGGCTGGTCGGCCTCCTCATCGCCCGCCGCACGGTACCCGACAGCCGCGCCACCAACCCCCTCGGCGTCGACCGCTGGGGCACGGTGCTGCTGGCCGCTTCGCTGCTGACGCTGCTCGTGCCGCTCATGGAGGGCTCCGCGCTGGGCTGGCCGTGGTGGACGATCGTGCTGCTGGTGCTCTTCCCCTTCGCGGTGTTCGCTTTCGCCCGCGTCGAGTCCCGCCTGGAATCCCGCGGCGGCATGCCCCTGCTCCCCCCGGCGCTGGTCCGGACGGCCAACGTGCGCCACGGCCTCGTCGTCGCCGTGCCCTTCTTCTGCGGCTTCGGGTCCTTCATGTTCGTCTACGCCGTGACGCTGCAGGAGGGCCTGCACCTCGGCCCGCTCGCGTCGGGGCTGGTGCTCACGCCGATGGCCGTGGCGTACTTCCTGACGTCGCTCGTGAGCAGCCGGCTCGTGACCCGCTTGGGCCGGCAGGTGGTGCCGCTGGGCGGGGTGATCCTGGCGCTGGGCCTGGTGGTGCTTGCGGTATCGGCGTGGCTGGCTTGGCCGTCGCTGTCGCTGTGGCAACTGGCGCCCGCAATGGTGCTCATCGGCGTGGGCAACGGCATGGCGATGACGACCCTGTTCCGGGTCGTGTTGTCGCGGGTGCCCCATGACCTGGCCGGTATCGGTGGCGGGGTGATGACCACTACGCAGCAGACGTCGTTGGCGCTGGGCGTGGCCGTGTTCGGGAGTCTGTTCGCCGGGTTGAGCACGGGTTCGGTGGGGTACGAGGGGGCCTTTGTGGTGGTCATGGGGTTGCTGGCGGTGGTGGCTCTGGTGGTGGTCGGGTTGTCCCGGAAGCTGCCTGATCCTCGGTAGAGCTGCTCAGCTCGACAGCGACGACCACCCTCCACCGCGAGCGAGCAGCGTCCGAACCGCCTCCGCGTGCTCCGCGAAGCCCGCCAGGTCCCCGTGCAGCAAAGCGGCACGCTCGGCATCCAAGGGGGCGGTGTCGTCGCGCCAGAGGTCGAGGGTCCAGTTGGCCGCGAGGAACATGGAGCGGACCAGGCCGATGATGCCGGCGGAGTCGGGGCCGCCGCTGCGGCGGTAGGACTCCAGGATGTCGTTGCAGGTCCCGAAGAGGTGGGTGAGGCCGGCGACGGCCTCGGCGGGGGTGCCGTCCCAGTCGGGGCCCGGCCAGGTGCACGAGCCGAGCTCGAGCCACAGCCGCCAGCCGGCGGTCAGTTCGGCTTCGTTGCACGGAGTCCAGTGCCCGGACATGGTTCGAGTGTGCGCCCCGGCGGCGTGGGAACCGCCGGGGTCATGGGGTTTCTCACTCGTGTGGTTGTTCCCAGAGCCAGAACTCGATGCCCTGGTCGTCGACGCAGTCGGCGGTGATGCCGTACGGGTGGTGCTCGACCTCGCCCGCCGTGCCGCCGCGTTCGCCGACGCGGGTGCGGGCCGCCTCGATGTCGTCGACCGCGTACATCAGCTTCCAGCCGACCTGCCGGCCCGGGCCGCCCCACAGGCCGCCCTGCAGGCCGGGGCCTTCGAAGCCCCAGGCGTCCGGAACCGAACCCGGCGAGAACTGCCAACCGAGGACGCCGCCGTAGAAGGCCTTCGCCGCTTCGCCGTCGGGAACCTGGAAGGTGAAGTACATGGCTTCGCCGTGGCGGGTGGGGTTCGTGGCGTACTTCCCGCTCCGCCCGGGGTGCCCGGCCTGCGCGATGAGCCAGCGCTGGCCGTACGGGTCCTTGATCGTGCCGCTGAGCCCGTAGCCGCGGTCCTCGACCGGGCGCAGCAGCTCCGCACCCAGCTCCACGGCGCGGCGAGCCGACTCGCGGGCGTCGGCCACCTCCACGCGGATCAACGCCCCGCCCTCCGGCGCGACGACGTTGCCCAGCTCGGGGAACTCCTCCGCGAGCATCAGCACGCTGTCGCCGATGGCCAGCTCGGCGTGCCCGACGCGGCCGTCGTCCATGAGGATCGGGTCGGACCGGCGGCGCGCGCCGAAGACCTCGACGTAGAAGTCCAGCGCGGCCCGCGCGTCGGTGACGACGAGGTAGGGCGCGAGGGCGCGCACGGCCGGTTCGGTGGTCGGTTCGGTGGTGGTCATCTCGGCTCCGTTCAGGATGAGGCGCCGCAGGTTGTCCCGCAGCTCGTCGGCGAACGCCGGATCCGGGTCGACCGGCGTCGGGGGCAGTGCGAGCGCGTCGAACGGCTCAGTCATCGCAGCCCCCTTTCTCCTCGTAGCGGTGGCGGAACGCGGCCTTGGCGCGGGTCAGCAAAGCCTCCGTCGCGTTGACCGTGCGGCCCAGGCAAGCGGCGACGTCGGCGACCGGCAGGCCGTCGACGTACCGCAGCGTGAGCACGGCCTGGTGGTGCGCGCCGAGCGACGCGAGCACCTGGCGGGCGCGCAGGGCGTCGAGCTCGGTGTCCCAGGGATCGTGGGTCTCGGGCTCGTGCACCAGCCGCAGCCCGCGCTCCTCCCGGGCCTTGCGGCGCCAGTGGTCGGCCAGCTTGTGCCGCGCCACCCCGATCAGCCACGCCGTGCTCACCGGCGGCGCCCCCGGGTTGCGGCACGCGGCCACGGCGCCCAGGAACGTCTCGGACGTCAGCTCCTCGGCCAGCACCCGGTCGCCGCAGCGCGCGAGCAGGTACCCGTAGACCTCCGGCAGCGCGGACTCGTACAGCCCGAGCAGCGCGAAAGCCGGGTCCGGTCTCACCCGCGGTTCCGTCACACCCACATCGTCGTCCGGCGGGCGCGTTTTCCGTCGGGTGAATTTCGGTGGATCGGAATTTCGCTGGTCCGGGCAGGTGTCGGACCGTGAGACTGCGGCCCATGACCGGGCGGATTCGGGCGACGGGGTTGAGCCTGACGTCGCGGGCGCTGTTCGCGGGCTCCGGGCCTGGCAGGCCTGCGCGCGCTGCGCGGGCGGCCCGTCGCGGCGGCGAGTGCGCTGGCGTTGGTGGAACCGCTGGTCGCCGCCGGGGCCGGCGTGGGTGTGGCTCGGCGAGACGCTCGGGGCGGTGCTGTTGGTGGGTGCGACAGTGGTGCTCGATGGGGCGGTTTTGGTGCAGGTGGCCGGATCCCGCACGGCGGGAGTGCGGGACCCGGCGACGGTCTACCAGCTCACCGGACGTCGGCGGTCCGGTTCGTAAGGCTGCGTGATCACTTCGAGCCCGTTGCCACCCGGGTCGAGGAAGTACACGCCGCGCCCACCGTGGTTGTGGTTGACGGCGCCGGCTTCCCGGCAAGCCGGGTCGGCGAAGTACGGCACGCCGGATTCCTGCAGCCGCGAGAAAAAGGCGTCGAACGAAGACTCCGGAATCAGAAAACAATAGTGCTGCAACCGGAGATCCTCGGCCGGCACGGTGGCGAAGTCGAGCCGGACGCCGTTGCCGGTTTCGACCGGGATGAAGGGGCCCCATTCCTCGCCCACCGGTACGTCCAGCAGGTGGGCGAGGAATTCGGCGGACTCCCGGTTGTTCCGGGACGGGACGATCAAGTGGTTCAGTTCAAGGGAAACAGACACGGACAATGCCTCCAACAAGGCATCCCGGCACCTCCATGCCTCATCCAGCCGGTGACCGACACGCGATGCCGCGCCCGTGATCCTAAACGACGAACTAGGAAACCGTCACGCGCTTTCGGCCGGCCGCGCGCGGGCGGCCCACGCCCTGCCACGACAGGCCCGCGTCGATGACCGTGCGGGGGTCGAGGAGGTTGCGGGTGTCGACGACGTCGTCGCCTTCCATGGCGTCGGCCATGATGGTCCAGTCGAGGTGTTTGAACTCGGCCCATTCCGTGAGGACGACGATGACGTCGGCGTCCTTCGCGACCTGGTACGGGTCGTCGACGACGGTCATGCCGTCGATGACGCCGTCGACGGCCGGGTCGTACGCGGTGATTTCCGCGCCCAGGGCGCCGAGCACCGACGACACGGCGAGCGCGGGTGAGTCGCGCAGGTCGTTCGTGCCGGCCTTGAACGCCAGGCCCAGCACGCCGATCCGCGCGCCGGCCAGGGTGCCGCCGCAGGCGCCGGCGATCTTGGCGACGATGCGGTCGCGCTGGGCGATGTTCTCGTCGATCGCCGAGGTGAGCATGCGGAAGTCGTAGTTCACCGACTCGGCGACCTTGACCAGCGCGGAGGTGTCCTTGGGCAGGCACGAGCCGCCCCAGCCCGGGCCGGGCTTGAGGAACGTGCGGCCGATGCGGCGGTCGTAGCCCATTCCTTCGGTCACCAGGTCGATGTCGGCGCCGAGGCGCTCGCACAGCTCGGCGATCGAGTTCACATAGGACAGTTTGAGCGCGAGGAAGCAGTTGGCCGCGTACTTCACGAGCTCCGCGCTCGCCGCATCGGCCACCACGACCGGGGCGCCGAGGTCTGCGTAGAGGTCGCCGACCCAGTTCGCCGCGCCGGGGGTGTCGGAACCGACGACGATGCGGTCGGGGTTCAGGAAATCGGAAACCGCCGTGCCTTCACGCAGGAATTCCGGATTGGACACGATCGGCACGTCTTCACGGCCGAGCATCGCGCGGATGCGCTTGGACGTGCCCACGGGCACGGTCGACTTCGTGATCAACGCGCAGCCGGCGGGCAGCACGTCGCCGATCTCGGCGGTCACCGCCTCCACCGCGCGCAGGTCCGCGGACCCACCCGCGCCCATCGGCGTCGGCACGCACAGGAACACCCCGTCCGCGTGACGCACGGCTTCGCGCGCGCCGACGACGAACGACAGGCGCCCGCTCGCGATGCCACCGGTGACCAGTTCGGCCAGCCCCGGTTCGAGAATGTCCACTCTGCCGGCGGTGAGGCGAGAGACCTTCGCCTCGTCCACGTCCACGCAGGTGACGCGATGCCCCAGGCTCGCGAGACATGCCCCCGTGGTCAATCCGACGTACCCCGTCCCCACCACCACGATCCGAGCTGCGCTCATGATGCCGAAGGTGACATTCGGAGTTGAAGCGGGCGCTAACGGAAAACGGCGGGGCCGAATACTCCACGCGAGAAGTGAAGAACACGCCCCGCGTGAGCCAGCACACCCGGCGGCCAAGCGAACGAACGTTAACCTGTCGGGAAGGTGCAGGGCCGCACCACGAGCAGCAGAAAGGCTGAAGATGCAGATCACCGACACCGCAGCGCTCGTCACGGGTGGTGCTTCCGGCCTCGGCGGCGCCACCGCCAAGGCGCTGGCCGCCGGAGGCGCGCGCGTCTTCGCGCTCGACCTCGCCGCGTCGATCGAGAAGGCGGAGCAGGTCGACGGCGTCACCTACGTCGAGGCCGACGTGACCGACCCCGACCAGGTCCAGACCGCCGTGGACACCGCGGCCGGCTCCGGGGTGCCGCTGCGCACGGTGGTGAACTGCGCCGGCATCGGCCCGTCGGCCCGCATCCTGTCGAAGAAGGGCCGCCACGACCTCGCGCTCTACGCCAAGGTCATCCAGATCAACCTCATCGGCACCTTCAACGTGCTCACCATCGCGGCCGAGGCGATCGCCAAGACGGAGCCGCTGGCCGACGACGCGCGCGGCGTCATCATCAACACCGCGTCGGTCGCCGCCTACGACGGCCAGATCGGGCAGGTGGCCTACTCGTCGTCGAAGGGTGGCGTCGTCGGCCTCACGCTGCCGGCCGCGCGCGACCTGGCGTCGCAGGGCATCCGCGTGCTGACGATCGCGCCCGGCATCGTCGACACCCCGATGCTCGCCACCGTGAGCGACGAGTTCCGCGCGGGCCTCGCCGCCGGCGTGCCGTTCCCGAAGCGCCTCGCGCGCCCGGACGAGTACGCCCAGCTCGCCCTCTCGCTCATCGACCACGACTACCTCAACGGCGAGGTCGTCCGCATGGACGGCGCGCTGCGCATGGCCCCGCGCTGACGCTGCCGCGGTCTGGACCATTCCGGGTGGTCCAGACCGCATGGCGTCACTTCGTCAAGCGCGCTTCCAGCCCGATCCCGTCGGTGGTGAGACGGCACGACCCGAAGCAGCTTTCCCGCGCCAGCACCTCGAACTGCTCGGGCGTGTACGCGCGCTTGCGCAGCTGCCCGAGCGTCCACTTCGTGGTGAACGCCCCCACCGGCCCGAGGTCCATGCCGCGCACCTCGGCCGCGATGTCCTCGGCCGTGGCCGTCTTGCGCAGGTCCTGCACCAGCGCCACCCCGCCCGGGCGCAGCACGCGCCACATCTCGTCGAGCGCGTCGACCGGGTCGGCGAAGTTCTTGAACGCCGCCTGCGTGATCAGGAAATCGAACGACCCGTCCGCGAACGGCATCTTCGCGACGTCACCGTGCACGAACTCCGCCTCGACGCCCTGCTCCCGCGCGTAGTCGGTCGCCAGCTGCACGAACGTGCGGCTCACGTCGAGCCCGGTGACGTTGAGGCCGAGCCGCGCGAGCTCGACCGCGTGGAAGCCCGGCCCGGGCGCCACTTCCAGCACATCGGCGCCCTCGAGCAGCTGCTCGGCGAGCGCGGCGGCCGACGTCCGGCACACCGCCAGCTGCGGCGCCGTGCCGCGGCCCCGCGCGTACGCCCGCGCGACGGGGCCTTCCATTTCCGGCACGAGCTTGGTGCGGTGCCGTTTGACCTGGGTGTTCGCCATGGTGACGCTCCTGTTCGGTGGTTGGCCGAACCGGCCTCCGGCGAACGGGGGCCGTATCCTGTGATCGCTGCCTGAGGATCGGGCCCGCTGCTCGCGGAGTCGGTTCGAGGGTTTCCCGGTCCCGGTGGCGGTGTGCCAGCACTGCCGCCGGGACTGTTTGTTCACTCCTGCCCGCCTTCGGTGAAAGCGGTCAAGTCTGCCGGCAGCTCGCCGGTTTCGCGGTAGTGCCGCCACTCGGTGACACCCGGCAGCGCGCCGGTCGTCAGGTCGTCGCGCAGGCCGCGCACCCACTCGGCTTCGGCACGCATGAGCACCACCTCGTACTCGCCCTCGACGAGGAACATCCGCGGCACGCCGGCATCGGCCAGCGCCGCCGTCCGCTCGCCGACGCGCTTCTCCAGCGCGGCGAGCCGTTTCGTCAGCAGCTCGGCCACCTCGTCCGGCCCGAGTGACGCCATGATCGACAACCCGGCCTGGAACTTCGTCGGCTCGAGGTCCGGCTCGCCGAGCAGTTCGCCCACCCAGTCCTCCAGCTCCGCGCGGCCGGCGTCGGTGAGGCGGTAGATCGTGCGCTCGGGCCGCCCGCCGTCACGCACGCTCTCGACGGTCGCGACGAAGCCGTGCTTCTCGAGGTTCCCGACGACGGTGTAGAGCGAGCCCCACTTGATCTTCATGTCGGCGTCCTTGCCGCGTTCGCGCAGCACGGTGGCCATTTCGTAAGGGTGCATCGGCCGCTCGAGCAGCGCTGAGAGCACCGCAAGTCCCAGCATGTTGCCGACTTTGCGCCGCTTCATGCTGCCTCCTCGTTCACGAGTATTCGTCTACGAGTATAGGCAGGGTTGAACGGGTGATCGCCAGAGGTCAGTGGTGGATCGGGATGGCTGGGCAGCCACAGCTGCCGCAGCCACTCGGGCCTTTGCGTCGAAGGGTGGACGAGGTCAGCCGGCGGACCGCCACGTCCAGTTCGGCCGCTCGTAAGCCAGCTGGAAGCCCAGGTCGAGCAAGTTGTGCTGCGAGGTGTTGTGTTCACCCTCGCCCGGGGCGTCGGTTTCGGAGACGACCCAGCGGCAGCCCAGCTGGGCGGCGAGACGGGCGCGGGCGGCGATGAGTTCCGATTGGCCGCCGCGGCTGCGGGCGTGTTCGGCGACGGCTCCGCTGAACAGCTGGGCGATCTCGCCTTGCCGGTAGAGCAACGCGGTGCCCACCAGCTCGTCGCCGAGCCAGGCGGCGTACGGGTGGCAGTTCGGATCGGCGGCCGAGGCCTCGAACATCTCCCCGAAGCCCTCTCGGGGCATGCCGAAGATGTCCATCATCAGCGCCGCCCACCGCTGCGTGTCGCCGGGTTCGAGCGGGGCCACGCGGATGCCGTCCGGTTGTTCGCGCGCGGGATCGTCGGCTCTGGCCACGACGTCGGCCACCGGCGCCACGTGCTTGGCGATCGCCGACGAGGTCTTGAGACCTTCGCGCGCGCAGATGTCGGCCCAGTCGGCCGGCAGCACCGAGGGTGCGAGCTGGAAGCTGGCCTGGCGAACGCCCGCCGCACGGAAGAAGGTGCAGATCTCGGTGATCAGGCCGGCAGTGACCGGCTCGGTGCGACCGAACCCGACAGCCCTGCTCCAGTAGTCGGTCGGGTCGTGACGCATACCCAGCACGACCGCGCCGCCGAGGCGGGTTGACGTGATGCCGAGCAACTCGCGCACGCCGGCAGGGGCACCGCCCACAAGGTGGAACAGCGCCTCCGCTTCGGACGTCTCGAACGCCGGCTGCGGCAAGATGTCGATCACGAAGGCAACGTAACCGGCGATCAGAGGTCGAGCACGTAGGGAACCTCGACCTGTGCCCGATCGGACATCCATTCGCGCAACGCCTGGGTAGCCAGCACGTCGTCCTCGTTGTACTGCAGGAGCCGCTCGCGCTGGGTGTCGTCGGGGGTTTCGCCGTCCATGCCCACGGCGTCGCGGTACCAGCGCATCGACGCTTCCCCGCCGGCCTCGGCGTCGCGCCAGCGGAAGCCCGCGACGGGTGCGATCACCTTGAGGCCCTTGCCGCGTGAGCACAGGAACTGGTCGGTGACGCTGCGGAACAGGTCCACCCACTCGTCCGAGTCCACAAAGGACTGGACTTCTTTCCTCGACGGGATTCCCGGGTGGTCGCCGAAGCGCTCGACCGAGCCGAACAGCCAGCGGTTCTCAGCCAGCGCGTTGTAGCAGTAAGCCCGGAACGTGAGCCCTGCCGCCAGCGTCCGCGCACGCACGTCGGTGAACCACGCCCAGAACTCCGCGAACGAGCGCGCCTCGTCGGTCGTCGGCAGCGGCTCCCACGTGGCGAACGCGCGGTACCCCTGCGCCACGCCGATGTCGGCGCCCGACAGGAGCGTGCCCCACAGGTACGCGCCCGAATCGCCGAAGCTCTCCATGTCGACGTCGACCTCGACGTCGCCGCGCGGCACCTCGACCAGCGGCGTGCGGCGCACCACGGTGAGGTCGGCCAGCCACGCGCGCGCGAGCATGATCGCGTCGGCGAACGTGCCGCCCGTCCAGTTCATCGGCGGTGCCTCGGCAGCCGGGTCGAGCGCGGCCAGCCTGTCCACAGTGGACACGCCCGCCTTGCGCAGCTCGCCCGCGTCCTCACCGCGCACCACGAGGCTCACATCGCGCGTCTGGGTGAGCAGCACCTCGCAGGTGGGCCAGAACGGGCACCGCCGGCACTCCAGCACCCGCGACGGCATGGCCAGCGGCTCCCCGCCCGTGGCGGCCGCGGTGGCCACGGCGAGGCGGTCGGCGAAGCGCACGTCGTACTCCGCCAGCGCGCTGCGCCCGCCCGGCCAGGTGCCGGCCGTGAGGTCGTGCCACACCACGACATCGGCGTCGAGCCCGATGACCCCGCCGACGGCCCGGCCGGTCTCGGCCAGCCCGTACGTCTGCAGCATCCGTCGCAGGTGCGCGAGCCGCAGCTGGTCGCGCGGCTGCGAGCGGACCTTTCGCGTCTCGTCCGGCGAGCGGTGCGCGGGGTCGAGGTCGGTGAGCTCGGTCGTCGACGCGCCCTGGCCGCGGTCGGTGATGCGGTGGCGCGCGACGAGCACCGGCACGTACCCGGTCGCCGTGCGCACCAGCAGGTCGACGCCGCCGCGCCGGTGGCTGATCGGATCGGCCTTCAGCAGCGGGCCCCAGATGAACCGCGCGCCCGCCGCGAACGCCTCCTCCGTGAGCCGCACGCGGTCGGCGGCGGGCAGGTCACGCGGCACACGCACCCACTCCGACGAAACGGAACCGCCGGAAGCAGCCATCAGCCGCTGCAGGATCGCCTCGCGGTGCGCCGTCGCGTCGGCGATCCGCTGCTGCGCCGTGGGATCCGGCGGCGGCAGCGGAACCTCGCGCATCGCCGGGTCGTGTTCCAGATGCACCCGGCGACGGCAGCGACTGACCGCTCCGGCGTCGAGCAGCACCTCGTTACCCATGACGATCACCTTATCCGCCCACCCCGACAGAACCGCCCCGCCGCGGCGCGAGCCGACATGCCCGGCCCCAGGAGGACCAGTAAGTTCGACCCCGACGAGTAGCAGGAGGTGGGCCATGGCGCGCAAGGCCAAAGAAGACGCGGGTGAAGCTCGGATCACCCCGAAGAAGGCGAAGAACGCGATCGCGGTGGCCAAGGTCCTCGGCCCGGCCGTGATCCCGGTGGTCGCGCCGTACGCGGTGCGCGCGGCGGGCGCCGCCCGTGAGATGTACGACCGCTACCAGGCACGCAAGCTCGGTGTCGCCGTGGACCAGCTCGGCGAGTTCTCCGGCCGCGGCGCCGCGCTGCACGCGCGGATCGCCGGGCTCGTGCAGGGCCTGACCGAGCTGCGGAAGTCGAGCAAGGCCACCGAGGCCGACGCGAAGTTCGCGACCGACGCCCAGGGCACTCTCGAACAGCTCTCGGCCACCGTCCGCGCGGCCGAGCGCATGCCCGCCGCCCGGCGCAAGGCCGCGCACCGGGCGGTCGCGAGCGAGCTCGACGCGCTGGAGGAGCAGCTGCTGCACCGGCTCGGCGTCTGAAAACAACCGAACGCGAACCGGGCCGCTCACCCGAAGTGGTGAACGGCCCGGTCGGTCCGAAGCAGGTCAGGAAGCCTGCCGCCCGGTGCTGCCCGAGTCCGGCAGCGGGATCCACTTGTGCGACCAGGTGATCACGGCGTCGAGCACCGGTTCGAGGTCCCGGCTCTTCTCCGTGAGGTGGTACTCCACCTGAAGCGGTGTGGTGGTGAGGACCCGCTTCTCCAGGAGGCCCTCCGCTTCGAGCTGCCGCAACCGCTGCGCCAGCATGGTGTCGCTGACGCCGGGCACCGCGGCCCTGATCAGCGCGTACCGGTGGTGGCCGGTGAAGACCGCACGCACGATCGCACCCGTCCAGCGCGTGCCGATCAGCTCCATCGCCGTGTGGAAACGCGTGCACACGCGGTGGACTTCCTCCTCGTGCCGGTCCACGGCCCCTCCCTCAGTTGCCCGCCCGCAGCGGTGCCAGCGAGCCGGTGACCCGCACCAGCTCGTCGAGCATGACCTTCGCGGCGTTCTCGACGATCTCGTTGGGCACGAACTCGCCGGACTCGTTGATGAACTGGTTGACGAACGGCACGGACACGGCGTCGAACACCGGGGTCATGCGCAGCGTCGTCACGACCTGCTTGATCATCTGCGCGGCTCGGGTGCCCGCCGCGACGCCGCCGTAGCTGACCAGGCCGACGGCCTTGTACTTCCACTCGGTGTGAAGGTAGTCCAGCGCGTTCTTCAGCTCGGCGTTGTAGCCGTAGTTGTACTCGGGCATCACGAAGACGAACGCGTCCGCTTCGGACACCTTCGCGCTCCAGTCCTTGGTGTGCTGGTGCTCGTACTGGCCGAGGCGCGGGTGCTTCGGCTCGTTGAAGAACGGCAGGTTCACCTCGGCGAGGTCCACGACCTCGACGTCGAACCCGCCGTGCTCGACGGCGGCGGCTTCCATCCACTTCGCGATCGACGGGCCCACGCGGCCGGGTCGGGTGCTCGCGATGATGATCTCAAGCTTCGGCAACGCCTCCGCCTCCTTCCGACCCGAAGCGGGCCACTCGACTAAGGAATCCTGAGTAACTTAGCATTCCTTAGTGAGTGACTATTCCGCGGTCGCCGCGAGTGTGGGCCCGGTTACTACTTGATGAACCCCTTGTCCAGCATCCACTGGTGCGCCACCACGCCGGCGTCCTTGCCGTCGACGTCCACCTGCTTGCACAGCTGCACCATCTGCTCGTTGTCGATCGCCGCGGTCACCTTCTCCAGGGGCCCGCGCAGCGCGGGGTGCTGGTCGAGGAAGTCCGTGCGCATGGTCACGGCGGCGTTGTACTGCGGGAACGCCTTCTTGTCGTCCTCCAGCACCCGCAGGTTGAGCCCGGAGATGCGCCCGTCGGTGGTGAACACCTCGCCGATCGGGCACGTCCCGTTGGCCACGGCCGAGTAGATCGTGCCGATGCCGAAGTTCTCGATCTTCGGGTTCTGGAAGCCGTACGCCTTGACCGCGGCCGGGAAACCGTCCTGGCGGCTGGTGAACTCCGTCTCCAGGCAGAAGCGCGCCTGGTCGGGATGCGTCTTGAGGAAGTTCGCCAGGTCGGTCGTGGACTTCAGGTTGTTCTTCTGCGCATACGCCTCGGTGGTGGCGAACGCGTACTGGTCGTTGAGCGGCGAGTACTTCAGCCACGTGACGCCGTTCTTCTCGGCGTCGGCCTTCGCCGTGGCGTCGTACTGCGCCTGCTCGCCGCCGGGCACCGGCAGCTCGTTGCCCTGGTAGTTGATCCAGCCGGTGCCGGTGTACTCCCACGTGACGTCGGTCTGCCCGTTGAGCAGCGCCTGGCGCGACGAGTTCGACCCCTTGATGTCGGTCAGGTCCACGACGTCGGCGCCGGCGGCGCTCAGCGCCATCTCCGCCATGTAGCCCAGGATGATGTTCTCGGTGAAGTCCTTCGATCCCACCACCACCCGCACGCCCTGTACGCCGGGCGTCGGCTGGATGGAACCGGGTTGGATCGAGTACGGCACGGAGGTGTTCAGGTCGAGCCCGCACGCCGAGAGCGTCCCGGCGAGCAGCGCGGCACCGGCGAGGACACCCGCTTTCTTCAGGACGTTCATCAGCGCAGCCCCTTCGGTCCGAAGTACTGTTCCGCCACCGCGCCCAGCCAGTCGACCAGCAGCGCGAGCGCGACGGCCAGCACCGAACCGGTGATCAGCACCTTCGTGAGGTTGAGCTTGTAGCCGGTGTCGATCAGCAGGCCGAAACCGCCGGCGTTGACGAACATCCCGAACGTCGCCGTGCCCACCGCGAGCACGAGCGACGTGCGCAGACCGGCCAGGATCAGCGGGATCGCCAGCGGGAACTCCACCCGCCACAGCACGGCCGACGACGACATCCCGATGCCGCGCCCGGCGTCGATCAGCGCCGGATCCACCTGCTGCAGGCCCACCATCGTGTTCCGCAGCACGGGCAGCAGCGAGTAGAACGCCAGCGGCAGCGCCGCGACCCACAGCCCGCCGGCCGCGCCGGTGACGATGAACCACAGCACCAGCACACCCAGCGCGGGCGCGGCTTGCCCGACGTTGGCGATCGCGAGGAACACGGGCGCGAGGAACTTCGCCCACGGCCGCGTGACCATGACGCCGAGCGGCACGGCCACGAGCACCACGAGCACCACGACGACCAGCGTCATCGCCACGTGGTCACGCAGGGCGGTGAGCAGCGAAGTGGCGTTCAGCGTGGTCGCCTCGGTGGCGGTGAGGCCGGTGCCGAACACGATGCCGAGCGTGATCGCGACCAGCAGGACCACGGCGATGGGCTGGGCGAACAGCCGGAACCGCTCCGCGCCGCGAGAGCCGGATTCGGTGGAAAAGCCCGATTCGACGACGGCTGTCACTGCGACACACCCCCGACCGCCTGGTGATCGTCGGTGTGGTCGTCGGCGTGCTCGTCACGCAGCTGCTGGATCGTGTTGATCACGGTGTCCAGCTCGATCGTCCCGGCGAACTCGCCCCGCGGGCCGGTGACCGGCACCGAACCGCCCTCGGCGAGCATCGCCTCGAGCGCGTCCTGCAGCGTCGACTGCAGGCTCACGATGTCGCGCAGCGGCTTTCCCGCCGTGGCCAGCGAGCTCGCCGCGGTGAGCTCGCGCCGGTGCACCCACCGCAGCGGACGCCGGCGGCGGTCGAGCACGAGCACGAAGTGCTTGCGCTGCCGGTCGAGCTTGCCGGCGATCTCCGACGGCGCCTCGTCGAGGCCCGCGGTGATCGCGTCCTGCTTCAGCTCGACGTCGCGCACGCGCATGAGCGTGAGCTGCTTGAGCGAAGCACCGGCACCGACGAAGCCCGCGACGGTGTCGTCGGCCGGGTTGGCGAGGATCGCGTCCGGGGTGTCGTACTGCAGGATCTTCGACTGGTTGCCGAGCACGGCGATCTTGTCGCCGAGCTTCACGGCCTCGTCGAAGTCGTGCGTGACGAACACGATCGTCTTCTTGAGGTCGGTCTGCAGCCGCAGGAGCTCGTCCTGCAGGTTGCCGCGCGTGATGGGGTCGACGGCGCCGAACGGCTCGTCCATCAGCAGCACCGGCGGGTCGGCCGCGAGCGCGCGGGCCACGCCGACGCGCTGCTGCTGGCCACCGGAGAGCTGGCGCGGGAAGCGGTCGCGGAAGTCGGCCGGGTCGAGGCCGACCAGGTCCATCATCTCCTCGACGCGCGAGGCGACCTTCTTCTTGTCCCAGCCGAGCAGGCCCGGCACCACGCCGATGTTCTGCGCCACGGTGAAGTGCGGGAACAGCCCGGCCTGCTGGATCGCGTAGCCGATGCGGCGGCGCAGCGTGTCGACGTCGAGCTTCAGCGCGTCGTCGCCGCCGATGGTGATGCGCCCCGACGTCGGTTCGATCAAGCGGTTGATCATCCGCATCGTGGTGGTCTTGCCGCAGCCCGACGGGCCCACGAACACCACGATCTTGCCGGCGGGCACGACCATGGAGAAGTCGTCCACGGCGGGATCGCGCGTGCCCGAATAGCGCTTGGTGACGTGGTCCAGCTCGATCTCGACACCGGAAACCTGGTCTTCGACGGCGCGGTCTTCAGCAGCGTGCTCAGCCACGGAGCCCCCTCGTTACGGTCAATCGCTTGATCAGGACGTAGATGGCGTCGAGCACGAGCGCGAGGATCACGACGCCGACGGTGCCCGTGAGGGCCTGGTTGAGGGAGTTGGCGCTGCCCGCGTTGGTGAGGCCCGAGAAGACCTCCGACCCCAGGCCGGGGCCCTTCGCGTAGGCCGCGATCACCGCGATGCCCATCAGCATCTGCGTCGCGACCCGCATGCCGGTGAGGATCGCGGGCCAGGCCAGCCGCAGCTCCACGCGCGTGAGCACGGAGAACCGGCTCATGCCGATACCCCGCGCCGCGTCGGTCACGGCCGGGTCGACGCCCGCGAGGCCGACGATCGTGTTGCGCACGATCGGCAGCAGGCCGTAGAGCACCAGCACGATCACCGAGGTGGTGGAACCGAGGCCGGACAGCGGGATCAGCAACCCGAGGAGGGCGAACGAGGGAACGGTCAGGATCGTGCTGGCCAGCGCCGTGGCGACGGCCGAGCCGATGGGACTGCGGTACACGGCGATGCCGATCGCCACCCCCAGCACGGCGGCGAGGATCGTGCATTGCACGACCATGCTCGTGTGCAGGTACGCCTGCAGCCACAACCGGTCCCACCGGTCCGAGATGTACTCGAAGAGGTTCATGCGTATTCGTTCTCCTGCCGCTTGTGAGGAGCCCCAGACGTCACCCGTTCGGAGTAGCTCATCAACCGGAAGCGTGACTACCCGAATCGGACGCGGATCAAACCTCCTGTTTCACCGTTGGTCAGGCCACCGTTTCGCATCCTGAGACGATCGGCAACCGAAGCAAGTGGCCTCGCCGGGCGGTCGTCACCCGATCGCAACGCTCCTGCCAGCATCTACTTGAACGTTCATTGAGAAAGTGTTCACACACCGAACCCCTTCGGTCACCCGCCGGAATCCCGATAAGCTGCCTCGGTGAGCACCCGGCCCCGGCACCGCAGCGCACTCGCCGCTGCCCGCGGCGGGCTGCTCGCGATCAGTTCCGCGTCACTCGCGGTGACCGCGCACGGCGTCGCCGACGGCGGGCTGCCCGACCCGGCGCTCACGGTGCTGCTCACCGGCCTGCTCGGCTGGACGGCCACCGCGCTCGCGGACAAGGCCCGCGGCCGGCTCGCGACGATCGCCGTGCTCGGCGCCGGCCAGCTGGTCATGCACCTCGTGCTCACCACGCTCGCCGACCACGACGGCCACCCGGCCACCGCGTGGGCGAGCGGTTGGACGATGACCGCCGCGCACGCCGTGGCCACCCTGATCACCGCGCTGCTGCTGGCCCGTGCCGATGCGTTGCTGCTGGCCGTGCTGCACGCGCTGCGAGCGGTCCTGCCGCTCCTCACGCCACCACTGCCCGTGCCCGCCGGCGCGGCGGTGGCGCTCCCGCCTCGACCCGCGCGGTCGGTGGCGATCCTCGACGTCGAGCTGCGGCGCGTCCGCGGCCGGCGCGGGCCACCCGCTGCCTCCTGAACCAGATTTCCCTTTTCCCGCACCGGTGGAGACCGCCAAAGCGCTCCACCGGATCACCCCTGTTCAGGAGCAGTTGTGTCCCATCACGTCTTCAAGCGCGCCGGTGTGCTCGCCGCCACCGTCGGCATCACCGGCGTGCTCGGCGCCGGCATCGCGTCGGCCCACGTCACCGCCAACGTCTACGGCGCTCCCGCGACCAAGGGCGGCTACGGCGCGATCTTCTTCCGCGTTCCCAACGAGGACGCGAAGCTCGGCACCATCAAGCTCGAGGTGGACATCAAGCCGGAGTACGGCATCGGCAGCGTGAGCACCAAGCCCATCCCCGGCTGGACCGCGGAGGTCACCAAGTCGGCGCTGCCCCACCCGGTGACCACCGCGTCGGGCACGAAGATCACCCAGGCGGTCACCAAGGTCGTCTGGACCGCCGACTCCGGCACCAAGATCGGGCAGAACCAGTTCCAGGAGTTCGAGGTCAGCGCCGGCCCGCTGCCGGCGAACGTGGACCAGCTCGAGTTCCCCGCCATCCAGACCTACGAGGCGGGCAAAGTGGTGTCGTGGAACGAGTCGGCGACGCCCGGCGGTGAGGAGCCGGAGCACCCGGCGCCCGTCGTCAAGCTCGCCGCCAAGACCGAAGGCGGCGACCACGCCAGCATGACGGCCAGCACCAGCAACCCCGAAGCCGCGGCCCCCGCATCGGAGGACACCACGGCCCGCTGGCTCGGCGGCGCCGGGCTGATCGTGGGCGCGCTCGGGCTCGGCATCGGCGGCGGCGCGATCCTGCGCTCCCGTCGCACCGGAAACACCGGAGGAACGAAGTAAATGCGGAAAGCGCTTCTCGCGCTGGCGATCACCGGGGTGGCCCTGCTGGGCACGGCCACCCCGGCGCTGGCGCACAACGTGCTGATCGGCTCCGACCCGACGGACGGCGCCTCACTCGCCGCCGGTCCGGCGAAGGTCACGCTGACGTTCGACCAGTACGTGCAGGACGGTGACGTCAACCAGATCGCGGTGACCGGCCCCGACGGGAACCAGTGGGCCGAGGGCCCGGTGACCGTGGAGAACAACGTGATCAGCGCACCGCTGCGGCCGCTCGGCCCGGCGGGCAAGTACACGGTCGGCTACCGGATCCTGTCGGCCGACGGGCACCCGGTGTCGGGCGAGATCCCGTTCACGCTCACCACGGCGGGCACCGGCACCCCGGCGAAGGTCGACGCGGCCAAGGCCGCCGGGGCACCCGCCTCGGCGGCCACGAGCTCGACGTCGAGCTCGACGGGCATCCCGATCTGGGTCTGGATCGCCGGTGCGGTGGTGCTGCTCGCGATCGGGCTCACCGTCGCGCTGCGCACCGGACGGGAGCCGAGCCAGGAGAAGACGAAGCAGTGACACGAGCCGAGACCACCAGAGGCGTCCGCTGGTCCACGCTGCTGTGCGTGGTCACGGCGGGCCTGCTGGGCGCGCTGATCGGCGTCGCCCTGACGACGATCGCCCCCGTGCCGGGGGTCGTCGAGCCCAGCGAGGTGGTCTCGGCCGCCATCCCGATCGTGCGCGTGCTGATGGACCTGGCCGCGGTCGCCACGATCGGGCTGGGGCTGCTTTCGGTGATGGTCGGCTACGACCGGCCGAAGCTCACCGAGCCGATCATGCAGCGGGCGCGCCCGGCCGCGGTCGCGGCCGCGCTGATCTGGTCGGCCACGTCCGTGGTCGCGCTGATCCTGCAGACGGCGGAGTACAAGCCGGGCAAGTCGACGCTGACCGCGAGCGACATCGGCGCGTACATCGCGGAGGTCGGCGCGGGCAAGGCGCTCGTGATCGTCGCGGTGCTGGCACTGCTGCACGCCGGCCTCGGCTTCCTCGCGCTGCGCCAGGGCGAGAAGGTGCCCGCCGAGGTGCGCGTGGGCGTGGGCATGTTCGCGCTGCTCCCGCTGCCGGTGACCGGCCACGCGTCGAACTCGTCGTGGCACGACTACACGATGATCTCGATGGAGCTGCATGTGATGAGCGCCGTCGCGTGGTGCGGTGGTCTCGGCGCGATGATCGTGCTGCTCGCCACCAACCGCACGCTGCTGGCCCACGCGCTGCCGCGGTTTTCGAAGCTGGCAACGCTGTGCCTGGTCATCTCCGCGGTGACCGGCGTGTTCAACGGCACCGTCGAGATCCTGGCCAACCCCACGATCAGCTTCTGGGCCGGGGTGTTCACCACGCCGTACGGGCAGCTGGTGCTGCTGAAGATCGCGTGCACCGGGGCGATCGCGCTGCTCGCGGCCAACCTGCGCTGGCGGTTGATGCCGCAGATCATGCGCCACCACCGCACGGCGCTGGTGTCCTGGGCGACGATCGAGCTCACGGTCATGGGGCTGGCGTTCGGGTTCGCGGTGGTCCTGACGCGGGCGCCGGTCGCGGTCTCCTGACCGTTTTCACGCCGGGTAGCTGCAAGTTGCACTGCGGGACTAGCAGTCCTCCGTCCGAGGCGACCTGCCGGGCCGAATTCTCTACTCGGACGAGCACCTGGTCAGCCCCCGACGGGCAAGCGACGAGCGGTCATTCGCAGTCGTCGAATGCACGTGCATCGGCTCACTCTTGTGACTCAGCGCACTCACCTCCGCTCACCGGTAGCGGGTCCAGCGGGCGTCGGTGCGCCCGTGGCGCAGATCGTCGAGGCGCTGGTGCAGCTCGGCTCTGACCTGCGGGTTGCTGCGCAGGATCGGCAACACGCTGGTGGTGAGCTTGAGCTCCCGCACGGCTCGCAGCACGGAGAACCCCGGCCAAGCGGTCACGTCGAAGCCGTAGGCCCGGCAGAACTCCTGGTATGCGCCCGGTGCGTCCCCGAACCGCTCACGGCCGACGGCCAGCGGCGTGAGGTCCCACTCGGGCGGCCCGACGCACGAGGAGTCGAAGTCGCACAGCACCGGACCGTCGGGGCCGGGGATCATGTTGCCGGGGTACGCGTCGCCGTGGACGAAGCCCCTGGCCAGCGGGAACTCCAGCTCCGCCAGCTGGGCCTCGACGGCCGCGCAGCGCTCCAGCAGGAACGCGCGGTCGCCGTCGGACAGCTCCTCCGCATCGGACACCCGGGCGCGCACCGCGGCGAACGGCGCCCACTCGGCCAGCCCCTCGGGCGGCGGCAGCGCGTGGACGCGGCGCAGCAGCCCGGCCAGGTCGGCGGGGGTCGGCGCGGGCCCGACGGCCGGCACCTCGTGCCACGCCGTGACCAGGTGCGACCCGGCGGAAAGCGGCTGGTCCACGCCTTCCAGCAGGCGGATCGCGGGGATGCCGTGGCGCGCGAAGTGCTCTGCGACGCGCACGACCGTGCCGACCCGGTGGCGCAGCCGCGTGGAACCGACGATCCGCACCACGATCGGGGCCGTGGCCAGCGCGTACACGGCGTTGTTGGTGAAGCGCAGCAACCGCGCGCCGGCCGGGTTCAGGCCCAGCTGCGCGCAGGCGTCGGCCAGCGCGCCCCGCAGCTTCTCGGGTGTGAACCGGCCGGCAGCCTCAGGCGGCGTAGAAGATCTTGAGCCGGTCGGCGAGGTCACGGGCGTCACCGTTGTTGCGCCGACGCTCTGCCTCCACCTGCAGCGGACGCAGGCGGTCCTTGATGCGCTCCGACTTGATGCTCTCGGCGTAGTCGATGGCCTTGCCGCCCACCTTGGCGCCGTGGTCGAGGTCGCCGTCGAGCAGGTGGTTGGTGGCCAGCGCGCTGAGCATGAACGTCTTGCTGCGCGCCATGTCCTCGGTGTAGGAGTCGACGGCCCTGGTCAGGGCGGGAATCGCGTACTTGGTGTGCTCGGGGTTCTTCTGCGCCAGCACGGTGTGCACGGTGCCCGTCATCGCGTAGACGTCGGTCTCGTTGAAGAACTTCACCCACGACTCGGCGTTGACGATGTCGGCACGCGCGAACTCGTCCTTGCTGCGGCCCAGCAGCTTCGTGGCCTGGTCCTCGTTGCCCATCATCGCGTAAGCCCAGGCCTCGTTGGCGCACAGCACCGCGACGGCGAGCTCCGAACCCGATTCCTGCGCGGCGATCTGGCCGAGCTGGAAGAGCTTCAGCGCGTCGTTGGGGGCGTCGTTGTGCAGGTAGACGCGGCCCATGCGGTAGAGCACGTTGGCCACGAGCGGGTGGCTGTCACCCTGTTTGGCCAGGTCCAGCGCGTTGGCGAAGTGCCCGCGGGCCGAGTCCATCAGGCCGGTGTCGAACGACGTCCAGCCGGCGAGGCTGTGCAGGTCGGCGAGCGCCACGAACAGGCGCTGCTTCACCGCTTCCGTCGCGCTGCTCTCGAGCATCTGCTGGCCCCAGGACAGCTGGGCCACCACGGCGTCGCGGCAGAAACCGCCGCCGTACTGGTAGTCGAGCGCACGCAGCGCTCGCGTCGCCGCCTCCACCTGGCGGACGTCGGTCGTGCCGATGCGCCCGGGCGCGGGGGTCCGGGCCGGCGCCGCCGACCACGTCCCGGATTCCTGACCGAACACCGCCGCACCCATCGTGACCTGGGCGGCGTGCGCGAGGAACCTCCGTCGCTTCACGGACTCGTCCTCCTCAGCCTGCCGGCCGTCGGACGAACCGACGACCCGTATCGCCGTGGTCTCGTCGTACGCGAGACCCATGTATCCACGGGGGACACCCAGGCCATCGGCGATTCTCGTGAGGACGTCGTAGGCCATGACCTGGCGACCCTTGAGGATCTCCGACACCTCGGACTGCGACTGGCCGGTCATCGCGGCGATCTGGCGCTGCGAGACACCGTGCTTGCGCAACAGGCGGTACACCGCGCTGATCTCCCGGGCCGCCAGCGCAGCGCGCATTTCCTGCTGTTCCCAGGCATCGGGCGGGACCGGGCTGCCGCCGGAACCACCGGAAACCTTGTCGCCAGCACTGGCGTCCATAACGACCCCTCACCGTCCGTTGGGCGTCGGAAGCAGACTAAGCACACCTGGAGAAGCGTGTGAAACGAGCAGACAGTGTGTCTGATCGGCCCGGCTGAACTCCACTGACCGCTTACCGTGGAACCCCGCCCGGTCACCGCTATGACGCGGTTTCGACCTTCTATCGCACTCGGTTTCACTTCACTGTAGTTGTCAGATCTCCGTCACCGCCCGGACACCGGTAGCGATCACGGAGAGCTACGAAGACCGGGAAGCTCGTCGGTCCCGCTGGGGGGAAGTACTTCCGCCGGCCGGGGATTCGCCGGCCGACCGGAGCAGCAAGGCGACGACGCGGATGTGCATCTCGCAAGGTGCACACGGGACGAGAGAGCGGTGGAGGGCCAGTGGAGTTCGTTGACTCGCTCGCAGGAGGACATGCCGGGACCGCGATGCGGCCTCTGCGGCCCGCCCCGGGCGTGCCGGGAGTCGCGACCGCGACCCGGCCGGTCACCCCCTCCGCCGCGGCCGACCCCCGCACCGCGGGTGTGCGTCACTACGAAGGCGGCCAGCTGGTGTGGCGCGTGCAGTGCGGCGACCTCATCAGCCGGGAGCGCGCGGTCACGGTGTTCGTGGAGAACGACCAGGTCGTGGTCGTCTCGCCCCCCGGCGAGACCGCTCGCCTGACGTCCGGTCAGCTCGGCCAGCTCAGGGCCGCGCTTAACGAGGCCGCCAAAATGGCGGAAAGGTAACGGTGAGCTGATCATGGATCAGGTACTCGGGCAGGTCCTCCGCAACGCGGTCTGGGAACGCCTCGACATGCTGTCCGACCTGGCGACCCGCGCCGACGCCCAGTCGCTCGTCTCGGTGGCCCGCTCCGAACTGCCGCGCCTGACCGAAGGCTGGCGGGCGATGCTGCAGGCCCACGAGCCCGACGAGCGCGGCGACTGCCCCACTTGCTCCACCCGGTGGCACCGCTGCAAGGCGCCGTGCTCGGTGTGGCAGGTGGCCCACGAGCACCTCGTCGCCGGCGGCCTCGCACCGCAGGCCCGTGCGCACGACGAGAGCCACCCGAGCCGTCGCCGCGTGCCGAACCAGGCGCGGCGCGCGACGCCCGCCGAAACCACCGGCCGCCACGCGCTGGTGAACCCCCGGGCCGTCACGGCCTGACCCCGAGCAGGCGAGCGAGCGCCGGGCCCGACTGCCCCGGTCGGCCCGGCACCGGCACCCTCGCCCAGCCGCGGGCTGGTTCGTCCGTCCCCCCGAGCGAGACGAACCAGCCCCGGTTACCCCGCTCCCCACCGCGATTAATCGAAAATTATCACCGCAGGATCTAGCGGACGGCGAAATCCGCCGCTAGGTTGAAGATCATCGCAGCCGGGCCAACGCCCAGGCTACGACCACAAACTCCGCGGGCCGGTGCCGTTGCACTCCCCTCCCCCGACCGGCACCGGCCCGCGGTTCCACTTCTCGTAGTTCGCGGTTTGTCGGATTACCACACGCGATTACCAATCGGACCAAAAGAAGGCGGGCACTCAACCGCACGGTCCCCGCGGCACGCGACCCTTCCCACCGTGACTGTGGTCGGTTTGGTAATAATCGACACGGACTTCGTGATTCTTCGCCGACTTGTCAGCGGACGGCTTTGACTCGCGTGACGAGCAGGCCAGCGATCACGGTCGCCAGGGCCGCCGCACCGAACAGCGCCGGGTAGCCGCCGAGGAACCTGAGGATCAGCGTCGTCAGCAGTGGCGCCACGACCTGCGGCAGCGAACCGGCGATGTTCACCACGCCGAGGTCCTTCGCCCGGTTCTGGGCGACCGGCAGCACCTGCGTGAGCATCGCGAGCGCGACGGCCATGTACACGCCGAACCCGATGCCCAGCAGCGGCGACGCGATCAGCGCGGCCGGCCAGGTCTGCCACACCACCAGCAGCAGCGCGGCGATCGCCATCACGGCCGAGGACGCGAGCACGTACGGCTTGCGCCGGCCCGACTTGTCGGAGAAGTGCCCGGCGAGCACGGCGCCGACCACGAGCGCCACGCCGTAGAGGCCCATCATGATCAGCAGGCCGTCTTCCGGGTCGGCGTAGTGTACGGAGTCCTTGAGGAAGAACAGCAGGAAAAGCGTGCCGAACGCGTTGCCGAGGTTGATCATGAAGTGGCAGCCCCAGGCCCACGCGAAGTCCGGGTGCTTGCGCGGAGACACCCACAGGTCCTCGACGAACCGCTTGAGCCTCGTGCTGGGCCGGAACTCCAGCGGCAAGCGGGCGTCGGGGGTCCGCAGCACGAACGCGCCGGCGCCGGCGAGCACGATCACCGCGCACACCGCGTACCCCAGCGGCAGACCCGCCAGGTCGAGCATCACCACGACCACCACGGCACCGAGCACCGTGCCGAGCATCTGCGCGATGCCGATCAGCCCTCCGACCTGCGCCCGCTGGCCGACGGGCACGCGGTCGGCGACGCCGCAGATGAGCGTGGCGCCGAGCATGCCGTTGAGGCCGGCTTGGACCAGGCACCAACCGATGGTCATCACGACGACGTTGGGTGCTTCGGCCAGCACCAGCAGCCCGGCCGCGCCGAGCACCGCGCCGAGGACCGTCCACGGGTGGCGGCGGCCGAAGCGCGAGATCGTGCGGTCGGAAAGCAGGCCGACGAGCGGGTTCGCGACCAGCGCCACCGCCGCGCCGACACCTGTGACCACGCCGAAAACCGTCTCCTTGTTGGCGTTGTCGAGCAGTTCGGCCTGCTGCGGCAGGAGGACCTGGATCGGGGCGTAAATGCCGAGCCACATGGCAATGTTCGCGAAGAACAGCAGGCTCATCCAGCCCCGCCGCACTCGGGTGAGCGGTTCGGCGAGCGCTTCCGGAAGCCGGTTGGTGGTCGTGTCACTCATGGCGGACCAGCTCTCGGTACCAGGAGAAGGAATCCTTGGGCGTGCGGCGCTGAGTCTCGTAGTCCACGTGCACGAGGCCGAAGCGGGATGCGTAGCCCTTGGACCACTCGAAGTTGTCTAGCAGCGACCAGACGAAGTAGCCGCGCACGTCGACACCGGCGTTCATCGCTTCGCGCAGGGCCTGGAGGTGGCCGCGGAGGAAGTCGATGCGTTCGGGGTCGTGGACCTGGCCGTCTGCGGCGGGTTCGTCGGCGAAGCTGCAGCCGTTTTCCGTGATGTACACGGGCGGCAAGTGCCCCCGATAGCGGTCCTGGAAGGACAGCAGCAGCTCGCGCAGGCCTTGGGGCACGATCGGCGAGCCGTTGGTCGTCATCGGATAACCCTCGACCGGCCGCAGCTCGAACGGAAGGGGATTCCCCTCGCCGGGTGCCGCGACGCCCTGGGGCTCGTAGTAGTTGACGCCGTAGAAGTCGAGCGGCTGGTGGACCGTGGGCAGGTCGTTTTCGAAACCTTCGGGCAGGTGGGGGTGGATCTGTTCGGGGTAGCTGCCGAGCAGAACCGGGTCGGCGAACGTGCGGTTGAGCAGGGCGTCGAGCCAGGTCTTGGCGGCTTCGGCCTTGTCGTTGGTGGCGTTGTTGTCCGCGGCCCAGACGGGCGAGTGGTTGTTCGCCGTGCCGACGCTCTCGGCGCCCGCGGCCCGCAGCGCCTGGGTGGCGAGGCCGTGGGCGAGGTTCTGGTGGTGGGCGGTCGGGAGGGCGTCGAGCAGGAGGAACCGGCCGGGGGCGTACTCGCCGATGCCGTAGCCGTAGATCGACATGACCATGGGCTCGTTGAGCGGGATCCACAGCTTCACCCGGTCGGCGAAGCGCTCGCCGAGGATGGCCGCGTACTCGGCGAAGTGGTGCGCGGTGTCGCGGTTGAGCCAGCCGCCCGCGTCTTCCAGCGCCTGGGGTGTGTCCCAGTGGTAGAGCGTGACGGCGGGCGCGATACCGGCGGCGCAGACTTCGTCGAGGAGCTTGTCGTAGAAGGCGAGACCCTCGGCGTGGGGTTTGCCGGTGCCGGTGGGCTGGATGCGCGGCCAGGCGATGGACATCCGGTAGGCGCCCACGCCGAGTTCCGCCATCAGGGCGATGTCTTCGGAGTAGCGGTGGTAGTGGTCCGCCGCTACCTTGGCGTCCTCACCGCGCGCGATCTTGCCGTCGGTCGCGGTGAAGGTGTCCCAGATGGACGGTCCGCGGCCGGCTTCGGTCGTGGCGCCTTCGATCTGGAACGCCGAGGTCGAGACACCCCACAGGAATTCGGGCGGGAAGGTCGGGTAGTCCACCGGCGGAACGCACCTTTCTCATCCGGCCACCCGGTCGGGTGAACATGAAAAGTTCTCATATGCTAGGTCGTCACTCGTCCAGGGGGAAGCCCGCAAGGGCGCTAAAGTCCCAGATCAGACGAGTGGTTCCGCCGCTGCCGGCGGGAGAACAGCGAGAAGGACCGAGGAACGACAGTGCCGGAGACCCAGGCGGAGACCACTCCGCTGAGGCGCAAGCCCGTGCAGCAGCGCAGCGCCAAGCGGGTGGAGCAGATGCTCGACGCCAGCGCGCAGCTCATCGACGAGCTCGGCTACGACGCCCTGACGACCACGCTGATCGCCAAACGCGCGAACGTCGCGGTGGGCTCGCTGTACCAGTTCTTCCCCGACAAGCGGGCCGTGGTGCAAGCGCTGACGCAGCGCAACCTGGAGCGCTTCGTGGCCGCCGTGAACGAGGGGCTGAAGGAGCTCAACCCCGAGCACTGGTGGAACATCGTCGACTCCGTGCTCGACATCTACCTGCAGATGCACCGTGAAGTGCCGGGCTTCTCGAAGGTCCACTTCGGTGACGTCATCGACGTCCAGCTGCTCGACGAGGAGCGCGACAACAACTCCGTCATCGTCGACTCGCTGGTCGACATCCTGCGCGTGCAGGTCGACCGCCCGGCCGACGAGCTGCGCTTCGCCATCGCGATCGCCAACGAAACCGCCGACGCCCTGCTCAAGCTCGCCTTCCGCCGCGACCCCCAGGGCGACGAGCGCATCGTGGCGGAGGCCAAGCACGTGGTGAAGGGCTACCTGGCGAGCAAGTTCGGCGAGTGATGGCTTGCCGCTTGCCTGAACCACTTCAGTTTCGGCGCGAGCGGGGTGGGGGCGGCCCAGCCGTTGACGGTGGCGAGTAGCTCCAGGTAGCGGTCGCGGCTCGGGTCGTCGGCTTCTTGGAGGCGCGTGAGGTCTGCTTTCGTGGGGTTGATCTTTTCGACGGCTTTCGCGCCTGCGGGGCCGCGGGGGTCGCCTTCGTGGTCGAGCTCGGCGACCCTGGCCGTGACGTCCTTGGTTGCGGTGTGTCTCTCGGCAAGCCGGCGCAGGCGGGTGCGGAACTCGGGATCGCTCGTGAGCCGGGTGAGCTCGGCCCAGGCGCCGACCTGGTCGGGCGTGGGGTCGTCGGGGAGCTCGGGGGTGAGAGTGCGTTCGAGGCCGTTCGTTCGCGGCCTCAGCTCGCTGAAGACGGCGTCGAGGAATTCACGGATCAGGTTGCGCCGCTCTTTTGTGGACAAGCTCTTCAGCTCCTTCGGTTCCAGACCTCGCCGCGCGATCGCGCGCAAGATTTCCTGGCGCATCCTGAGTTCCTTGATCTGGCTCTCGATCCGCTCCACCTCCCGCCCCGCCACCTCGGCCAGCTCGGCCTCCCGCTCGAGGACGGCGCGGATCGTCCGGATACCGAGGCCGAGCTCGCGGAGGATCTTGATCAGGCTGAGCCTGGCCGCTGCGGCCGCGCCGTACTGCCGCCTGCCCGCGGCATCCCGCCCGGCCGTGGGGACGAGGCCGATGTCGGAGTAGTACCGGACGGCCTTGACACTCAGCCCGGCTTGGCGGGCGAGATCGCCGATCGGCAGGGCTGGGTCGTTTTCCATGGGGCGAGCATGCCTGCTCCCCCTGTGGGAGCCGCAAGTC
This sequence comes from Amycolatopsis sp. NPDC004368, assembly GCF_053602515.1. Taxonomy (NCBI): domain Bacteria; kingdom Bacillati; phylum Actinomycetota; class Actinomycetes; order Pseudonocardiales; family Pseudonocardiaceae; genus Amycolatopsis; species Amycolatopsis sp. NPDC004368. The sequence continues at coordinate 563,713 of NZ_JBSGDT010000001.1, read as the reverse complement.
TCAGGGGTTGTCCACAGGAGTTGTCCACAACTCGGGTCCGCTGTGGACAACTCGGGCGATTTGGCTTCCGCTCGATCTTGAGCCGGTAGAATGGGGTCGGGGCGTCCCCCCGTGGTGGGCGGGGGTTTGTCTCCGTCGGGGTTGGCCCAGGGGCAGCGTTGATCGGTTGCTGAGGCTTGGTTGAGGTCTCGTACGCGGTGGCGGGAGAAGGTCTCGCGCGCGTTGGCGAGGGGTAAGTGCTGTTGCAGGCGATCGTCGCTGGGCGGGGCAGTGCAGTGTGGTCTCGACGAATGAGCCGATTCCTGAAGCCGAACCCGTCTCCGCTGGGATCAGCGGCTGAAGGCGGGCCGGTCAGTCAGAGTCAGGCGGGTCGGAGATTCCCGGCCGTCGGTGGTGCGGGTGGTCAGGGTGATCGTGTCGCCGGGGTTGTGGCGGCGCAGGGTGCTCAGGAAGTCCTCCGGGCTGCGGGTGGGGCGGCCGTCGGCGGTGAGGATGAGGTCGCCGGGGCGGAGGCCGGCCGTGGCGGCGGGGCCGGAGGGGGCGGTGGCGGTGATGATGACGCCGTCGGTGGTCGGGAGGTGGAGCTGGGCGGCGACCTGGGGGGTGATCGCGGACGGTTCGAGGCCGGCGTAGGCGTGTTGGGCGCGGCCGGTGGTGCGCAGCTGTTCGGCGACGTCGGAGGCGGTGGCGGCGGGGATCGCGAAGCCGAGGGAGACGGCGCCGGCCTGGGGTGGGATGTAGGCCTCGCTGATGCCGATCACGTCGCCCCGGGAGTCGACGACGGCGCCGCCGCTGTTGCCCGGGCTGATGGCGGCGTCGGTCTGGAGCAGGTCGACCAGGGCCTGGGTCTCGGAGGCGCTGCCGGGGATCTCGCGGTGCAGCCCGGAGACCACCCCCGCGGTGACGCTGTTCTCGAAGCCCAGCGGACTGCCGATCACAATCGCGAGCGAGCCGATCTCGGGCAGCTTGGGCTGGAACCGCACGGCGGGCAGGTCGCGGCGGTCGGTCTGCAGCAGCGCGAGGTCGGTCACGGCGTCGACGGCTCTGATCGTGGCGGGGTAGCGCCGCCCGTCGGCGAAGGCGAGCTGGACCGACGGGGCGCCGCGGACGACGTGTTCGTTGGTGAGGATCAGGCCGTCGGCGGAGTAGACGACGCCGCTGCCGTTGCCGCCGGGGGTGAGGACCTTGACGACGCTGGGGAGCACCCGGGCCGAGACGGCCGGTACGTCCGCGAGGTTGCCGGTGCCGATCTGCGCGGCGGGCGGCGCCGGACCGGCGGTGCAGGCGGTGGCCGCGAGCAGCGCCACCAGTACGCCTGCCCGCCGCGATCGCATCGTGGCGTGCTTGAAGTGCACGGCGCGCTTCCCCGATCCGTCGATGTGCGGTGACATGAGCAGATCGGATTGTCGGCCGGGTTCGCCGCGGCGGTCTTCATCCGCGCCGGGTGAGGTATGTCAGCCGAAGTTCTTGTGTTCACCGCGGTACGTCGGCACGGTGCGGTCGAGCTGGTCGCCGCGCAGGAGGTGGTAGGCGTCGAAGCGTTCGGCGAGCTCGCCGGCCTTGGCGTGGCGGAGCCAGACGCGGTCGCCCAGCCGAAGGTCGCGCGCGGCGGCGCCGGTCACGGGGGTTTGGACCTCCCCGGCACCTTCGAAACCGAGGAGCTTGAGGCCCGCCGGAAGGTAGGGCGAAGGGACGCGGGAGGCGCCCGCCGGTCCGGAGGCGATGTAGCCGCCGGCGAACAGCGTGGCGACGTCGCGGGCCGGGCGGCGGACCACCGGCAGGGCGAACAGCGCGGCCGGGCGCGGGTGGAAGCGGGAGTAGCCGTCGAACAACGTCGGCGCGACCAGGCCCGAGCCGGCGGCGATTTCGGTGACGGCGGGTTCCGCGCCGGTCGTTTCGATGCTGCCGGTGCCGCCGCCGTTCACGAACTCCAGGTCGGCGAGGTCACGGACGGCGCGGACCACCGCACCGCGGCGGCGCGAGATCTCGGCGGCCGAGCGGCGCTGCATCCAGCCGATCACGGAGTTCGAGACGCCGCCGCCGGCCGCGTCGCCGAGGCCCGCGATCTGGCCTTCGTAGGCCATCAGTCCTTTCAGGACGAAGCCGGGGCGGTCCGCGATCACGCGGGCGAACGACACCGCTTGTTTCACGGTGAACAACGGCGAACGCCGCGTGCCGACGTGGACGCCGGGCAGCGGTCGCCACGACGCGTCGAGCTCCAGGCACACGCGGATGTCCGGGTGGCCATGGCCGAGCGCGGCGTCGACGAGGTCCAGGTGCTCGGGCGAGTCGACCATGATCGTGATGGCCGCACGAGCTTCCGCCGACGCGGCGAGGCGGCGCAGTGCCTCGTGGTCGGCCGTCGGGTAGGCCACGACGATGTCGCGCGTGGTCCCCTGTTCGACGTGCCACACGGCCTCGGCGAGCGAGTAGCACATCAAGCCCTCGAAGCCGTCGCGGGAAAGCACGCGCTCCAGCAGGTAGCGGCACCGCACCGACTTGCTGACCACCCGGATCGGCTTTCCGCCGGCACGACGCAGGAGGTCGTCGGCGTTCGCGTCGAACGCGTCCAGGTCGACGATCGCGAAGGGCGGATCGAGGTCCTTCGTCGCGAGGTCGTAGCCGTTCGGAGAGGTGGTCACGGACTTACGGTACGACAACAACGCTTGAAACGCGAATCTCATTCACTTACTGTTCCACCATCTAACGTAAGGACACTCTGTTCAGCGACGACAAGGTGCACGCATGACTCCGTGGAGCAACTGGGCCGGCACCGCGAAGGCCTCCCCGCAGCGGGTGCACCGGCCCAGGACCACGACCGAGATCGCCGAAGTCGTCAGCACCATCTCCGAAGCCGGCCGCCAGGTGCGGCCCTGGGGCAGCGGACACTCGTTCACCGCCATCGCCGTCGCGGAGAGCGACGCACTCGACCTCACCCGCTGGACCGGGATCGAGAGCGCCGACCTCGAAACCCACCAGGTGACCGTGCGCGCCGGCACCACGATCAAGCAGCTCAACGCCGAGCTCGACGCCCTCGGTCTCGCCATGACGAATCTCGGCGACATCGACGCACAGACCATCGCCGGCGCGATTTCCACCGGCACCCACGGCACGGGCGCACGCTTCGGCGGCATCGCCACGCAGATCGCCGGCCTGCAGCTCGTGCTCGCCGACGGCTCCGTGGTCACCTGCTCCGCCGACGAACGCCCGGACCTGTTCAACGCTGCCCGCGTCGGCCTCGGGGCCCTCGGCGTGATCACCACCGTCACCCTGCAGTGTGAACCTTCGTTCGTGTTGGCCGCGCAGGAACGCCCCGAGCCGCTGGAGCAGGTGCTCGAAGGTTTCGACGAGTTCGCCGCCGCGTGTGACCACTTCGAGTTCTACTGGTTCCCCTACGGCAAGAACGCCCTGGTCAAGCGCAACAACCGCCAGCCCCTCGGCACCGAACGCAAGCCGCTTTCGAAGCTGCGCCAGTTCGTGGACTACGAGCTCACGGAGAACGTCGCGTTCGGCGGCATCTGCCGGCTCGGCCGCGCTGTGCCGAAGCTCGTGCAGCCGCTCGGCGGGTTCGCGGCGCAGGTGCTCTCCGCGCGCGACTACAGCGACCTCTCGCACCGCGTGTTCGTAACGCACCGCGGCGTGCGGTTCGTCGAGACAGAATACGCGGTTCCACGTGAATCACTGCTCGACGTGCTCGCCGAGCTGCGGGCGCTCGTGCCGCGCCTCGAGAACCCGGTGATGTTCCCGGTCGAGGTGCGCGTGGCCGCGGCCGACGACGTCTGGCTCTCCACCGCGAACGGCCGAGACTCGGCCTACATCGCGATCCACCAGTACGTCGGCATGCCCTACCGCGAGTACTTCGCGGGCTTCGAGGCGATCTGCGCCCAGGTCGGCGGCCGCCCGCACTGGGGCAAGATGCACGACCTCGACTCCCACACCCTGCGCACGCGCTACCCGCACTTCGACGATTTCCTGCGCGTGCGCAAGGCGTGCGACCCGGCCGGGACGTTCACGAACACGTACCTCGACCGGGTCCTCGGCACCGTTTAGGCCGGTTCGAACAGCGAGCTGACCGATTCACCGTTGTGGATGCGGCGCATCGCTTCGGCCATCGCCGGCGCGATCGACAGGATCTTCAGCTTGTCGCTGCGTTCCTCGACCGCGACCGGCACGGTGTTGGTGCAGACGATCTCCAGCACGTCTTCCTGGCTGCCGATGCGGTTGATCGCCTTGTCCGCGAACAACCCGTGGGTACAGGCGACGCGGATCGTGCGCGGCTTCAGCTCACGCAGCCGGTCGAGCAGCTCCAGCACGGTGCTGCCGCGCGCGATTTCGTCGTCGAGCACGATCACGTCGCGGCCGGTGATGTCACCGATCACCGACGTGATCTCCACGCGGTCGTCGGCGTAGCGCTGCTTCGTGCCCGAAGCGACGCGCGCGCCGAGAAGTCGCGCGAAGTGCGCCGCTTCCTTCGCGTTGCCCAGGTCGGGCGATACGACGGTGGCGTTGGACAGGTCGTACTGGCGGAAGTGGCGGGCCAGCTCGTGCAGCGCGTGCAGGTGGTCGACGGGCACCGAGAAGAAGCCGTGGACCTGCGGCGAGTGCAGCGTCATCGCGAGCACGCGGTCGGCCCCGGCCGTGACCATGAGGTCGGCCACGAGCCGGCCGCCGATGGAGATGCGCGGCGCGTCCTTCTTGTCCGAGCGCGCGTACGCGTAGTGCGGCATCACCGCGGTGATGCGCGCGGCCGACGCGCCACGTGCGGCGTCGAGCATCAGCAGCAGCTCGACGAGGTGTTCCTGCACCGGCTTCACCAGTGGCTGGATGATGAAGACGTCGCGCTCGCGGCAGTTGGCCTGCAGCTGCACCTGGAGGCAGTCGTTGGCGAAGCGGTCGACCTGCGTCGGCAGCAGCGGCACGCCGAGGTGGGTGCAGATCTCCGCTGCCAGTTCGGGATGAGCACTGCCGCTGAAAACCGCGATGTCCCGCAAGGAAACAATCCCCGTCTCTGTGGTCCGGTGGGTACGGACCCGATCCTAGACGTGCAGGTCAGAGCGCCGAGATCGCGTCTTCGATCGTGTCCCCGCCCGAGATGAGCTCAAGCGTGCGCCGCGCGGTGGCCGGTGCGTCGAGCAGGGCGACGACCACGGCGGCGACGTCTTCGCGTGGCACCTTGGCGCGGCCGGTCTTGGGGGCGAGCTTGACGTTGCCGGTGCCGGAATCGTTGGTCAGCTGGCCGGGCCGCAGGATCGTCCAGTCGAGGTCACGGGCCTTCAGGTCTTCCTCGGCCGCGGCCTTCGCCTGCAGGTAGGCGCGGAAAACGGGGTCGAGACCCGGTGCGTCGGGATTGTCGGCGCCCATCGACCCGATCTGGACGAACCGGCGGACGCCCGCGCGCTCGGCAGCGTCGGCGAACAACGCGGCGGCGGCGCGGTCGACGGTGTCCTTGCGAGCCTCGCCGCTGCCCGGGCCGGCCCCCGCGGCGAACACCGCGGCGTCGGCTCCGCGGAGCACGTCGGCGACCGCGTCCACATCGGACTGCTCCAGATCGAGCACCACGGTCACCGCTCCGGCGGCCAGCAGGTCGCCTTCGTGGTCGGGGTTGCGCACGATCCCGACGGGCTGATCACCCCGCTCGGCCAGCAGTTTCTCGAGACGAAGGGCGATCTGACCGTGTCCACCGGCAATGACGACTCGCATGGTCCCGACGGTAGTCCGGTCGGGCGGCCCGCGCAGGTCGGTCAGTCGACGTCGGCGGGGACCTCGGCGGTGCGCAGCAGCTGGCCGTACGCCATCTCGTTGACCCAGCGCGACACCGGGTCCTCGGCGAGGAGGATGCGCTCGCTGCGGCCCTCGAGGTCGAGGTCGACCTGGGCGTGGGGGTCGGCGGTGGCGATGGCGAGCCCGTACGCGCGGGCGCGCGGCAGGCAATTCGCCACGTAGTCTTCCGTCAGTACGGCAGGCGATGGGAGCACCATCGCGGCCTCGCCGTAACGTGCGAACGGAACCGCGGAGGCCATCGCGGTCCGCCAGTGCCGTGCGACCGCGAGGACGCCGATGATCTCGGCGGCCGGCGCGGGTGCGGTCGCGGCCAGCTCTGGCCAGGTCCAGGTGTCGACGGTGGCGCGATCGGCGACGGGACCGACACCCATCGCGATCCGCTCCGCGTGCACGTCGGTGCGAAGCCGGGCGACGATGCTGACCTTGCGGCCGAGCAGGGTCGCCTCGGGCAGCACAACGCCGTTCCAGCCCAGCAGGGCCGCGGCCTTGCGCGCCAGCTCGTCAACGCTCGCGGGGAGCTCGATCGGCGGCACCACCCGGCTCGGCATCGACCGGCTGCGCTTCGCGCCACCGGCGACCGTCGAGCGCTCGGTGTTCTGAGGTGTAGCCGCCACGAGTTCCGCCTCCTTCAACAACCTGTACCCCTGCGTGCCTCGTAAAACCGGCACATGACTTGAGTACCAGTGCGGCGGCACGGGGTCTTCACGTAACGCGAGTGGCTGCGATCGGCGGCGCTCAGCGGTCGGTGACCGGTCGGTGGGCGGTCGGCGGACTTCGGCCCGACGGTGCGGCCAACCGAGTGAGCCGGAGGTGAGTGGCGTAACGCACCGCCTACGAACGACTACCCGCAGCCCGGAACGCCCACGTGGCAAAGGGTCCAGCTCGTTACGCCGTTCGGCGCAACCGAGCTGGGGTTCCACTGTGGACGTCGCAGGTCGGAGGCGTCACCCGGTTGGCGGTGACCTTCGCCGCAGCGAGGCCGCGGGGGGCCGGAATAGGGTTACGCGACTGTCGAGGAGAGGAGCGAGCATGACGCAGGTCCGCCCCCGCCGTTCGGTGCTCTACATGCCCGGCGCCAACGAGCGCGCGCTCGAGAAGGCCCGGACGCTGCCGGCCGACGCTCTCGTCCTGGACCTCGAGGACGCCGTGGCCCCGGACGCGAAGGAAGCCGCGCGCGACCGCGTGTGCGCCGCGCTCGGCGACTACGGCTCCCGCGAGGTGGCCATCCGCGTAAACGGCCTGGACACCGAATGGCACGACGCCGACCTGCGCGCCGCCGCGGCCGCCGGCCCTGCCGCCGTCGTGGTGCCGAAGGTGAACTCCGCGAGCGAGGTGCACGCCATCGAGCGCGCCCTGGAGCTCGGCGGCGCGCCTGCGTCGACGAAGATCTGGGCGATGCTGGAGACACCCGTCGCGATCCTGCACGCGGCGGAGATCGCGGCCGCGTCCGAGCGGCTCACGGTGCTCGTGCTGGGTACGAACGACCTGGCGAAGGAACTGCACGCCGCCTTCGTCCCGGGGCGCGCTCCCCTGCTGGCCTCGCTGTCCACCGCCGTCCTCGCCGCCCGCGCGACGGGCAAGGCTGTCCTCGACGGCGTCTACAACGACGTGAAGGACACCGCCGGTTTCGAGGCGGAATGCCGCCAGGCCCGCGACTTCGGCTTCGACGGCAAGACGCTGATCCACCCGGCGCAGCTCGAACCGTGCAACCGGATCTTCGCCCCGTCCGCCGAGGAGATCGACCACGCGCGCCGCGTGATCACGGCGTTCGACGAGGCGCGCGCCGCCGGCCGCGGTGTGGTGACGGTGGATGGGCGGATGGTGGAGAACCTGCACGTGGAGCAGGCACAGCGCGTGCTGGCGATGGCCGACGCCGTCAGCTGACCGGCCAGGGGCGTTGCTCCGGACGCAACCGTTCGTACGCCGCAGCCGCGCGAAGGACCTCGACGTCGGCGAAGCGCGGGCCGGCGAGCTGCAGGCCGATCGGGACGCCGGCGCTCGTGTAGCCGCAGTTCAGGGACACCGCGGGCTGGCCCGACATGTTGTACGGCACCGTGAAGGCGATGTGCTCGAAGGGGCGCTGCGGGTCGTTCGTCGGGGAGGCGTGGTCGAAGGGCGGGGCCGCGACGGGGCAGGTCGGGGAGAGCACGAGGTCGTACGGGGCCGTGGCGGTCAGGGCGGCGACGCTCATGCGGTCGATGCAGGCGAAGCCGCGGTAGGTGTCCAATCCGGACACCTGGGCACCGCCCGACGCCCAGGTGGCGATGTACGGGAGCACCTGGGCGCGGCGGTCTTCGGGCAGTGCTTCCAGGTCGGACCACGCGCGGACGCGCCAGAACACATCCAAGCCGTCGAGCAGTTCGCGCGTGAGGAACGGGGCGACGGGCGTGACGACGGCGCCCGCGGCCTCGAAGACCTGGGCCGCGGCGGTGGCGGCCGCGAGGATCTCCGGATCGACGGGAAGCCCGGCGCCCGGGTCGAGGTGGAGGCCGACGCGCAGGCCGCGCAAGGACGAGTCGAGCGCGTCCCAGTCGAGCGACGACGGCGGGAGGCTGAGGTGGTCGCGGCGATCCGGCGCCGACAGCACACTCATCAGCAGCGCCGTGTCGGCGACGGTCCGGGTCAGCGGGCCCGCGACGCGGCCGAGAAACGGCGGGTCCACCGGCACGCGGCCGAAGCTCGGCTTCAGGCCGACGAGGCCGCACCAGCCCGCGGGCAGGCGGATGGAGCCGCCGATGTCGGTGCCGACGTGGAGGGGGCCGTAGCCCGCGGCGGCGGCCGCGGCGGCGCCGGCGCTCGAGCCGCCTGGGGTGCGGGTGAGGTCCCAGGGGTTGCGCGCCGAGTCGTGGAAACTGGACAGGCCCGAGGTGAGCATGCCGTAGTCGGGCATGGTCGTTTTGGCCAGCAGCACGGCGCCGGACTCACGCACGCGTGCGGCGGCGGGGGCGTCGGTGGTGGCCGGGGTGAGCGCCGTCGCGGCGGTGCCGAGCGGGACGGGCGTGCCGCGGGTGGCGATGTTTTCCTTCAGCGTCAAGGGAACGCCGTCGATCGGACCCAGGGGGTCACCAGCGTGCCAGCGGGCTTCGGACTCCTTCGCGGCGGCGCGGGCCGAAGCGGCGTCGTACGCATACAGAGCGTGTAGCTGCGGCTCGCGCTCGTCGATGCGGGCGAGGACGGCCTCGGTCGCCTCGACGGGCGACACGGTGCCTGCGCGGTAACCCGCGACGAGGTCCATCGCGGTCAGATCGGCCAGCTCCATCGTTGCCTCCTTGCTCACGAAGCTCGGTCACGAAGCGGGTGGTTCGAACCGCCCGTCGACGGCGGTCCAGCCCCCGTCGACGGCCAGCACGGACCCGGTCACGAACGTCGAAGCGTCGGACGCGAGGTACACCACGGCGCCGGCCAGCTCGTCGGCGCGCGCCCAGCGGCCGAGGGCGCCCTTGGTGGCGTAGGCGTCGTACCAGTCCGGGCGCGCCTTGATCTGCGCGGTCAGCGGCGTCTCGACGACACCCGGCGCGATGGCGTTCACGCGCACGCCCGCCGGCCCGAACTCCGCGGCGGCCGTGCGCAACAGCTGCACCAACCCGGCTTTTGTCGCCGCATACGGGCCCTGGCCCGGCTCGACGGTGGTGCCGCGGATCGACGAAAAGCCGATGATGCTGCCGCGGCCGCGCTCGACCATCGGCCGGCCGAACGCGCGCACCACCTCGAACGCGACGCCGAGGTTCAGCGCGACGACGCGGTCGAACTCCTCGCGGGTGTAGTCGAGCAAGCGCTTGCGCACGTTGACGCCGGCGGTGAGGACCACGGCGTCGAGCTCACCGAGCTCCGAAGCCGCCTGCTCGACGGCGCCCGGTTCCAGCAGGTCGATCTCGTACGCCTCGGCCACACCGGTCTCGCGCGCGGCGGCCACGTCACGGTCGGCGCAGATCACGTGCGCGCCGTGCGCGGCCAACGCGCGCGCGGCTTCCCGGCCGATGCCGGAGCCACCACCGAGCACCACGGCGCGGCGGCCGTCGAGGCGGAACAGGTTTTCGTACGTCACGGGCGCAGCACCGCCATCCTCGTCACGGTCAGTTCTTCCACGGCGAAGCGCGGCCCCTCGCGGCCGATGCCTGAGTCCTTCACGCCGCCGTAGGGCATGGTGTCGGATCGGAAGCCGGGGACCTCGTTCACGACGACACCACCGACGTCGAGCTCGTCGAGCGCGCGGAACGCGGTGTTCAAAGACCGGCTGTAGACGCTGGCGTGCAGGCCGTAGCGCGACGCGTTGACCGCCTCGAACGCGGCGTCCACATCGGACACCGTGCGCAGGCAGACGACGGGGCCGAAGATCTCCTCGTCCCAGCACTGGGTGCCATCGGGGACGTCGGCGAGCACGGTGGGCTCCAGGACACCGTCGCGCAGCGAACCGCCGACCAGCAGACGTGCGCCCGCGGCGATCGCTTTGCCGACCCAGTCGTGGACGCGCTCGGTGGAGCGCCGGTCGATCAGCTTCGACACGCGCGTGGTGTCGAGCCGCGGGTCGCCGACGGTCACTTCACCGAGGCGCGCCACCACTTTCGCGGTGAACTCCTCCGCTGCCGAAGCAACGACGAGCACCCGTTGCACCGAGATGCACGCCTGGCCCGACGCGTAGAACCCGCCGCGCAGCACGGCGTCGGCGGCCGCGTCGAGGTCGGCGTCTTCCGCAACGACCAGTGCGGCGTTGGAACCGAGCTCGAGCAGCGTTTTCGTCGGGGCTGCGTCGCGGGCGATGCGGTGGCCGACGGCGGCCGAGCCGGTGAAGGAGACCGCGCCGACGCGGCGGTCGGTGACCAGCGCCGAGCCGACTGAAGCGTCACCCGTCACCAGCTGCACCATCGCCGGCAGGGGCGCGGCCGAACGCACGAGGTGCACCAGCCACAGCGTCGCGAGCGGCGTCTGCGGCGCCGGCTTCACCACCACCGGGCAGCCGGCCGCGATAGCCGGCGCGATCTTGTGCGACGCCAGCAGCACCGGGTAGTTGAACCCGGCGATCCCGACCACCACGCCGATCGGCTTGCGCTTCCAGAAGCCGACGAGGCCGTCGCCGGAAGGGAGCAGGTCCAGCGGCACCGTCTCGCCGTGCAGGCGCGACACCTCTTCGGCCGCGGCTTCCCACGTGACGATCGAGCGCGCGACCTCCACCCGGCAGTCGACCAGCGGCTTGCCGGTCTCCAGCACCAGCAGCTGTTCGAACTCCTCGCGCCGCGAGCGCAACGCGCCGGCCACGTCGTTCAGCAAGGTCCGCCGCGTCCGCGAAGGCAGCGCCGCCACCTCACGCGCGACCGCCACCGCCTCGTCGATCGCCCGCTTCGCCAGCGCCGCGGTGCCGACGGGCGCCACCCCGACCACACTGCCGTCGTACGGGAAAACGATCTCCGTGGTGTCCTCTGTAGACACCCAGCCGGCGCCGATCGGCAGCCCCTGCGGGTAGTCAGGCATCGTCCGCACTCCCTCCGCTCAGCCGGGCCAGCTCGGCACGCAGGTTGGGCGCGGCCGCCAGCAGTTCCCGGGTGTATTCGTGCTTCGGCGTCCCGTAGACCTCCTCGACCGCGCCGAGCTCCACCACCTCCCCGCGCCGCATCACGGCGACGCGGTCGCACACGTGCCGCACCACGCCGAGGTCGTGCGAGACGAACACCAACGTGAGCGAAAACTCGTCGACCAACCGGGCCAGCAGATCGAGGATCTGCTTGCGCACCGACACGTCCAGCGCGCTCACCGGCTCGTCGGCCAGCAGCACCTTCGGGTTCGGCGCCAGCGCCCGCGCGATCGAGATCCGCTGCCGCTGGCCGCCGGAGAACTGGTGCGGGTAACGCAGAGCGGCGTCGGCGGGCAGACCGACGGCCTCCAGCAGCTCCGCCACCCGCAACGGCGAACGCCGGCCGAGCGGCTCGGAAATGATGTCCCGCACGCGCATCCGCGGGTCGAGCGAACCCATCGGGTCCTGGAACACGATCTGCATCGACGACCGCAGGAACCCCAGCTTGCGCTCGGGCAGGTTGTCGATCCGGCGGCCGTCGAAGGAAACGGTGCCCGACGTCGGCCGGTCCAGCCCCGCGAGCAAGCGCACCAGTGTGGACTTGCCCGAGCCGGACTCGCCGACGATCCCGAACCGCTGGCCCGCCTCGACGTCGAAGCTCACGCCCCGCAGCGCGTCGACGTTCCGGCGTGGATACCTGCGCACCAGGTCACGGACCTCGATCATCGCGCTGCCTCCAGATCTGACGCAGCCAACAGCGCTTTTGTGTAGTCGTGTTTCGGCGCCGTCAACACGTCTCGAGTCGAGCCGCGCTCCACGATCTCGCCGTCGAGCATCACCAGCACCCGCTCGCACACCGACGCCACCACCGCCAGGTCGTGTGTGATGAACAGCAGCGCCGCCTCGGGCGACAACGATTCCTTGATCAGCGCCAAGATCTGCGCCTGCACCGTGACGTCGAGCGCCGTGGTCGGCTCGTCGCAGATCAGCAGCGACGGCTCGTTGGCCAGCGCCATCGCGAGCACCACGCGCTGCCGCTGCCCGCCGGAGAGCTGGTGCGGGTACGCCCGCACGGTGCCCGGCAACCCGACGGCCGCCAGCAGCTCCTCGGCCGAACGCCCGCGCCGACCGTGCGCGCGGAACGGCTCCGTCACCTGCCGGCCGACCCGCATCGCCGGGTTCAGCGCGGTCATCGGCTCCTGGAACACCATGGACAACCCGTTGCCCCGCAGCCGCGACAGCTCGCGTTCCGGCGCGCCCACCAGCTCCCGGCCGTCGAGCCGCACCGAGCCCGTCGCCCGTAGTTCGTCGGGCAGCAGGCCCATGATCGACAACGCCGTGAGCGACTTCCCGGATCCCGATTCGCCGATCAGCCCGACGCGTTCGCCCGCGCCGATCTCGAACGACACGTCCCGCACCAGCTCACCGACGCGCAGACCTTCCACGGTGAGAGTCATGAGCGCGCCGCCAATCGCGGGTCGAGCCGGTCTCGCAGGCCGTCGCCGAGCAGGTTGAACCCGAGCACCGCCACGGCGATCGCGACGCCGGGCACCAACGCGAGCCGCGGGTGGATCGTCAGCAGCTCCTGCGACTCCTGCAGCATCCGCCCCCACGACGGCGTCGGTGGGCGCGTGCCGAAGCCCAGGAACGACAGCGCGGCCTCGGCCAGCACGGCGATCGCGAACGACACCGAAGACTGCACGATCAGCAGGCCCGAGATGTTCGGCAGCACGTGCCGCACCGCGATGTTCGTGCGCGAGCGCCCGGCCGCGCGCGCCGCGAGCACGAACTCGGTGCTGCCCACCTGCAACGTGCCCGACCGCGCGATCCGCGCGAACGACGGGATGGTCGCGATGCCGATGGCCACCATCGCCGTGAGCGTGTCGGCACCGAACACCGCGCCGAACATGATCGCCAGCAGCAGCGCGGGGAAGGCGAGCACCAGGTCGTTCACGCGCATCACGAACTCGCCCAGCCACCGCGGCGCCAGGCCCGCCAGCACACCGAACGGCGTGCCGATCACCGCGGCGATGCCGACGGCCACGACACCCACGTACAGCGTGGTGCGCGCGCCGACCATGATCTGGCTGAACACGTCGCGGCCGAACTTGTCGGTGCCGAAGAGGTGCTCGGCCGAGAACCCCAGCAGCTTGTCGGGGGCGTTGACCTGCACCGGGTCGTACGGCGTCCAGACGAACGACACGAGCGCGGCCAGCACCACGAGCCCGACCAGCACCGAGCCGACGAGCAGGTTGCCACTGCGGGTGCGCACTCCGAGCGTGGTCATCACGAACCCCGCAATCTCGGGTCGAGCACCGTGTAGAGCACGTCGACGACGAAGTTCACCAGCAGCACCCCCGCCACCAGCACCAGCACGATTCCCTGCACGGTCAACAGATCCCGCGATGACACGGCGTCGAGCAGCATGCTGCCCAGCCCCGGCAGCACGAACACGCGCTCCACCACGACCGCGCCGATCAGCAGCGTCGCGAGCTGCAGGCCGAGCACCGTGACCACGGGCACCGACGCGTTGCGCAACCCGTGGCGCCGCAACGCCTGCGCCGGCAGCAGGCCCTTCGACCGCGCCGTGCGCAGGTAGTCCTGGCCAAGTGTGTCGAGCACCGCCGAGCGGACGTAGCGCGTGAGCACCGCGCCCTGCACCAAGCCGAGCGAAAGCGCCGGCAGGATCAGCCCGCGCACGAACTGCCCGGCGTCCTGGTCCGGCGGCGTCCACCCGCCGCTCGGCAGCCACCGCAGCTGCACCGCGAAGATCTGCACGAGGATGATCCCGGCGAGGAACGCGGGGATCGCCACGCCGATCTGCGACAGCCCGGAAACCGTGGCGCCACTGGGTTTGCGGTGTCGGACAGCAGCGAACACGCCCACCGGGACCGCGATCACCAGCGCCACCACCATCCCGGCGCCGACCAGCCACAACGTGACGCCGAGCCGGTCGAGCAGCTGGGGGCCGATCGCCTCGCGCGTGACGTACGAGCGGCCGAAGTCGCCGTGCAGCACGCCGCCGATCCAGTTGAGGTACTGCGTGACCAGCGGCTGGTCGATGCCGAACTCCGCACGCGTCTTGGCCAGCAGCTCGGGCGTCGCGTTGACGCCGAGCGCGACCTGCGCCGGATCGCCCGGGAGCACGGCCATGAACAGGAACACCACGATCGACGCGACGAACAGGCTGACCACGAGGATCGCCACGCGCCGGAGCACCTTCACCGTCATGCGGGCCTCAATCCGGTGAGGTCGAACGACTCGCTGACCTGGTTCTTCGCGAACCCGGTGACCTTCTTCTTCGCCACGATCACGTTGGGGTACAAGAACAACCAGTCGGCGGCCGCGTCGGTGTTGAGCCGGCGCGCGACCTGCTTCATGTCGGTGACCTGCTGCTGCGTCGTGCCGCTGTCGGCCTCGGCCAGCAGCTGTTGCACGCGCTTGTCGTCGTAGCCCCAGTAGTACGTGGGTTTCCCGAACGTCGTGATGTCGCGAGCTTCCACGTGCTGGATGATCGACAGGTCGTAGTCGTGGTCGGTGAACACCTGCTTGAGCCACACGGCGGGGAAGTCGAGCGGTTCGATCGTGGTCCACACGCCCACGTCGGCCAGCTCCGACTGCACCACCTGCGCGGCCGACACGGCGTAGGGCAGGTTCGGGATCCGCAGCCGCAGGTTGAGGTTCTGCACGCCGGCCTGCGCGAGCAGCTGCTTGGCCTTCGCCGGGTCGTACGGGTACGTCTTCGACAGGTCTTCGTACCACGGGTCCGTGGGCGGGACCATGCTGCCGATCAACGTGCCGCGGCCGTTGAACACGAGGTCCAGCACGGCTTTGCGGTCGATCGCGTAGGTGAGGGCCTGGCGCACGCGCGGGTCGTTCAGCGGCGCTTTCCGGTTGTTGAACGCGAGCGTGACCTCGCTGTTGGTGGTGCCCTGCAGGACGGTGAACCGGTCGTCGCCCTGGAACTGCGGGATCGAGTCGGCCGAGGTGAGCGAGGAGATCACGTCGATGCCGTTGCTGAGCAGGGCGTTGTTGAGTGCGGTGGGGTCGGCGACGTACTTGAGCACCACCGTGGAGTACGCGGGTTTGCGGCCCCAGTACGCCGGGTTCGCCTTGAGCACGATGGAATCCCCGCGCCGGCGCGAAGCGACTTCGTACGGGCCGGTGCCGACCGGTTTGTTCGCCAGGTCGGCCACGCCGGTCGGGCTGAACATGGCGCCGAGCCGGCTGGTGAGGCTGAAGAGCCAGCCGTTGCTGGGTTTCGAGAGCACCACGCGCGCGTGATCAGGCGAGACGACGTCCACGTGGTCCACCACGTCCATCGCCGACTTGATCGAGATCGTCCAGTCGGTTTTCACGCGCAGCAGCGAGAACTTCACGTCGGCGGCGGTGAACGGTGCGCCGTTGCTGAACTTCACGCCGGGTTGCAGCTGGAAGTCGTACGTCTTGCGATCGGGGCTCACGGTCCACGACTTGGCGAGCAGCGGCACGATCCGGCCCTGCGCGTCGAGCTTCACCAGGCCCTCGTAGACGTTGTAGAGCAAGGCCTGCGGGATGGCGGCGCCATCGGCGTGCGTGAAGTCGAAGTTCGCCGGCTCGGCCGTGAACCCCACCGACAGCGTGTCGGGACCGCTCGACACGCTCGCGCTGGACCCGGCCGAGCAGGCGGACGCCGTGAGCAGCACCGCGAGCGCCGCGAGGTGGAGCCGGGCTCTCATTCAGCCTCCTGTGACGGACCTTCGGCCGTTACACTAAGCCAGTACACTGGTCAGACCAGTAGCCTGAGTCAGGTTGGCACCACAAGACGCCGAGGTCAAGGGATGAAGTTCGAGCCGGTGGCCCCGGTCCGCGCCTACGAGCGGATCGTGGAGCAGATCGAGGAGGCCGTGGTCAGTGGCCGCCTCAAACCCGGCGAGCGCCTGCCCGGCGAACGAGAGCTCATGACGCAGTTCGGCGTCGGCCGCTCGACGGTGCGCGAAGCGTTGCGCGTGCTGCAGGCCGCCGAGTTGATCCGCTCGCGTCCGGGCGACCCACGGGGTCCCGAGGTTTTGGCCGCTTCTCCGGCGGCTCTGCACCGCTCCATGCACCGGCTCGCGCGAGCCGAGCACGTGGGGCTGGCGGAGCTGCTGCAGTTCCGCATGGTCCTCGACGGCTCCGCGCACCTGCTGGCCGCCCAGCTCCGCACCGACGACGATCTGTCCGCTTTGGACGCTGCACTCACTTCGATGCGCGCCGGCGCCGAGGAAGGCTTCGAGCAGTTCAGCCACGCCGACGTGGCTTTCCACGAGACGATCGCCCGCGCGTCGCGCAACCCGCTGCTGGTGGTGAGCGCGGAGGTGGTGCGCGGCGTGGTGCTGGAGCTGATCGAGGACAAACTCTCGCACGCGCGGGACCGGACCGCGTTGATGCAGTCCTGGCTCGCGCACCACGCCTCGGTGCTGGACGCCGTGCGCGCCTCCGACGGCGACCTGGCGGCCCGCCTGGCGCGGCGGGCGTTGTGGGAGAACTACGCGGAGTATGTGCCGGAAGAGCAGCGCGCTTTGCTCAAGCCTTTGCTTTGAACCACAGCCCCCGCCGACAGCACAGCCCCCGCCGACAGCACAGCCCCCGCCGACAGCACAGCCCCCGCCGACAGCACAGCCCCCGCCGACAGCACAGCCCCCGCCCTCCTCTAGGGGGGCGTCCCCGTTCCATTTTATCAAGGTGAGGGGGCAAAAATCGGTGTCCGGCGAATCTGTGGACAACTCCGGCGGGAAAGTGCCGGCTGTGGATAGTTCGCAGTGGCGGCGGTGCGGCGCGAGCCGCCACTGCGACTGCGGCGACTGGCGGCGACTGGCGGCGACCGCGACGACTGGGCGGCGACTGGCGGCGAGCATGTGTGGCAAGGCCGGCGAAACCCGGCGGTGAACCGCGAGGCCCGCCTCGCCCGTGTCAAAGAAGAGGAGGTGGGTGATGGAACCCGCGAGTTTCTCGGTCGGCAGCGCCACGATCATGTACTTCGGCGAGCACATCAGCGACCGGGCGTGGCTGCTCAGCCGCAACGTCGCTGCTGAGGTGGAGCGGACGTTGGTGCTCGACGTGCCGCCGCACCTGCCGGCCGATGTGTGGAACGGCGTCCTCAAAGTTCTTCCCGCGCAAGCCGGTGCGGGTGATCGCGGCGCACGTCGGGCCGGATGAGGTGCAGAGGATGGGGCGGTGGCTGGCGACGCGGCTCGGTCATTCCGTGCTGATCTCCACGGGGATGGCCGACGTCTCCGGACGGATCGGGTGGTTCCGGGTCGAGCCGGCGCTGGTCAACACGTCATTCACGAACACCGCCGGAAAACGACCGCAGCCCGGCCGCTGGTGGCACCGGGCTGCGGGGTCGCGCTCGTAACCTCAGGAGACGAGGTTCGCGTACACGACGATGTTGTCCTTGTAGCTGTGCTCGGCGTGGTCGAACACGCCACCGCACGTGATCAGCCGCAGCTGCGGCTTGTCGGTGTTGCCGAAGACCGCCTGCGTCGGGAACGTGTCCTTCGGGACCTCGTCCTTGTGGTCCACCACGAACTTCAGCTTCTTGCCGTCGCTGCGTTCGATGTCGACCTCGTCGCCGGGGTTCACGTCCTTGAGCTTGTAGAAGATGCCCGGCTGGTGGTTGCCGTCGACGTGCCCCAGCACGATCGCCGGGCCGACGTCACCCGGCACGGGCGAGAGGCGGTACCACGCTGCCTGCATCGGCGTCTTCACCGACGGCACCGAGATCTGCCCGTCCTTGTTTGGCAGCACGGTGATCAGCGACGACTTCGCGCCGATCTTCGGGATCTCCACCGACGTCGGCCGCAGGCCGGTGAACGGCTTGGTCACCGGGACCGAGGTCGACGCCGGGGCGGGCTTCGACGCGGCCGGGGCCGCGTCCGAGCCGCAGCCGCTCAGCGTGAGGGAAAGGAGCAGGGCGCCCGCGATGGCGACGCCCTGCCCGTACTTGCCAATCCGGCCAAAAGCAGGCCGACCCCCGCGCGGCACGTAACCGTCACTGCGAAGCCATTCGGCCGTGACTGTGGCCGGATGGGCAATGTTCGGCGCAGTTTTCGCCATCAAGCGGCCATGCCGCCGAAGCCGGTCTCGACGCCGCCCTTGGGCGCGTACTTGACCTGCGAGGTGCCGTCACCGTCGGTGGTGCCCGCCGAGCCGGCGGCCGCGCCACCCGCCGGCGGCACCGGCTGGTCGCCGGTCTTGTCGCCACCGCAGGTCCAGGTCGCGGTCACGTTGCCGGCGTCGAAAGACACGCCGTCGTGGCGCTGCACGATCCAGCCCCAGTACCGGCCGTCGGTCTCGTCCTGGTGCGGGCCATCGATCAGGTCGAAGTCGCTCGAGGACACGTTGGTCGGCTCGCCCGCGGCGCAGGCGATCACGAACAGGCCCTGGCCACCGTCGAAGTCGACGCCGTAGGCGGTGTCGTCCTCGTACGGCGGCTCTTCCGGCGTGGTGGTCTCTTCCGAACCCGACGTGGTCGGGGTCGACGAGTCGCTCGGCTCACCGGTGTTGCCCGGCTGGCTCGTTTCGGTCGGCTTGCCGGTGGTCGACGTCGGCGTGTCCGAAGAGGACGGTGCCTGCGAAGACGACGAGGGAGCGTCCGAGGACGTCGAGCTCGTGGTGGGCGCGTTGTCCGCCGGAGTTTCCGAAGAGGGCGGAGCCGAGACCTCGGTGGTGGTCGTGACACTGCCGTTGTCCTCGTCAGCGAAGGCGGTCGGCGTGACGGCGAGGCTGATCAGGGCGCCCGCGAGCACGGCGCCCGCGAGTCTGCCCAGGGTCTTCTTCACGTGTTGTTCTCCCTGGAAGAAAGCGCGGTGACCCCCACCGCGTTCGCTGATCCTGCCGGAGGAACGGGCTGAACAAGAAACGTTTTCCCGGTGATTAAAAGCACCGCAAACGTTGGTAACGAACCCACCAGCTGGGGCGATGAATGGGGTCAATACCCCAGAGCAGCCAGGGAAACCGGCGCGACCGCACCTTTACTGTAACAGTTTCGGTCGCGCCGCTGGACCCTCGTGAATTGTTGGCGGAATCTACGCCAGCGCGGTAACCAGATCGCGCCAGAGGTCCTCCGGGTCCTCCAGCCCGACGGAAAAGCGCACCAACCCAGCCGGCACGCGCTCCTCACCCGGCAGCCAAGCCCGGCGCTCCACCAGGCTTTCCACGCCACCGAGGCTCGTCGCCGAGCGGATCAACCGGACGCCGCCGCACACCTTGTCGGCAGCCTCGGCCGTGGGCAGCTCGAACGACACCATCATCCCGAAACCGGGGTAGCGCACCTTCGTCACGGCCGGGTGTTCCGCCAGCCGGGAAGCCAGCAGCGCCGCCGTTTTCGTCTGCTCCGCGAGCCGCACCGGCATGGTGCGCAGGCCACGCAACGCGAGCCACGCTTCGAGCGCGCCCGGCGTCGAGCCGATGCGCGTGCGCGCACCGCGCAGCTCCGCCGCGATGGCCTCGTCGGCCGCCACGGTGATGCCCAGCAACAGGTCGCTGTGGCCACCGATGAGCTTGGTCGCGCTGTGCACCACGATGTCCGCGCCCAGCTTCAACGGCTGTTGGTGCAACGGTGTCGCGAACGTGTTGTCCACGACGACCCGGCCGCGGGTCTCGCGCGCGATGGTCTCGAGGTCCATCACGTCGAGCGTCGGGTTCGTGGGGGACTCCAGCCACAGCAGATCGGCGTCGCAGTCGAGCCACGCCTGGGTGTCGGTGGGTTCGAGCTCGATCACGCTGAGCCGCCCCATCTTCTCCGCGTGGTGCATCGCGCCGCGCGTCACGGCGTAGCTGAACGTGGGCACCGCGACCGTCGAGCCGACCGGCAGCGTGTCGAGCACGGCCGAGAGTGTCGCGACGCCGGAGCCGAAGCTGGTCGCGTGACCACCTTCCAGCGCACCGACGGCTTCTTCCAGCGCGAGCCAGGTGTCCGTGCCGTCGGAGCGCGCGTAGACGAAGTCGCCGCCGGCCTCGAAGGTGCTCGTGGCCACGATCGGCGTGTTCAGGGGCTCGCCGGGGCCGTGCGGCCGCCCGGCGGCGATCGCGAGCGTGCGCGGTGTCCAATCGTCCATGACGGACACCGTAACCTCGGGGTCGCCACCGGGCAGCCGTGATGTGGCGGTCGGCTCACCCGCGCCGGCGAGCCGACCACGCTCGTCAGTGCGCGTACACCTCGAACTCGTACAGCGAGTAGCCGTAACCGGTCCCCCGCTGCACTCCCTGCATCCGGACGAACCGGGCGTCCGAGGGCGTGAACGACACATTGTCCGCACCGCCGTTGCCGTCGGTCACCACCGCGGCGTCACGCCAGCTCTCGCCGTCGGTCGAGAGCTGGATCTTGTAACCCTTCGCGTACGCGGTCTCCCACGACAGCACCACCCGCGCCACCTGCTGCACCGAACCGAGATCGACGGTGATCGACTGGTTGTCACTCCAGTCGCTGGCCCACCGCGTCTTCGCGTTCGAGTCCACGGCGTTCGACGCGGGCGAGGTGAACAGGCCCGTCTCGGCGCTCGTGGCGCTCACCGGCTTGCCCGCCGCGAGGTTGCTGACGTTGTCGCCACGGTGCGCCGGGTATTCCACGACCTGCTGGAACGTCGGCCGGTTCTGCGTGCTGATCTTGCCGTGCGTGATGCCCCCCAGCGGACGCTGGATCACGGTGTCGGCGCACCACTGGTCACCGGCCGAGCAGTCGGCGTCACCCGGGTAGACGGTGTTCGCGGGCTGCGCCGCGGCCGCGGTGAGCGAGTCGACCAGCGCGGTGCGGCAGGCGGTGAGGTCGCCGCCGCCGCAGAACGTGCTGCCCAGCGGGCCGGCGACGGGCTGCCCCAGCACCGTGCGGATGTCCTTGCTGACGTAGCCCCACCAGCCGTGCTGGTACGACGAACCCTGGTGCGGCTGCCCGACGTGCTTGCTCGGCACTTCGTTCTGGAACCCGGACGGGCTTTCGTTGATCTGCAGCACGTTCGTCATCGCGGTGAACGCGTCCTCGCCCATGGCGGGCTTGAACTCCGCGGTGACGAGCAGCGGCCACCACGCGTCCATGATCCGAATCGCGTCGGCGTCGTTGTAGGTCTTGCTGCCCGGCGCCGACTCCACGCGCTGGTGGCCGTGGGCGAGCCAGGTCTTCAGCTTGTTCTCGGCCTCGGCCGCCGCGCCGGTGAGCGGGGTCTTGTCGAGCACCTGCAGCAGCAACGGCAGCACCTCCTCGGCCCGCAGGTCGGCGAGCGCCGCGTCCTCCATGGCCTGCGTGAGGTTCACGCGCGTCACCTTCGTGCCGCTGCTGATCAGCGCCCTCACGCGCGTGTCGAGCAGGTCGGCGCGGTGCACGGCCGACTTGTCGGCGCCGCCCGAGGCGTAGCCCTTGGCCTGCGCGTTGTTCCAGCTCACGTAGTAGTCCTGGTTGACCGACTGCGGGTGCTGGGCCATCGGCGTGTAGTTCGCCTTGTCGCCGTTCGGGTCCCAGCCCTGCCAGTCGTAACCCTTGTCGCCCCACACCGGCATCATCGGGTCCACAGTGGAATTGCGGACGGGGTTGGCGCCGGAGTTGAAGTAGGCGACGTCCTTGGAGTCGGCGTAGAACCAGTTGAAGGTGAAGTTGACGTCGTTGGCCGCGCGCTGGAAGTCGGCTGCCGAGTGGACGAAACCGGGGTCGTTGAACTCCTGGAACCCGATGAGCGAATCCACCTCGTGGAAGTACGAGGACCGCAGCGACGCGTACGCCACCGGCTTGCCGCCGATCGTCGCGCGGCTGGTGACCGGGCCGTATTTCGTGCGGTAGCTGCGCAGCGTGTACGAACCGGCGGCGGTGCCGTCGGCCACCGTCGGCGACCAGGAGTCCTTGCGCTCCACGGTGTCCATCGGCAGGCACTGGCCCTGGTAGAGGTAGTGGTCCGAGTCCTTCGTGGCTGGTTTCCCACTCGGGTCGCACAACGGCAAGGCGAACGTGTCGATGATGTCCTGCGCCGACGTCGTGGCGCTCCACGAGTAGTCCTGGCCACGGCCGAGCAGCACGTACATCGAGATCCCGGCGAACGACGCACCGCGTGCGCTGATGCCCGGGCCCTGAAGTTCCTGCAGGAGCAACAGCTGCGGCGCGAAGTAGCCGGTCTGGGGGCCGAACACGGCGACCGGGTGGCCGCTGGCGGTCTTCGAACCCGAGACGACGAGCGCATTGGACATGCCGTGCTTGTCGCTCAACAGGTCGCCGGGCAGCACGCCGTTGTCGAACATGCCCTTCGCGGCCTGCTGGTCCGCGGGCGCCTTGACGTCGACCTTCGCCGGCGTGTTCGTGGCGGCGGAGCCGGTCTGGTCGTACACGAGCTGCTGCGGCGTGACGGAACCCTTGTCCGGCAACGCCGATCCCTGCGGGTTCGCCGGGGTCATGCCGTAGTCGAAGGTCTGGCCGTCGTGCAGCGTCTTCACGGCTTCGGGGTCGTCGGCCGAGCGCAGGCTCTGCCACACCTGCTCACCCTTGACCACGCCGTACTTCTCCTGCAGCGCGAGCTTCGCGATCGCGTTCTGCACCTCCCCGCCGCCGCCGGCGCCGAACTGCGCGCCGACCACGGACGCGAGCACCACTAGGTCGGTGAGCTTGAACGGTTCGATGGTGCCGGCGTTGGTGATCGCGTCGACGTGACCGGTGAGCACGTACTCGCCCGGGAAGTAGCGGCCGTTGTGGGAGTCGGTGATGTAGGAGTTGATGCCGTCGACGTACGACTGCGCGTCGGCCAGACCCTGCCGGCCACGCGGCCCGCTCGCGGCGGTCGCCTCGATCTGCTGCTGCAGCTCGTCCTCGGTGTAGGGCGCGGCGGCGAAGAACGACTGCTCCAGCTCGCGGTTGGCGGGCGCGCCACCGGCGTACGAGGTGAGCTGGCCGCGGCCGACGCGGCGCATGATTTCCATGAGCCACAAGCGATCCTGCGCGGCGGCGTAGCCGGCGCCGAACTCCGTGCCCGAGCGCGTGGTGCCCTGGATGTGGGGCACACCGGTGGCCTTGTCGCGGGTGATCGTCACGTCGGAGCGCGGCTGCAGAGTGCTGGCGACCTGATCGGCGGGGACGCCGAACGAGGAGTCGTTGAAGAACTTGCCGATGGTGTCGGTGGTCAGCGCTTTGTAGCCACCGGCGAGGTCGGCGTACTTGCCGAGCTGGTCGTCGGCGTGCGCGGGCTGCGTGCCGAACGCCTTGTTGCCCAGGATCTCGGCCAGCGTCGCGCTGCCGTTCTCGCCGGGCGGGAGGATGTCGTTGCACTGGCCGGCGCAGTAATCGTTGCCCGGTAGCGCCGACGCTGGTGGACCACCGACCGCCGACAGCAGGCCCGCCACGGTGAAGGCGATCGCCGAAACGGTCAGGGTGCGGATGCGTCGTCGCATGCCGGAGCTCCCGTCCACGAGGTTCCCCCAGGGGTGACTCCGCGCACGCTACCCACGGGTAAAACAAGTGTGAAGACTTTTCGCGTTTAACCCCTCTTTGGGCCTAGTCCGATCGGCGCAGTTCACGGGCGATAGGTACGGTGAGCGCCATGACCTTGGAAAAGCCCGAAATCGACCGCCCGGACGGCCCACCGCCGGCCGAACTGGAGATCACCGACCTCACCGTGGGTGACGGCACGGAGGCCCAGCCCGGCACCGCCGTGACCGTGCACTACGTCGGCGTCTCCCACTCCACCGGCGCGCAGTTCGACGCCTCCTGGGACCGCGGCGAACCGCTGCGCTTCGCGCTCGGCGCCGGCCAGGTCATCCCCGGCTGGGACCAGGGTGTCGCCGGCATGAAGATCGGCGGCCGCCGCAAGCTGGTGATCCCGCCGCACCTCGCGTACGGCGAACGCGGCGCGGGCGGCGTGATCAAGCCCAACGAGACGCTGATCTTCGTGGTCGATCTCGTCGGCGTGAATTGAGTTTCGAGGGCAACCGGGCCGGCCCCGCGGGCAGCCCGGTTGCCATTCACTTTCGGGTGAACCCGCTTCCTGGTTAAGCTTCGCCGGTCGCCTGCGGGAGCCGGCGCCATTGACCAGGGGGTTGAGTGACATGCGCGTTCGCGCCATTCTTTCCGCGGCTCTGCTCACGCTCGGGGCCGCGCTGGCCACCGCCGTGCCCGCTTCGGCCGTCGCCAACGGATCCGACGTGCCGCAGGGCCGGTTCGAGTTCGCCGCCAAGCTCACGATGACGAACATCCCGCGGCCCGACGGCACGCACTACGACAGCGGCTGCTCGGGTGCACTCGTCGCGCCGCAGTGGATCATCACCGCCGGGCACTGCTTCCACGACGTGGACCGCAACCCGATCTCCGGCCCGGTGCCGTACTCGACCTCGGTGCTGCTGGGCACCACCGTGCAGCGCGGCAACCTCGGCGTCACGCGCCAGGTGACCGACGTCGTCCAGGCCGGCACCAACGACATCGCGCTGGCGAAGCTCGACCGGCCGGTCCGCGGGATCACGCCGCTGAAGGTGGGCCGCGGCGAGCCGACGGTCGGGCAGAAGCTGACGCTGGCCGGCTGGGGCGCGCTGAGCTCCGTGGACCCGGCGCCGTCGATGAAGCTGCAGCAGGGCACCGTCGCGATCGGCGAGGTCGCCGCCACCACGCTCGGCGTGCACGGCGTCGCGCCCGAGGCCGACACCAGCGCCTGCCTGTACGACTCGGGCGCGCCGTACTTCGTGGCTTCGGGTCGCGGCGGCCGGATCGTAGCCGTGGAGTCGGAAGGCCCCGACTGCCCCCACGCCGACGCCGAGACGACCTCGCGCGTCGATGTGATCGCCGAGTGGGTGCTGTCGCAGATCCACTGACGCTCAAATACCAGAAGACGGGCTCCGCGCACAGGCCGCGGGGCCTGTTTTCTTTCGCCCGACAAGGGAATTCCTGACGCGGAAGTAGCTGGTTAGCGTTGAGGGTCGATCATCGGCGCTCCGCCGGTGGCCCGACGAAGGGAAAGAATGCGCGTCCGCGCCGCACTCACCGCTGCTGTTCTGCTGCCCCTGCTCACCGCCGGCCCCGCACTGGCCGTCGCCGACGGGTCCGACGTGCCGGCCGGCCAGTTCGGCTTCACGGCCAAGCTGACCATGGCGAGCATCCCGCGCCCGGACGGGAGCACGTACACGAGCTTCTGCTCGGGTGCCCTGGTTTCGCCGACCTGGCTCATCACGACCGGCCACTGCTTCCACGACGCCCAGCGCAACCGCGTCTCCGGCCCGGTCCCCTACCCGACCACCGTCACGCTCGGGCTGGTCGACGAAGCGAAGGAAGCGGGCGTCACCCGCAAGGCCACGCAGGTGCTGCAGTCCGCGGAGAACGACGTCGCGCTCGTGCAGCTCGACAGCGCCGTCTCCGGCATCACACCGCTCACCGTCAACCGCGTGGTCCCGGCCGCCGGCCAGCGCCTCACCCTCGCGGGCTGGGGCAGCCACACGGCGAAAAACCCGGTGCCGTCGGCGAAGTTGCAGCAGGGAACCGTGCAGATCTCGTCGGTCGGCAGCACCACCGTCGCCGTCCACGGCGTCGCGCCTTCACCGACGACCAGCGCCTGCGTGTACGACTCGGGCGCGCCGTACTTCGTGCCGTCGGGCAGCGGCGGCCAGCTCATCTCCGTGGAGACGACCGGTCCGGACTGCCCGCACACGAGCGCGGAGACGACCTCCCGGGTGGACGTGATCGCGGATTGGATCGCGGCGCGCACGAAGTGAAGTCCACCAGGACGCCCGCGGCGGCGTGACCAACCACGTGGGCACGATGGCGGAGGGCGCGAAGGTCGTGCAGCTGCGGGATGTGCACGGCAACATCAATTTGTGACGCAGTTCCGGCTGGCACGGAGAGCGGTGGCCAGGATCGCTCTCCGTGCCCCATCCGTCGATTCCCGCGCCCCGCGATGGCGCACGGTGCCGGTCGAACGCACTGCGCTGGATGTGGTGTCTCGGCATCGAGGAATTCCTGGCCGCTCGCGGAATACCACTGCTACCGTGGGCGACGCGTCAGGCCGAGTTCGATTGGGCCGTGGCCGCGAGCTACGGTGGTGGCCTGCGTGAATTGCTTATGCACGAAGACACGGTCGTTCCCGACCACATCGTGCTTTCCCATCACGAGCAATTCGACCGGCTGCGCGCCGCGGAGGACCACGACGGCCGGGTTGGGCTCTCGGGGGGAACGCAGGCTACCGCACAGGCACCAGCACAATCACGAAACCAAAATAGTCGCGATTTTACTTGTCCTTTTTCTTCGGCAGCTGGTCCGCGGCTTTTTTACCCGCCGGGCCGAGTTTGTTCAGGACGGAGCGCACGCCGCTGACCACGGCGTCGCCGACGGGGTTCGGGTGGTCGTCGTCCGGGTCGCCGATGCCGGAGGCGGCGCCGCTGGAGCCTGAGTCCATGGTATTTCTCCCCAACTGTTGTTTTATCGGATTACCCGATCAATTACCGATGCTACGCAATCGTCCCAGCCACAACAACCGCGCGATTTGAGCCTCCTCTCCGGGAACTGCGCCGAGGCGGTTGTTCATCAGGTGGACGTGCTGGAAGGCCGCGCGGTAAGGCGAAACGCGGCGGGCCGAGAGGCGGTACTCGGCCCAGAACTGTTCGGCGTAGCGCCGCAGCGGCTTGCCGACGTGGTCGGTGGCCAGCGCGCCGGCGACACTGTCGGCGAGGCGGCCCGCCTGGCGCACGGCGGCCGGGTCGTCCGGGTGGGCCGTGGCCGCCGCAGGGCGCCAGGCGACGGTGCGGGCGCCGCGGCCCGACCAGTACCAGGCGTACTGGTGCAGGAAGCTCACGCGCTGGTCGGCGGGCAGGCCCTCGACGATCGCGGCGGTGTGGGCCGCGGCCTGCGTGATGCGGTGGGCCGACGCGCGGCCGGGCAGCAGCTGCAGCGCGGTTTCGCTGCCGAGGTGGGCGACGCGTTCGGCGAACTCCACGCCGTCGGGGCCGCGGAACTTCGCCAGTTCGGGCTCGTACCAGCGTTTCACGACCTCGGTACCGCGTTCGGCGAAGCGCCGGTCCAGCTCGGCTTCGACAACCTCGGCCGACTCCGGGAACGCACTGAGCCGCACCCGCAGCTGCAGGCCGGACATGTCCATGTACTGCAGGAAGAACCAGCGCCGCAACGCGTGGCCGGCGACGACCGGCCGCACCACGTCGTCGAGCAGTCTCGTCACGGACGGCAGGTCCGGCACGTACACGCGCCAGTAGCGCCAGTCCGGCCGTAGCAGGGTGTCAAGCATGGGTCACCACCGAAAGGAACTCGGTCACGCGCCGGTTGTCGAGACCGGCCGCCGGCAGGGCTTCGGTGAGTTCGAGCTCCTCCGCGCCGGCCAGGCCTTTCAGCGCCGTCCACGCCGCGAGCGGGTGGGCGAAGCTGAGCCACTGCGGTTTCCCCTGCGGCACCCCGCCCGCGGCGAGGCCGCGCACGAACACCTGCTCGGGCAAACCGTGCTCGGCCAGGAACATCCGGCCGGCGCGGAGGAAGTCCACATCGGGTCCGCCGCCAAGTTCGGGCAGCGCCGAAGCCGGCAGCGTCCACCGGGCGCGGCGCAGCACCAGCCGCCCGTCGGTCACGCGCTCGCGGAACCCCGCGCCGGGCACCGGCGCCCACGGACCCAGCGACAGCCACGGATCCGACAGCAGCTGAAGCACCCGTGGCACCCCGCGCAGCAGGTGCCCGGGCACGGCGCCGAGGTAGCTCAACGCGGCGGGCCGCCCCGCGGGGTCGAGCACCTCCAACGTGCCCGTGGCCAGGTCGTGACGCACGCGGAAGCCGTCGATCGGCACGCCACCCGGCCCGACCGACGGCCGTTCGGCACCCCACGCCAGCCACGGCGCCGAACGCACCGCCGGTCGCTGGGTGTCGGTCCAGTCGGCATGAGCGGTCACCTGGTACACCGTGGCTCCGGGGAACCGCTTTTCGTGCAACGCAGTCACTTCCGCCTCGACGCGCGAAGCCAGCCCCGGCACCCCGGCCCAGCGCGAGACGGCGCCGAGGTAGCCCGGGTGCACCTGGTTGACCACGAGTGCGTCGCCCGCGAGCTGCCAGAACACCGAGTGCGCGGGACGGCCGATGCTCGGGCCCGCGACGTCGGCGACATCGGGCTCGGGCACCGCGCAACGCGAAAGCCACACCATCGGGTCGAGGTCACGGGCCGCGCGGAACGCGAACTCGGCCAGGTCGGCGACGCCGCCGATGTCGTAGTGGTGCAGGAAGAACCGCACCAGGTCGTAGTACCCGGCCCGCGGCCGGGCGGTCGCGCGCAGCAAGCCGTCGAGCCGGGCGAGCTCACCCGCCACCCACGCGGGCGGCGCGGTCTCGGGTTCCGGGCCGTGCGCGACGGTTTCGTGCACCAGCCCCAGCCCGTCGAGCCAGTCGGCCCGCGCGGGATCGCGCTCGGTCAGCACAGTCCGCAGCCGCCCGCGCAACGCCAGCACCACCTCGGCCCGGCGCCGTCCGTCGGCGGTCCCGGCCACGACCTTCTCGGCTTCAGCCAGCGAGGGCCGGCCCCACGCCGTGAAGTGCCGGGGCTCGTCGAGCCGCCACGGCGGGCTCACCAGCAGCAGTCCCTGGTCCACGAGCCGGCGCACGTCGTCAAGGGCGCAGCCCAGCTCGGCCGCCAGCTCCCGCAGCCGCCGCGGCCGCGGATCGAGCGGGACCGGGCCGGTCAGCGCCGTGACCTCGTCCTCGCGGAAGTACACACCGTGGCGCATGAGGTGCACCGGCAACGCGGCCAGCCACTCCGCGCCGACGAGGCGAGTGTCCACATTGGGCACCACCACCGGGTCGTCTTCCAGTGCCGTATACGCGAGCCGAGCCGCCACGCGCGAGGAGCTCACCAGCCGGCAGCGCGCGCCCGGATCGGCAGCGCCGGTGAAATCCCCGACGCCCACCGTGGTCAACGCGCCGAACGGGCTCGGCTTCAGCGTGGTCCGCACCAGGTACGACACCGCGCTGCGGGACAGCCGTCCACCGGGTTTGCCGAGGTCTGCGCGGTCGGTGAACGCCGTGACGAACTCTGGGCTCGCCAGCGCCAGCCCGGCCAGCACTGGGGAGCTGCGCAGCGCCGACGCCACGGCGTGCTGCGCCGAAGCCAGCTCCGCGGCGAGCGCCCGCGTGGCCTTCTCCAGCAGCTCTCGCTCGCGCACCAGCAGCTGGTGCCACTCGTCGAGCCGGTCGGCTTCGGCGGTGGCCAGCACTTCCCGCGCGAGCCTGAGCCCGGCTTCGTCGCCGCGGTCGTTGAACACGCTGCGACGAAGCCGGATCAGCCCGCGCCGCTGCTCGCGCGTCAGCTCGTCGCGGCCGATCACCGCGTGCAGCGCGTCGCAGACCGGTTCGCGCAGCGCGGTTTTCCGCGCGGCCGCGGACTCGGCCTCGGCCAGCAGGGCGACGGTCTCCGGGGCACGCAGACCGTCGAGCACACCGGCGGGCAGCCCGCAGATCCGGGACACCAGCAGCTGTGGCACAAACAGCGGGGACACGACCTCACCGCCTCCGTGCGGCGAGTGCTTCGGCCTGCCAACCCGGGTCGTTGCCGGCCCGCCAGTCCTGCGCGCCGTCGCCGCTCACCGGGGCGGGCAGCTCGGCCGGGGCACTGCCCAGGATGAACTCGCCGACCGACGACTCCTTCAGGTAGTCCAGCCCGAACGCGCTCGCCGCCGCGTCGGCGTCACCGCTGCCCAGACCGCAGCCGGCCAGGCCCATCGCGGTCGCCACCAGGTACATCGTCTGGTACAGCGCGCCGGCGTGCTTGAGCGTGACGGCATAGGCGATCGACTGGTACTTCCACGACAGGCGCTGGAACCGCGAGGTCATGGTCACCAGCACGTCGGGTACGGCCTGGCCACCGGTCGAAAGCGTCGCCACGCGCAGCAGCTCGTCGCGCGCTTGCGACTCGGTGTTGATCAGCCGCAGCACGTGCTCGCCGGCGTCGTAGTGGTAGATGCCCGGCTGCAGCCCGGCACACCGGCGGACGGTGATGTAGAGCTCGAGCTCGTAACCCGCGCCACCGCAGGGATACGGCCGGCTCGAACCCTCGTACGGCATGCGCGCCTCGGGCCGCGGGCCGTACGTGCCGCGCACGCGAGCCGTGCGGTAGAGGAACTCGCCCAGCTGCTCGGCGGTGATCGGCTCTTCGCCGTAAGCACGGATCGACTGGCGGGCCTCGATCGTCTCCTGCAGCCCCGGGTCGGCCGACCGCACGCTGTCGAAGGCCGGCCGGAACAGTTCCGTGCGCGGACCTTCGGGCGCCGGCGCCACCGCGGGCAGCGGCTCGATCTCACCGACGTACGGGAACCGGCCGCCGAACGCCTCGTCGGTGCGCCCGATCCGGCTGCGGCTGTGGAAGTACAGGTCGTGCACGTCCCACTGGCGCAGCACGTCGTCGGAGTCCACGGGGAACTCGCCCTCGGCACCGACGTCGAGGAAGCCCGCACCCGCCAGCGCGGCCAGCACCGGCCACCACTCGGAGTCCACTTCGGACGTCGGCCGCGCGACGGCGAGCGCGGCCACGGCGCCGCCCAGGCCCGCGTCGAGCAGCACCGCGCGGTACTTGCTCAGTGGCGACTCGATCACCAGCTCGTCGGCGCGCCGGCGCAGCAGGCTGAACTTCCCGAGCCGCAGCCAGGCGCCGGTCAGGTCGGGCAGCTCGGGCCGCAGCCCGGTCACACCGGTGCGCTCCAGCACGGCCACGCGCTCGCCGCGCAGCCGGAAACCGGTCGCCAGGAAGGGTTCCACCTTCGCCAGCACGGTCGCGACCGGCGATTTCGGGTGCTCGGCGGCCAGCTCGTCCTCGGTGTGCAATCCGGCGCGGACCTGCTCCAGGGCCGCCAGCATCGGCGCCCCGACGCCCCGCAGCCGGTAGCCGGCGCGGTCGGCGAGGCCGAGCAGGACCTGGTCGTCCTTGCTCAGCACGGAGACGTCGCGGCGGAAGGTGACGGTGTACTCGGCAGTGCGTTCGAGCGTGGTCATAGGAACATCGCAATCGGGTTGAGGTCGGCTTCGGACGGCGTCTTTTCGATCCAGCCCAGCTCGCGCGGCACGTCGAAGAGCCGGCCGGGCGCGAAGCGGGGCCAGAAGTGCCGCATCCCCGGCACCATCACGCGCACCACGGGCAGGCCGATGTCGACCCGCGTCTGGTCCAGCACCAGCATTTCCATCCCGCGCGCGGCCACGACTCGTTCGGCGCGCAGCACGTCCTCGCGCACGTCGGTGCTCTGGTAGCGCTCGAAGTCCGCGCGGGTGCGCAGCGGGACCTCGGCCGGGAACACGTACGGCTGGTTCTCCAGCGTCGCGTTGCGCCACCAGTGCAGCTGGTCCGGGTCGTTGTAGGCGTAGGTGCCCGAGCCGTCGGCCTTCATGCCGATCACGGCGGGCAGGAACTGGTTCATCTCCGACAGCGCCCGCCCGATCGCCACCTCGACGTCGAAGTGCGCGCCGAGGGCGAACAGGATGTCCTGCGCGGGCTTGTCGCGGCGCACCGAAACCGCGGCGACGGAGGGAATGCCCAGGTCGTTGGTCAGGTCCAGCACCCAGGTGTCGCGCTCGAGCTCGTCGTAGCGCTGCCGCCACTGCGCGAAGTACGGCACGTCGAAGGTCGACAGGTCGATCGCGGGCCGGCGCAGGCGGTGGTACCACCACATCGCGACCGTGTCGCGCTCCACCAGCTCCATGAAGCCCTGCAGGATCGCGTCCTCGAGGCTCGTGCCCGCCGCGCAGCCGTTGGAGTTCGCGCCGGCCTGGAACGGGGTTTTCGGGTTGTGGTAAGCGAAGTACAGACCCGAGGTCGGGAACAGCTTGGTGCGCTGCTCGGTCAGCGACCACACCGGCGACCACTCGATCTCGGCCTCCGGGTCGAGCTCGTCGGCGACCCAGTGGAAGTGCGACGGCCGCGAGTTCCACTCCCGCCGGTCGCGGAACTGCGCGTCGCTGTAGAGGTGCAGGTCGTTGGGGTGGATCACCTCGTTCGGGTCCAGGTCCACGAGCCGCGCGGTGCGACGGGCCTCGTCGCCGTGGAACAGCCCCGAGTAGCGCTCGATCGCCTCGCCCACGGCCGACGCCTTGGCCTGCGCGTCGCTCATGCCTTTGCCCGCGCTGCAGCTGCGCAGCCCGGCGCGCAGGTCGTTGGCGTTGGCCATCGGGATCGCGAAGTTCTGGCCGGCGGTGTAGGTGTGCAGGCCCTCGACCTCCAGCGGCACCTTCACCAGGTTGCTGATCGGGCCCGTGACCGGGCTGATCAGGTGCTCGAAGCGCGCCACGAACTGCTCCGGTGGGCTCGTGCGGTAACCACCGTCGCTGCCGGCCAGGCGCGGGCGCGCCTGCAGCCGCACCGGCTCGGCCATGCGGTTGGCCTGCACGTCGGGCTCACCGCACAGCGGGCACTGCGGGCGGCGCTGGAACGGGTGGTGCTCCTGCGTGAGGCTGACCGTGTCGAGGGTGACGACCTCCGACTGCCACGGCGTGCCGTACTGCGCGGCCACCCCACCCGGCGGCTGCGGCATCGCGGCCCGGCCCGCGGCGAACGCGCCGGTGAGCCACTTGCCCACGTGCAGCGCGGCGAGGCGGTGCGCCAGGTCCTGCGTGACACCGGTGCCGGTCACGGAGTTGACGAGCGCCGGGCTGTCGAGCACCCCGCGCTGGCGCAGGTAGCTGGCCAGCACGTTCTTGTTGGACAGCCGCACGCGCAGGCACTCGTAGCAACCCGTCACGCCGGGCTCGAAGACCGGACCGACCCAGATCATGCTGCCGACCGGCTTCACCGGCAGCCACGGCGTGCCGGCCGCGTGGAACTTCGCGCCCCACTCGGCGAGCTCGGGCCGCAGGTAGTCGTCGGTGAGCACCACGGTGAACTCGGCGGGCGCGTCGGGATCCGTGGTGACGCCGGTGCCGAGCGCCGTGAGGGCCGCGGTGAACCCGGCCGGGTCGACGTCGCCGGCGGTGAGCACCCGCACGTCCGCGCCGGCCAGGCGCCGCACGGCGTCGTCACCGTCCACACCGGACGCTTCCCAGTAGCCGCCCACGCGCGGGTCGACCTCGGGGTCGACCTCCACCACGTAACCGCTGCGGCGCAGGCGGTCCAGCGCCACGTCGATGCGGGCGGGGTCGGCCTCGGCCAGTGCCTGCTTGATGTCCTCGCGGCTGTGCTGCCCCTCGACCAGCAGCGGGGCCAGCTGCTCGACCAGCGCACCGGCGAGCCGGGTCTGCGTGGTGCGCTCGCTCGTGAGGTACACCGCGTCGCCGGGCACGGTCAGCACGCGCAGCGACCGGTTGAACCTCGTGATCCGATTGATGCTCTTCGTCATGGTTGTCCCCTCAGTCGAGCCGGCGGGCGGAGCCCACCAGCCGGGCGAAAGCCTTCGATTGGCCGGACAGCTCGGCGAAGGTGCCGATGTCGGCGATGCGGCCGTGCTCCAGCACGGCGATCCGGTCGGCCGAGCGGATGGTGGAGAGCCGGTGGGCCACCACCACCCGGGTCAGCCGCAGGTCGTCGACGGCGCGGCGCACGAGTTCCTGCGCGGCGGCGTCGAGTGCGCTGGTGGCCTCGTCGAGCAGCAGCACGGCGGGGTGTTTGGCCAGGGCGCGGGCGAGCAGCAGCCGTTGCACCTGGCCGCCCGACAGCCCGCTCTCGCCGTCGGTGACCTGCGTGTGCAGGCCCATCGGCAAGGCTTTGACCACGTCGCCGAGCTGCGCCTGCTCAGCTGCGTGCTGGGCGAGGTCGAGGTCGACCTCGGCCGCCGCGCCGCAGATGACCTCGGCGAGCGTGCCGCGCATGAGCGTGGCGTCCTGGGCGACGTAACCGATGCGCGTGCGCAGGTCGTCGACGTCGCAGGTGTTCACGTCCACGCCGTCGACCAGCACCACACCGCGCTCGGTCCGGTCGAGGCCGAGCATCAGGCGCAGCAGCGTCGACTTCCCCGCGCCCGAAGCACCGATCAGCGCCACGAACTCCCCCGGCTCGATGCGCAGCGAGATGTCCGTGAGCAGGTCACGGGTCTGGCCGGGGTAGCGGAAGCTGACATCGCACAGTTCGATCGCGCCGCGTGCGGCGGGCAACGGGGTCGGGCGCGCCGGCGTCTCGGGCCGCGTGGTCAGCACCGGCGCGAGGCGGGCGTGCACCGGGCCGATGGCGAACAGGCCCACGAGCGCACCCTGCAGCCGGGAAGCGGTGAGGTTCAGCGTCATCGCCACCATCACCACCGTCCACTGCCCGGTGAACCCGAGACCCGACGCCATCGGCAGCAGCACCGCGAGCAGCGCCGGGTAGCAGGCGACGGCGAGCGCACTGGCGATTTCCGCGTACCGCAGGCCCGCGTCGTCGGAGCGCTTCTGCGCCCGGAAAGCCTCGCGCCAGCGACCGACCACATGGGACTGGGCACCGAACGCCCGCACGTCGTCGATGCCGAGCATCGCCGGGTACACGGCGGCCTGCACGTCGTCCACCGCGGACAGCACGTCGGTGTCGTGGCGTTGCTGGCGCACGGAAAGCCACAGCATCGCGGCGAGCACGACCCCGAACACCCCGACCGCCGCCACGGCCAGCCACGGGTCCAGCAGGGCCAGCAACGCGATCGCCACCAGCGCGAACACCGCGTGCAGCGCCGCCGTGAGGCCGCCGCTGCCGAGCAGGCCGCGCAGCTGGCCGACCCCACCGGAGAAGCCCATCAGCCGACGCAGCGGGTAGTCGCGGAAGAACGTCGCGGGCAGGCTCAGCAGGCGCTGCCAGATGGCCGACTCGAGCCGGTCCTGTGCGCCGTCGGTCAAGGTCAGCAGGCCGCGCTCGACCAGCGCGGTGGTCAGCAGCTGCAACGCGAGCAGCCCCACCAGCGCGCCGGCCAGGTACGGCACCGCGTCCCGGTTGCCGGCGGCGATCGCGATGGCGAGCACCATCCCGGCCAGCGGCACCACGAAGCCGAACACCGTCGCCAGCAACCCGATCACGGCACTCACCACGAGCCGGGCCCGCTGGCCGCGCACCGCGAACGACAGCAGACGCCGGCCGGTGCTGCCTTCGTGCGGCAGGATCGCGGCCTTCGGCGTGGCGGGGAGAACCGGCTGCGCCGCGACCGGCGCGCTCTCGGCCTGCTCGGCTTCGGGCTTGGTCCGGCCGGCCGTGGCCTGCTTCAAGGACGCGGCCGTCGCGCCGGTTTCCTCGAACCACGAACGGGTTTCGCCGGCGGGCAAGGTGGTGGTCATCCGGCCACCTCCGCGATGTCGCGGTAGCCGCGGGTGTGGGCGAGCAGGTCGTCGTGCGTGCCGTACACCCGGATCTGGCCGCGGTCGAGCAGCACGACCGTGTCGTCGCCGCGGACTTCCGAAAGCCGGTGCGCCACCACGACCGTGGTCGTCCCGCGAGCACGCAGGGCAGCGTCGATGCGGGCGGCCAGCGCGGTCTCGACGGCGCTGGTCGCTTCGTCGAGCACGAGCACGCGCGGGTTGCGAGCCAGCGCCCGGGCCAGGGCGAGGCGCTGCCGTTCGCCGCCGGAGAAGTTGCGGGCCTGCTGGCTGACCTGCGCGGAGTCGATGCCGCCACGCAGGGAGATCGTCTCGGTGAGCTGCGCGTCGTCCAGCGCCGCGGCGATCGCGTCGTCCGGCAGCGACGTGCCCAGCTCGAGGTTCTCACGCACGGTGCCCTCGAAAAACGCCGGCCGCTGCGGCACGTACCCCACCAGGAACGGCCGCACCGACGGCGGCAGGTCGGCGCTGCGGCGGCCGTCGATCAGCGCCACGCCCGACCACGGCCGCACGAGCCCGGCCAGCACCTTCGCGAGTGTCGACTTGCCGCAGCCGCTCGCGCCGACGAGCGTCATGCGGCCGCCGGGCGGCACGTCGAGGTCGAGCGAGGCCAGCAGCGGCTCGGTGTTGGTGTCGTAGCCGTAGCGCAGCCCGCGCACGGTGACCCGCCCCGGGCCGACGGCCACGGGTTCGTCCACATCGGACGGATCGGTCTCGGCGCCGGCCACGTCGTCGTACGCGGCGAAGCTGCTGCGCAGACCGCCGATCCGGTGCAGGCCCGTGACGAGCCCACCCGCGTGCAGCTGCCACACACCGGCCAGCACGGCCACGGTGATCACCTCGCCGGGCGCGACCACGGCGGTCAGCGCGAGGCAGGCGGCGTATCCCAGCGCGTGCAGCGCCGTGACGACCAGCCCGATCCCGTGCTCGCCCAGCGCCGCCCGGCGTTGCGCGGCCAGGACCTTGCGCTGCGCCGAAGACCAGCGCCCGAACGCCTGGCGTCCGCTGCCCTCGGCCTTCACCGTGTCGATCGCGGAGAGCACGTTGAGCGAAAGCCCGTCGCGCGCCGACTGCTCGACCAGCAACGCCGACTGCCGCTCGGTGCCCGACCGGCGGCCGAACCGCACGACCAGCGCGGTGAGCGCCGTGCTCCCGACCAGCACCGCGGCGGCCGCCGGAGCGAGCACGGCCAGCACCGCGAGCAACCCCAGAACCGCGGCCAGGCTCACCGCGACGGGCAGCACGACCGTGGTCAGCTGCTGCGCGATCGTGTCGGCGATCTGCACGCGCGCCGCGACCCCGCCCGTGAACCGGCGGTGGAAGTAGCTGCCGGGCAAGCGCAACAGGTGCGCGACCAGCTCGGTCGAGCGCGTGAGCGAGGTCCGCAGCAACGCGGCCGAAACCAGCCGCTGCTGCGCCCATCCCGCGAGCGCCACACCCACGGCCACCGCGGCCAGCCACCACGTCGCGCCGGGCCCGGCGGTCGCCGTGACCAATGAGCGCGCCAGCAACGCGGCAACCACGGTCAGCCCGGCGGTGACGATCCCGGCCACCACCGCGCCGAGGACCACCGGCAGCCCGGCGCCGAGCCAGCGCAACGCCCGCGGCAGCACCCGCTGCGGCGCGCCGCTCGGCTCGAACCCGGCCGCGGGCCGGAAACCCAGGTACAGCCCGGAAAACCGCTCGCGGAACTCGTCGAGCGAAAGCGTGTGCCGGCCGGTGGCGGGGTCGTGCAGCCGCACCTTGCCGCCGCGGCCGACCTGTTCCAGCACCGCGAAGTGCCGGTTGTCCACGAACACCACACCGGGCGCGGCCAGCCCTCGCAGGGTCGCGACATCGGTGTCGGCGCCGGAAAGGCGCACGCGCTTGGCACTCACCGTGAGCCCGAAC
Organism: Amycolatopsis sp. NPDC004368; assembly: GCF_053602515.1. Taxonomy (NCBI): domain Bacteria; kingdom Bacillati; phylum Actinomycetota; class Actinomycetes; order Pseudonocardiales; family Pseudonocardiaceae; genus Amycolatopsis; species Amycolatopsis sp. NPDC004368. Next base: position 526,337 of record NZ_JBSGDT010000001.1, on the reverse strand, counting down.
TGCTGGCCGCGGCGGGCGAGCGTCGCGGCGCTGATGCCGTCGCGGCCACCGCCGCAGGCCTGCGAAAGGATCGGCCACGACAGGTGCTTGCCGAACCCGGCGAGCAGGATGCCCAGGCAGGCGGCACCGCAGTCGGATTCCTCGACCTGGCGGAACTCGGCTCCGGCGCGAGACCGGTAGCGCGTGCTCACCGGGCACCGCTTTCCGCCAGCGCGGGCGCGAAGTTCACCGGCAGCACGCGCGGCGTCGGGAACGCGAGCGAAGCGCGCCAGGGCAGCTCGGCCAGCGGGCGGCTCGGGGCCGGCAGCCGGTCGTGCACCGCGCTGAGCAGCGATTGCGCGGTCATCGCGGCGAGCGCGCTGCCGAGGCAGTAGTAACTGCCGTGGCCGAACGCGACGTTGCCGGTCATCGGCCGGTCCCAGCGGAACTCGCGCGGCGCGTCGAACTTGCGCGGGTCGAGGTTGGCGGCGGCGAAGGCGAGGATCACGGTGTCGCCCGCCTTGAAGTGCAGCTTGCCGACGGACAGGTCGTGGGCGACCTGGCGCGAGCCGAACGCGACCGGGGTGCGCAGGCGGATGGCCTCGGCGAACACGCGGTCCGCGCACGCCGGGTCGGCGGCGAGCGCGGCGGCGACGTCCGGGCGCTCGGACAGCACCACGAGGGTGTTGGCCAGCGCGGCCGTCACGGTGTCGAGCCCGGTCATGAAGAGCAGCAGCACCATGTCCACGGCTTCTTCCGCGGTGAGCTTGCCTTCTTCCTGAGCCTGCGCCAGGTGCCCGATCAGGTCCTCGGCCGGCTCGACGCGGCGCCGCGCCAGCTGCTCGTCGACGTAGCCGCGCAGCTCGGCGAACTCGGCGGCGGTGATCGGGGTGCCGGCCTCGGGGTGCTCCTCGGTGAGGAAACCGGCGGCGAGCTGGTTCATCATCCCGGTGGCCCGCTTCGTGACCAGGTCGCGGTCGGCGGCCGGCACGCCCAGCAGCACGGCGGTGACCGCGGCGGGCAGCGGCGTGGCCAGCTCGGAGACGAACTCGGCTTCGCCGCGACGCAGGGGTTCGGCCAGCAGCTCGGCCACGACGTCGTCGATCCGGTCGCGCAGGAGGCCCAGGCGACGGCCGGAAAACGCCCCGGTCAGCACACTGCGTAGCCGGGTGTGCTCCTCGGCGGCGCGCACCGACATGGTGCTGCCGAAGAAGCGAACAAACTGTGGGTTATCCCGGTGGGCTTCCGCGGTGAAGACCGGGGCCGCCATGGGGAAGCCGGGGTGGGTGCACAGGCGGGTCACCAGCTCATAACCGGAAATGACCCACATTCCGTCGAAGCGCACCACCGGCGCCTGTTCCACCAGCTCCGCGAAGAAATCCGGAGCGTGCATCCCGAACGGCTCCTGACGGGCGAAGTGCCGCCACAACCGCTGGACGATTTCCGACATCCCCCAGTCCTTTCACGAGCACGCGTTTTCCCGCACCGCGTGGCCGCCGCCATTCATGAAATACTCTTCGACGGCGACCACGCGATGTGGGTGGAATAGCCGACCTCACACCTGAAATCAGAAGACTCAGGTGGCGCAGCCGTACGTGCCGAAGCACACCGGGCAGCCGATGCTGCCCGCCGTTCCGAAGCAGTTGCTGGCACCGGCTTCGGTCAGCTCCTCGATGACGAGCTCCTCGACCTGCGGGGCCTGCGTGGTAACGTTCTCCATGACAACCTCCCTTCAGAGGTTCGTTTCGCCGCGGATGTCCATGGGGATTGTCAGCTCGAGCTCGCGGTACCGACCGTGCCCGCCGAGCTCGGGCACCCCGCGGTGCCCACCGTGCCGAGGCAGAAGCTGCCGGCCTGTGCGTCGGAAAGCTGCTCGATCGTGAGTTCGGACGTGGCCGGCTCGAAGATTTCCTCGTTCATTGCTTTTCCTCCCTACTGAATGCGCAGTGGTTCGAGCGGGATCGTCAGTGCGTCAGGACGAGCTGACGGTGCCGTAGCTGCCGGCGCTCGAGGGGCAGCCGAACGTGCCGGCCGAACCCACGCACCAGCCGGCGCCGGTGGCGTCGGACAGCTCTTCGACGGTCAGTTCCTCGGTGAAGTCCTGCGACTCCTGCATCTCCATGACAGTTTTCCTCTCAGGACCAGCTGAAGGCGGTGCCGATGCACGCCGGGCAGGTGGTGGAGCTGATGGTGCCGCCGGTGTTGGTGGTACCGGCGCCGGCGACCTCGCCGAGCTCCTCCACCGTGATGTCCTCGGCGAACGCCTGCTCGACCTGGATGTCGAACTCGTTCATCTCGGTTCTCCTCACAAGTTGACGGATCAGTGGTGCGGGACTGCTCAGCCGAAGCTGGAGGCGGTGCCGATGCTCGACGGGCAACCGGCGCTGCCGATGGAGAAAGCGGTGCCGGCAGCGGTGGTCTCCACCAGCTCCTCGACCTGCAGCTCCTCCACCGCGTCGACGATGTTTTCCTGCATTCCTTTCACCTCCTTTCCGAGGTCAAAGGCGGATGGAATTCACGCCTCGGGTTTGCAGGTGACAATGCCCAGGCTGCGACCGTTGAAGCTGTACCGGTACAGGTATTCCTCGCCCTGAGCACCGACGTAGTCCCATTTCGCCAGCTCGAAGCCGACGAACTTGGACTGCGAGCTCGGCACGCATCTCGGGGGTGCCGGGACACTGGCCTCAGCAGCAGAAATACCGGTCAAAACGGACACGACAACTAAAGCGGCAACCGTAACAGTTCTCATCACGCAAGCCCCCCCAGGCTTTTGATTCCCCAGTTTTGTGCTATTCGCGCTGAGCGATTCGCACAGGGGGAACGCTAAACCCAACCCCCCATGCAAGAGGAGGGTAAATCACCGATGTCACCCGACTGGAGTAGTTAGCTGGCAGCTATCTTAGGCTTCTCCTAGGGTTCCCTTAAGGTCAGTGCACGAAGGGTGCCTGCGCGACTACCCAGGGGTGACGGTGCGTACCGACCGCGAAGGGCAACCACTCGGACGTGAACCAGCTGCGGCTCCGCTGGGAACTCAGAGAGACCGGGCCCGGCGAGGCGGGCGGGGGCTTCAGCGAGCGGCCGAGAAGACGGCCTGGGCCGCGAGCACCAACGTGCGCACACCCGCGCCGAGAGCCTCCGGCGCCGGCGCGAAGTCGGGGGCGTGGTTGGTCCCGCGGTCGCCGACGCCGAGCGTCCAGTAGCAGAGCGGCACGCGGCCGCCCTCGCGCGCGGCCAGGTGGCCGAAGTCCTCGGCCGCGGCCACGGGCGGCGTCCACGAGACGAGGTTCGGGCCCAGCGCGCCCAGGTGCGCGGCCCGCACGGCGAGCGTGAGCTGCCGGTCGTTCGTCGTCGCGGGTGCCGAGCGCACCGTCACGACGCCGGGCTCCACCGGCGCACCGGACGCCGCGGCCTCGGCCCGGCACACGCGCTCGATCGCCGCCAGCGCCCGGGCCAGCGCGCCGTCGGACGCCGCCCGCACGCTCACGCCGAGCTCGACCCGGTCCGGGATCACGTTCGCCGCGTCGCCCGCGTGCACCGAGCCGACGGTGACCACCACCGGCTCGGCCGGATTCGTCTCGCGCGCCACCACCGACTGCAGGCGCACCACGAGGTGCGCGGCCAGCACGACCGGGTCCACGGCGAGGTGCGGCACCGCGGCGTGCCCGCCCCGGCCGTGCACGGAGATCGCCAGCTCGGCACACGGCGCGGTGATCTGCCCCGGCGAATGGCCCACGCGCCCGACCGGTCCGGGCACGGCGTGCTGGGCCAGGAGCGCGTCGGGTACACCGAACACGTCGTGCAGGCCGTCGGCCACCATGGCCAGCGCGCCTTCGAGCGTCTCCTCGGCCGGCTGCCCCAGCACCAAGAGCCGGCCACTCCACTCGGCACGCGTCGCCACGAGCTCCCGAGCCGCCCCGACCACAGCGGCCACGTGGAGGTCGTGGCCGCACGCGTGCATCACCGCGCCCTCGGCGGCGTAGGGCAGACCGGTGCGTTCGGCCAGCGGCAACGCGTCCAGCTCGGCCCGCACCGCGACCGTGGGCCCGGCGCCGTTTTCGAACGCGGCGACCACGCCGTGGCCACCGATTCCGCTACGCACGGTGAAACCCAAGGCGGCCAGCTCGCGCGCCAGCACCCCGGCCGTCCGCTCTTCCATGCCCGCCAGCTCCGGGTGCCGATGCAGATCCTGGTACAGCTCCAGCAGCTCCGTCACAGCCATCCCGACTCCTCGGCAACGCGGTACGCGGCCACGCGGTTGTCGACTTGCAGCTTTGTCAGCGCGCTCGACAGGTAGTTGCGCACCGTGCCCTCCGCGAGCGAGAGCCGCGCGCCGATTTCGGCGGGCCGCAGCCCCGCACCCGAGAGCCGGAGCACGTCCAGCTCCCGCTCGGTCAGCGGTGTCTCACCCACGGCCAGCGCGTCGGCGGCGATCTCCGGGTCCACGTGCCGGCCGCCGGTGCAGACCTTGCGCACGGCGGTGATCAGGTCGTCGGGCGAGATGTTCTTGGTGACGAACCCGCGCACCCCGGCCCGCATCGCGCGGTGCAGGTAGCCGGGTTTGCCGTAGCTGGTGACCACGAGCAGCCCGCAGTCGAGGCCTTCGGCGCGCACGGCCTCGGCCACCTCGAGCCCGGACATCCGCGGCATGTCGATGTCCACCATGGCGCCGTCGGGGCGCTCGCGGCGGATGGTCTCCAGTGCGTCGGCGCCGTTGTCCACGGCCGCGATCACGTCGATGTCTTCGGCGAGGCTGAACACCGTGCGCAGGGACTCGCGCAGCAGGGCGTGGTCCTCGGCGAGCACGATCCGCAGGGTCATGAGCTCTTCCTCGGCTGGTCAAGGGGCACGCGGGCGGTGAGCACGAAATCGCCTTCGACCTCGCCGTGCTCCAGCGTGCCGCCCACGGCGGCGAGGCGCTCGGCCAGCCCGGTGAGGCCGTGTCCGGCGCGCGTGCCGCCGGCGTGCGGACGGTCGTTGCGGATGCGCAAGAGCACGCACGAGGGGTCCCGCACGAACTCGACGCGGCAGTTCTCGGCGGCGCTGTGGCGCAGGATGTTGGTGCCGCCTTCGCGGATGGCCGAGCCGATCGCCTCGGCGACGGGCCCGGGCAGCCCCTCGGGCACCGGGTCGGCGACCACACGGACGCCGGCCAGCGACAGGATCGACGACGTGCCGCGCAGCTCCTCGGCGAGGCTCGGCTGCCGGTAGCCGGCGATCACCTTGCGCAGCTCCGTCACGGACCCACCGGCCAGCTCCGCGATCTGCGTCAGCTGCGTGCGGGCGGCTTCGGGGTCGGTGTCCATGAACCGCACCCCCAGCTCGGCCTTGAGCCGCACCACGGACAGGCCGCGGCCGAGCACGTCGTGCAGGTCGCGGGCGAAGCGCAGCCGCTCCTCGACCACCGCCATGCGGGCCAGCTCGTCGCGGTTGGCGTGGACTTCCGCCGCATACGTGACCAGCAGTCCCATCCCCGCCAGCACCACGATCGTGACCAGCGAGCGCAGCAGCACCTCGGCCACCGCGTACGCCGGCACCTGCATCAGGAACGCCAGCCCCGCCGTGACCACGAGCACGACCAGCGGGAAGATCCACCGCTTGCGCCCGGTGAGGCTGATCGCGGAAACACCGGCCACCAGCGACGGCAACGCCAGCCACGCCGGCCCGAAGGCCAGCAGCAGCGCGAACGCGAGGCTGGTGGCGATCGCCACGTCGACCAGGTGCTCACCGCAGGCGGCCGCGCGCCGCACGACCGCCCACACGATCCGCCCGAGCCCGGCCAGCACTCCCGCGACGGCCAGCACCGCGAAGAGCACGTCGAGCGCCTGCGGGTGGGTGCTGAGCCAGAGGAAAAACGCCTCGGCGGTGAACGCGACGGTGGTCCCGAGGATCAGCAGCGCGACGACGCGGCCGAGTGTCCCGGGGTTCCACCGGTCCACGTCTCCTCCTGCGCTAGCTCGACCGCTTCGGGTCCCATTTGAAGAAGCGCTTGCCCAGGCCGAGGGAAACGCCGATCCAGGCACACAGTAGCCCCAGCGGCATGACGCACGCCCTGAACGACTCCAGGAATCCGACCTGGTACGGCAGCTGGGCCGTCGCCGGATTCGTCGCGAAGTCGCGGCCGAGATAAGCGGTGCGCAGGATTTCCACGACCGAGCTCGACGGCAGGTACTGCACCGGCATCTGCAGGAAGTGCGGCATTTCCGACAGCGGGAAAACGATTCCGGACGCGAACATCATGAGGAACAGGAATGGCGTCACGATCCACGTGGACACCTCGCTGGTGGGCAGCAGCCCGGACACCCCGATGGCCAGCAGCGCGAACGTGAACGCCCCCAGCACCACGCCGACCAGCAGCAACAGCGGATTCGCCGGCGCCGGCGCACCCAGGTACGAAAGGCCGAAAACGAGCAGGACGACGACCTGCGCGATGCTCGTGACCGACCCGCTCATCGCTTCGCCGGTCATGATGGCCGTGTCCGGCAAAGGTGTGCCGCGAAGGCGTTTGTAAATCAGTTTCCCGCGCCGGCTGGTCGCGGAGTTCACCACGTTGTAGACGATCCAGACGAGGACGAACCCCATCATCCCGGGCAGCAGGTACACACCGCCGTCGACGCCGGCGATCTCCCCCTTGCCGTGCTGGCTGGCCGGCAATCCGATGCCGAGCCCGAGCGGAATCAGCACACCGGTGAGCGCGAATCCGAGATCGCGCCAGTGCACCTTCTGCGACAACAGGAACTGCGACCAGGTGTAGCGCCAGAAACCGAGCGAACGACGGACCCGCGGCGCGGGGGCGAGGGCAGTCATCAGCGCTCCTTCGCGGTGGTGGCGAGGGCGGCTTCGTCGGCCACCCTGAGGAAAACGTCTTCGAGCGAGTTGTGCCGGACCTCGAGGTCCGAGATCCGCACGCCGGCGCGAGCGGCCCAGTCGAGCAGCCGGTGCAGATCCGCCTGCGGGTCCGTACTGCTCAACTCGTAGTGCCGCCCGTCCTCGGACACCCCGGCCAGCTCGGCCGGCACCGCCACCTCACTGACGAACGTGACCGTCGACCCGTGATCCGCCCCGATCACCTCGTCGACCGACCCGTGCCGCACGATCCGCCCACGATCCATGATCGCCACGCGGTTGGCGAGGTACTGCGCCTCCTCCATGTAGTGCGTGGTCAACAGAATCGCCATGCCCCCGGCGACCATGTTCTCCAGCACGTGCCACGTGCGCCGCCGCGCCTGCGGATCCAACCCGGTGGTCGGCTCGTCCAGGAACAGCAGCTCCGGCCGCCCCAACACGGCCAGCGCCAGATCCAGCCGCCGCCGCTCACCCCCGGACAGCTTCCCGACCCGCGTGTCCCGCACCTTGCCGAGGTCAACCAACTCGACAGCCTCGTCCAACGACAGGGGATCGGCCGTGAACCTCCGCCACGCCCGAATGGACTCGACCACCGTCAGATCATCGAAAAACCCGGCCTCCTGCAACATGATCCCGACTCGCGGAGCAACCTCCTCCCGCTCCGCCGCGGGATCCACCCCGAACACCCGCACGCTCCCGGCCGACGGCCTCCGGTACCCCTCCAGCACATCCATCGTCGACGTCTTGCCCGCACCGTTCGTCCCCAGCAACCCGAAGACCTCACCGGCCCGCACCGCAAAGCTCAACTCGTGGACCGCGACAAAGGACCCGTACTCGACCCTCAGCCCCTCCACCTCGACAACCTTTTCCCTACCCATGCGATCCACCCTGGCGCCCCCACCCGCCAGCCTGTAGACGCACACCTCACCAACGCACCATGCGTCCCCCACCCCGACCGCATGACAAACCTCATAACCCCCAGCTCACCGCCGGGTCTGGACCACCAGACTCCCACCGCACCCGGACAACGACAGTCCAGACCGCACCCGGGCCCCACACCCGAAACGCGACCCCACCACCCGGATCTCCACAACACCGCCAGGCCCACCCCGAAACGCGACCCCACCACCCGGATCTCCACCGCACCACCGGACCCACCCCGAAACGCGACCCCACCACCCGGGCCTCGACCGCACCACCGGGCCCACCCCGAAACGCGACCCCACCACCCGGATCTCCACCGCACCACCGGGCCCACCCCGAAACGCGACCCCACCACCCGGGCCTCGACCGCACCGTGGGGGTCTGGGGGGGTCGCCCCCCAGAAAAAACGACGACCTCCACCAAACGGGAAGAGGCCCCATCGCGCTAGCGATGGGGCCTCTGAACACCAGTGGGCGAGGAGGGAGTTGAACCCTCACGTCCTTTCGGACACACGGACCTGAACCGTGCGCGTCTGCCATTCCGCCACTCGCCCGAGTTGCTTCACTCTCTGACAGCCAGCAAAGCGTAGCAGGCGGTTTTCGCGGGTTTCACCGGGGGCCGTGTCGAGGCTTCCTCTCCCGGATAGGATCGGTGCGGAAGCACACGTGCGAGGAGGTCACCCCAGGTGGGTCGGGTAGAGCGCTTCGACAGGCGTCTCGAGAACCTCGTGGGGAACACCTTCGCGCGCATGTTCGGTGGCAACGTCGTCACGCAGGAAGTGGCGGTGGCGCTCGAGCGGGAAGGCGAGGAGAACGTTCGTGAGCTGGCAGGCGGTCGGCAGCTCGCCCCGAATCACTACATCGTGTCCTTGGGGCAGGCTGACCACGATCGGATGGCCGGTGACGAGCAGCGGGTCACTTCGGTTCTCACACGAGCCGTGGCGGAACACCTCGCCGAGCACGGCTGGGAGACCTATGGTGACGTCGTCGTATCACTCGAGCGCAACGAGGCGCTGCATACTGGACAGTTCAAGACCCGTTCGTCCGTCGATCCCGACGCCCACGCGAGTGGACCCGGTGGCTCGTCACGGTCGGCACGACCCAGCAACGCAGGAGACCCAGCAATGAGCCAGCCCCCCGGATACGGCCAATACGACCAGGGTGACCCGTACGGCCAGCAGGGCCAGTACGGCTACGGACAGCAGGGTGGCCAGCAGCCCGGGTACGACCAGGGCTATGGCCAGCAGGGTGGTTACGAGCAGCAGGGTGGTTACGGCCAGCAGCCCGGCTACGACCAGTACGGCGGCCAGCAGGGCGGTGCTCAGCCCGGTTACGACCAGGGTGGCCAGCAGCCCGGCTATGACCAGGGCTACCAGCAGGGTGGCTACGACCAGGGCTACGGCCAGCCCCAGCAGGGCGGTTACGACCAGTACGGCGGCCAGCAGGGCGGCGGCTACCAGCAGGGTGGCTACGACCAGGGCTACGGCCAGCCCCAGCAGGGCGGCTATGACCAGTACGGCGGCCAGCAGCAGGGTGGCTACGGCCAGCAGCCCGCGGCGGACCCGTACGGCCAGCAGGGCGGTTACGGCCAGGGCCAGGCCGACCCGTACGGCCAGCAGGGTGGTTACGGTCAGCCCGGCGCGCCCGCGGCCGGTCGTCAGCTCGCGGCGAGCCTGCAGCTGGACGACGGCTCGAACCGCACTTACTCGCTGAAGCAGGGCGGGAACGTGGTGGGCCGCGGCCAGGACGCCGACTTCCGCCTGCCGGACACGGGGGTTTCGCGCCGGCACCTGGAGATCACCTGGGACGGTCAGAGCGCCACGCTCGCCGACATCGGGTCCACGAACGGCACGACCGTGAACGGGACTCCGGTGCAGACGTGGCAGCTGGCCGACGGGGACGTCATCCGGGTGGGGCACTCTTCGTTGGTGTTCCGAACCCAGGGCTGACCAGAGGCCGGTGACGGGGTTCCCGCAGAATTGTCGTGCGGGGGGATCCGCGGTGCGCGCGCGCCGCGGCTTGCAGGCAGAGTCGGGAGCGGACACAACAAGTGCCAGAGCTGGTCGTTCAACTCACCAGAGTGGGCTTTCTCGTGCTGCTCTGGCTCTTCGTGTTCGCCGCCCTGCGGGTCGTCCGTTCGGATCTCTACGCCGCGTCCGGCCTGCGGGTGCAGGTGCCGACGTTTCGCAGGAACAAGGAGAAGAAGCCGCGGGGCAGCAAGGCCCCGCAGCAGCTTCTGGTGACCCACGGTGCGCTGGCGGGTACCCGGATCGCGCTCGACGGCCGGCCGATCCTGATCGGCCGCGCCGACGACTCGACGCTGGTGCTCGACGACGACTACGCGTCGACCCGCCACGCCCGCATCGCCCTGCGCGGGGAGGATTGGTACGTGGAAGATCTGGGCTCGACGAACGGGACCTACCTCGACCGGGCTAAGGTCACTGCACCCCTCCGGGTCCCGCTCGGAGTCCCCATCCGGATCGGCAAGACGGTGATCGAGCTTCGCCCATGACTCTCGTCCTCCGCTACGCGGCCCGCAGCGACCGGGGCCTGGTTCGTTCGAACAACCAGGACTCCGTGTACGCCGGCCCTCGCCTCCTCGCGCTCGCCGACGGCATGGGCGGTCACGCGGCCGGTGAGGTGGCCAGCAAGGTCGTCATCGCCTCACTCGCCCCGCTCGACGACGACGAACCGGGCGACGACCTGCTCGGTCAGCTCCGCGAGGCCGTGACCAACGGCAACGCGGCGATCGCCGAGCTCGTTTCGCAGGATCCCGATCTCGACGGCATGGGCACCACGCTCACGGCCGTGCTCTTCGCGGGCAACCGCCTGGGGCTGGTGCACGTCGGCGACTCGCGCGCGTACTTGCTGCGCGGTGGCCAGTTCGCCCAGATCACCCGCGACGACAGCTTCGTCAACGAGCTGCTGGAGCAGGGCCGGATCACGGCCGAGGAGGCCGCGGTGCACCCGCAGCGGTCGCTGCTGCTCAAGGCGCTCACCGGGCACGAGGTCGAGCCGAGCCTCACCGTGCGCGAGGCGCGTCCCGGTGACCGGTACCTGATTTGTTCCGACGGCCTGTCCGGCATGGTCTCCGACGAGACGATGTCGGAGGCCATCCGCATCGCGGACCCACAGGACTGCGCGGACCGGATGATCGAGCTGGCCCTCAAGGGCGGTGGTACGGACAACGTCACCGTGATCATCGCCGACGTGGTCGACGTCGACTTCGGTGACGACGCCCCGATCGTGGGCGGTGCCGCCGGTGACGGCAGCGACGAGCAGCACCAGGGCGACTCCCCCGCCGCGCGGGCCCGGGCGCTCACGCAGCCGCCCCCTCCGCCGCGGCCCGAGCCGCAGGCGTTCGAGGAGGACCCGAAAGCGAAGCGCCGCAAGCGGTTCCGGTGGCTGGTCGGCGCCGTCGTGGTGCTGATCGTGCTGGCCGCGGCCGCGATCGCCACGCGCTACTTCGTGCTGAGCCAGTACTACGTGGGTGAGGGTCCCGACCAGGAGGTCGTGATCTACCGCGGGGTGCCGGGCAGCATCCTCGGCATCCAACTGCACTCGTTCGAGCAAGGCTCGTGCCCGCCGGGCACGCTGTGCACCGACAAGCTGCGGGTGCCGGCCCTGCAGGAGGACGCGCGCATCGCCGTGCAGAACGGCGTGAAGCGCGAGAGCCTCGACGACGCCCGCACCTACATCGACGACTTCCTTCGGCTGCGCAAGCAGCTGACCGACTGCCCGCCGGTCACCCCCGGCACCACTTCCGGCGTTCCGACGGCCCCCGGCGGCCCGCCGGCGTCGTCCAGCAGCGTCGCCCCGCCGCCTTCGGGTGGCGCGTCTTCGTCGGCGAACCAGCCTGCGGGGAGGGACTGCTCGGCGTCGAGTACGGCGCCGACAGGAGGCGGTAACTGATGGGTCAGCCCCTGGCCGACCCGTTGTCGGCCCAGTTCGCGACCAATCCGCCCCGGGAGCTGCCCAAGCGCCGGGGCACCGAGCTGTTGCTGCTGGCGTTCGCCGCGTTCATCGTCACCCTCGCGCTCGTGCTCGTCGAGGCCAACCAGGAGCAGGAGCTCACGCTCTCGATCCTGTGGCTGGGTCTGGCCTACCTCGGTGTGCTCACCGCCGCGCACCTCGCCGTGCGCCGGTGGGCGCCGTACGCGGACCCGGTGCTGCTGCCGTGCGTCGCGCTGCTCAACGGCATCGGGTTGGTGATGATCCACCGCCTCGACCTGGCCGAGGCCGAGCAGGCGGCGCAGAAGGGCGCCGAGTACAGCCCCGAAGTGACCAAGCAGGTGCTGTTCACGGTCATCGCGCTGGCGTTGTTCGTGGTCGTGCTGATCGTGGTCAACGACCACCGCACCCTCACGCGCTACGGCTACACGTTCGGCCTGGTCGGCATCGCCGCGCTGGCACTGCCGGCGGTGCTGCCGTCGAGCCTGTCCGAGGTCAACGGCGCGAAGGTCTGGCTCAAGCTGCCGTTCTTCTCGATCCAGCCCGGTGAGTTCGCGAAGATCCTGCTGATGATCTTCTTCGCGTCGTTCCTGGTGTCCAAACGCGACTTGTTCATGGTGGCGGGCAAGAAGGTCCTCGGCGTGGAGCTGCCGCGCGCCCGTGACCTGGGCCCGATCCTCATCGCGGCCGCGGCGAGCATCGGCATCCTCGTGTTCGAGAAGGACCTCGGCACCTCGCTGCTGTACTTCAGCATCATCCTGGTGATGCTCTACGTCGCGACCGAGCGCGTGATCTGGGTCGTCGTCGGGCTCACGTTCTTCATCGGCGGCTGCATCATCGCCTACAACCTCTTCACGCACGTGCAGCAGCGCGTGGAGAACTGGCTCAACCCGCTGGGCCCGCGCTACGACGAGCTCGGCGGCTCCTATCAGCTCGCGCAGGGCCTGTTCGGCCTCGGCACCGGCGGGGTCGGCGGCACCGGCCTCGGCGCGGGCCGGCCGGACATCGTGCCCGCGGCGGGCACCGACTTCATCACCGCGTCGATCGGCGAGGAGCTGGGCTTCATCGGCCTGGCCGCCGTGCTGATGCTGTACTTGCTGATCGCGATGCGCGGCATGCGCAGCGCGCTGGCCGTGCGCGACACGTTCGGCAAGCTGCTCGGCGGCGGGCTCGCGTTCACGGTGGTCATGCAGATCTTCGTGGTCGTCGGCGGTGTCACGGCGCTGATCCCGGAAACCGGTATCACGGCGCCGTTCCTGTCCCAGGGTGGTTCGTCGCTGCTCGCGAACTACATCCTCGTCGCGCTCCTGCTGCGCATTTCCGACGCCGCGCGCAAGCCGGTGAAGCGCGCGAAACCGCAGCCACCCCAGGCTCCGATCGCCGAGGCGCACACCGTGCTGGTGCAGCGCCCCGGCAACAACACCGGCAACGGCAACAACGGCCCTGGCAACAAGGGCCCTGGCAACAACACTGGCAACGGCGCCTCTGGCGCGGCGAACCCCGCCGCGGACGGGAGGATCGCGTGAACACGCCCCTGCGCAAGGTCGGCATGGCGATGCTCGTGATGATCGTGCTGCTGCTGGCCAACGACACCTACATCCAGGTCGTGAAGGCCGACGACTACCGCACCGACTCGCGCAACCAGCGCGTGCTCTACGACGAGTACTCGCGCCAGCGCGGGCAGATCGTCACGCCCGACGGCGTGGTGCTGGCCGGGGTGAAGGCCTCCAGCGACAAGTTCAAGTTCACGCGCACCTACACCGACGGCCCGATGTACGCGCCCGTCACCGGTTTCTACTCGATCAACTACGGCGCCGGCGGCCTGGAGCGCGCCGAGGACGACGTGCTCAACGGTTCCGACCCGCGGCTGTTCGTGCGCCGCCTGTCGGACATGGTCACCGGGCGCGATCCCCGTGGCGGCAACGTGAAGCTCACGATCGACCCGAAGGTGCAGAAGGCCGCGTACGACCTGATGACCCAGCGCGGCTACACCGGCGCCGTGGTGGCGATGGACCCGAAGACGGGCCACATCCTCGCGATGGTGTCCACGCCGTCGTACGACCCGAACACGCTGGCGTCGCACGGCAAGGACCAGAACACCGCCTGGGCCAACTACTCCAAGGACCCGAAGAACCCGATGCTGAACCGGGCGATCTCGGAGACCTACCCGCCGGGGTCCACGTTCAAGATCGTGACCGGGTCCACTGCGCTGCAGAACGGCATCGGCCCCGACACCGTGGTCAGCACCGCCCCCAACGTGAAGCTGCCGGACACCAACACGACGCTCGAGAACTACGGCGGCGAGACCTGCCCCGGCAACACGTTCAAGGACGCGCTGGCGCACTCGTGCAACGTGCCGTTCGCGACGTTCGCGGGCCAGCTCGGTGCCGACAAGATCAAGGCGACGGCGGCCAACTTCGGCATCGGTCAGACCGACCTGACCGTGCCGATGAAGGTGGCGCCCTCGACCGTCGGCGCGCTCGACTCGCAGGCCGCGCTGTACCAGAGCGGCATCGGCCAGCGCGACGTCCGCCTCACCCCGCTGCAGGACTGCCTGCTCGCCGCGACCGTCGCCAACGGCGGCATGGCGATGAAGCCGCAGCTCGTGCAGTCGATCCTGGCGCCGGACCTCTCGACGATCGAGGACGTGGACCCCGAGCAGCTCACCGGTACGCCGGCGCTCTCGCCCGAGAACGACCAGATCATGACCGACATGATGATCGCGTCGGAGAGCTTCACGGCGGGCAAGGGCAAGGACCCGGCGCTGAAGATCGCGTCGAAGACCGGCACCGCCGAGCACGGCACGGACTCGAAGAACACCCCGCCGCACGCGTGGTACACCGCGTTCGCGCCGTCGGACAACCCGCAGATCGCCGTGGCGGTCATCGTCGAGAACGGCGGCAACCGCGGGCTCGCCGCGACCGGTGGCTCCGTCGCCGCCGAGATCGGCCGGGCCGCCATCGCCGCGCGCCTCGGGGGTGGGTGACCCATGCTGTCCTCGGGTCAGCTGCTGGCCGAGCGCTACAAGCTGACGAACCGGATCGCCGTCGGCGGGATGGGCGAGGTGTGGCAGGCGAGCGACACCCGGCTCGACCGGGTCGTCGCCGTGAAGGTGCTGAAGGCCGAGCTGTCGGGTGATGCCGAGTTCCTGCACCGGTTTCGCACCGAGGCGCGGATGACGGCGTCGCTCAACCACGCCGGGATCGCCGCGGTGCACGACTACGGCGAGACCTTCGCCGGGTCCGACGGCGGCAGCGCCGAGGACGCGCTGCCGATCGCGTACCTGGTCATGGAGTTCGTGGAGGGCGACCCGCTCGCGGGCATCCTCGCCAAGCACGGGCGGCTGTCGGCGGACTACACGCTCGACATCCTCGAGCAGGCCGGCACGGCGCTGCAGGCCGCGCACGAGCAGGGCCTGGTGCACCGCGACGTGAAGCCGGGCAACATCCTCGTGACGCCGGCCGGGCAGGTGAAGATCACCGACTTCGGCGTGGCCAAGGCCGCGCACGCCGCCCCGGTGACCCGCAACGGCATGGTGATGGGCACGGCCCACTACATCGCGCCTGAGCAGGCGCTGGGCCACGACGCCGAGCCGGCCAGCGACGTGTACTCGCTCGCCGTGTGCGGCTACGAGTGCCTCGCGGGCCACCGGCCGTTCCTCTCGGAGAACTCGGTGAGCGTCGCGATGATGCACATCCGCGACGTGCCGCCGCCGCTGCCGCCTGACGTGCCGCCGGGTGCGCGTGCGGTCATCGAAGCGACCCTGGTCAAGGACCCGCGGCAGCGCTACGCGAGCGGCGGCGAGTTCGCCGCGGCCGTGGCGGCGATCCGCGCCGGTCACCCGCTGCCGACACCGCTCGGTGTGGTCAACGCGGCCTACGCGGCCGGCCGGACACCCCCCGGGATGCCGCAGGCCGGCGAGATCCCCCACGCGCCCATCGGTCCTGGCCCCGCTTTTCCGGCGGGCGCGGTGCGGCAGGCGGTGCACCCGCCCGTGCCGCGGCGGAGGAGCCAATGGGGCTGGTGGGTGCTGCTCGCGGTGCTCGTGGTCGCCGTGATCGTGGCGGCGGCATTCGTCATCGCGAGGGTGACGGGCAACGCACAGACACCGAGAAGCGTGGACACAGGCAGACCGACGCCGGTCGAGCCCACCGGCCGGCCCGCCGGACCGAACGCAGGCGGACCCGCGGAGCCGGGTGCCAGCGAGAAGCAGGGCCTGCAAGGCATCATGACCACACCTTGGACGGAATGGAACGGCACACAGAGATGAGCACACCCAGACTGCTCTCCAATCGGTACGAGCTGGGCGAGACGCTCGGCTACGGAGGCATGTCCGAGGTCCACCACGGACTCGACGTGCGTCTCGGCCGGGAAGTCGCGATCAAGGTCCTGCGTGCTGACCTCGCCCGCGACCCCCAGTTCCAGGAACGCTTCCGCCGTGAGGCGCAGAACGCGGCCGCTCTCAACCACCCGGCGATCGTGGCGGTCTACGACACCGGTGAGGCCAACACCGAGTTCGGGAACCTGCCCTACATCGTCATGGAGTACGTGGAGGGCCGGACGCTTCGCGACATCGTGAAGACCGAGGGCCCGATGTCGCAGAAGCGGGCCATGGAGGTCATGGCCGACGTCTGCGCCGCGCTGGACTTCTCGCACCGGCACGGCATCGTGCACCGGGACGTGAAGCCCGCCAACGTGATGATCACGAAGAACGGCGCCGTCAAGGTGATGGACTTCGGCATCGCCCGCGCGATGCACGACGGTCAGTCGGCCATGACGCAGACCGCGGCCGTGATCGGCACCGCGCAGTACCTCTCGCCGGAGCAGGCGCGCGGTGAAGCCGTCGACGCGCGTTCCGACGTGTACGCCGCCGGCTGCGTGCTCTACGAGCTCATCACCGGAGAGCCCCCGTTCACGGGTGACTCGCCGGTCGCCGTGGCCTACCAGCACGTGCGGGAGGACCCGAACCCGCCGTCGTCGGTCAACCCGGCGGTGACGCCCGAGCTCGACGCCGTGGTGCTCAAGGCGCTGGCGAAGGGTCCGGCCAACCGGTACCAGTCGGCCGCCGAGATGCGCTCGGACCTCGTGCGCACGCTCTCGGGCCAGCGTCCGTCCGCCCCGATGGTGATGTCGGAGGACGAGCGCACCCAGGTCATGAACGCCGACCGCCGGCAGCCCCAGCGCTACGAGGAGTACGCCGAGGAGCCGGACGAGGACCCGAAGGCCAAGCGGCGCAACCGCACGATCCTGGCGATCGTCGCCGCGCTGATCGTGGCCGGCGTGATCCTGCTGATCATGTGGCTCAACGGCTCGTTCCGCTCCGAGACCACGAGCGCGGCGATCCCGGCCGTGGTGGGCCACCAGGTGGGTGTCGCGAAGTCGGAGCTGCAAACGGCCGGCTTCTCCTCGTTCGCGCCGAACAAGAACGTGGTGTGCGGCGCGCCGGACCCCAGCACCAACCCCAAGGGCCTGACCTGCGGCGAAGACCAGATCGGCAACGTCGTGGCGATCGATCCGAACGTCGGTCAGAACGTCTCGACGACCACGCAGATCCAGCTGTACGTGGGTGCGAAGCTCGGGACGACGCCGGTGCCGGACCTGACCGGTAAGACTCAGGACGACGCCGGCAAGGCGCTCACGGACGCCCACTTGAAGCTGGGCAACGTCACGACGCAGAACGTCGACAACCAGGACGACGTCGGCAAGGTCATCAAGCAGGACCCGACGCCCAACTCGTCCGCGCCGCTGGAGTCGGCGGTGAACATCGTGATCGGCGGCAGCGTCAACCTCAAGCAGGTGCCGGACACGACCGGCACCGACTACGACGCCGCGAAGAAGAAGCTCGAAGGTCTCGGCTTCACGGTGAAGCGCAACGACGTGGACTCGAACGACCCGAAGAACCAGGTCGTCGGCCAGCAGCCGAACGGCGGCTCGGTCCAGCCGGGTTCCACGATCACGCTGTCGGTTTCCAAGGGTCCGCAAAACTTCACGATGCCGGACCTGACGGGTCAGACCGAGGACCAGGCCACGCAGGCGCTGCAGAAGCTGGGCTGGTCCGGCAACATCACCGTCCAGTCCGTGCACTTCGGCGCCGGCCAGCCCAACACGGTCATCCGCACCAACCCGGACGCGGGCCAGACGATCTCACCGACGCAGAACGTCACGCTCACGATCCTGGAACAGGATGACAGCGGTACACCGACGACGTCGGGTGGCCCCGGCGGCAACGGTGGGATCGGCCTCCCGCCTGGCAACCGCTGATCAGCTGACGCCAGAGGGCCCGCACGGTTCGCCGTGCGGGCCCTTTGCTGTGTCGGAGATGCTTGCCGGAGAAACGGTTCAGTCCTGGTCGAGAAAGCCGCGGACACTGGCGAGCACGGCGTCCACGTCGCTGCCCGAACCCCAGTCGACGTCGAGTTCTTCGACCGCTCCAGAGCGTTTCAGCTTGAGCTGCACACGTTCGTCGCCGCCGCCCTTGCGCAGCCAGCCGAACAGCGAGCGGCACAGCGTGGCGACCGACCGGCTGCTCACCATCACGACCACGGCGTCGCCCGCCACGGACCTCTCGGACAGCCGGACGCGGTCGCGAAGCTCGTCCTCGGAGCGCAACCACGAAGCGAGCTGGTGCAGCTCGGCCTCCGAGCCGGCCACGGTGATCGCGGCGATACCGGCCGTCACGACTCTCCCCTCACGGGTGAACAGACGGCGCGAGGGTAACCGACGCGTCGCCACGGAGGAAGACCAGCACCCTCGATTGCGTACTGCAATTTGCATATCACGCCACGCAATCGTTCCGGTCGGGCACCGGCATCCGCCGTCGGCACGGGCGCGTCGTGCCGCCGACGAATGCCGGTGGACCGGTGGGACTCACCCGCGGCGCCGGAGCGTTTCCCGGCGCCGCGGGCTCTCTCCGCAGCAGATTTCGCTGCTGGCCGATGCCACCCGCGTGGGTGAGGGCAAAACGTTAGCGTGCCGAGGGTGATCTCGGGAAGATCCCAACAGGAAATTGCCATGTGCAATTTGCAGTTTCACCTCGGAGTTACCGATCACCGCTGCGAGTTCAGGCCCGCTGGCCCGCCAGCCACCCGACGACACCGGCGCTCACGCCCAGCGCGACCACCGACGTGACCACGGCGAGCACGAGCGCGCCGCCGTACGGGGTGTCGTTGGTGAGCGCGGTGATCAGCGGGTGCACCAGCGGCACCCACTTGCCCAGCAGCACCAGCCCGAGCACGAGCACGGCCGCCAGCACCGTCCAGCCGATGCGGCCGACGAGCAGGCGTGAGCACGGCAGTCCGATCGCGACCCCGAGCAGCCCGCTCGCCAGCAGGCTCAGCACGCCGACACCGAACGCGCCCCAGTTGAGCTGCCACGTCCTGATCGCCGACCACCCGACCGTGATCACCGTGAGCACCACCAGGCAGCCGAACACCGCCAGCACCGCGCCGCCGATGGTGCGCAGGCGGCTGCGCGTGTGGCTGAGGGTGACGAGCCGCTGCACCGGATCCTCGATGTCGAGCACGGCGATCGTGAGCCAGCAGCCGAGGACGACCAGCGCGCCGCTGCTCACGCCGTAGAGCGGCAGCACCGGCGAGTTCGGGTCGGAGTAGAGGATCACCGACAACGCGAGGTAGGCCAGCAACGCCGGCAGATACCGCTGCGAAAGGCCCAGCAGCGCGAGGTAGTAGCGGCTCACGGCGAGCACGGCGCCACCTCCCGCACCGACCAGCCGCCCGAAAGCGCCCGCAGCAGCACGGCGTCGGCGCTCGTCGCGTCGACCGTGAGCACCACGTGCGGCCCGTCGGCGATCGCGTGGCGCACGCCGGGTTCTCCGGCCCAGTCGGCGCCGGTGCCCGCGAGCACGATGCGCGTGGCGGGCTCGGTCGTGAGGACCTCGGTGAGCTGCCCGCGTTCGATGCGGTGGACGTCGTCCGCGTGCTCCCGCGCCACGGCCGGCCGGTGATCGGTGAACACCACGCTCGCGCCGCGCGCCCGCGTCTCGGCCACCAGCTCGCCCAGCACCGCGTGGGTGCCGACGTCGAGGCCCGACCACGGCTCATCGAGGATCAGCAGGTCGGGTCGCGGCAGCACGGCCTGCGCGAGGCCGACCTTCTGCGCGTTGCCCTTCGACAGCGTCCGCAGCTGCGCGTCGGGTCCGCCGACCAGCGCGAGCCGCTCCAGCAGCGGGTCGATGGTCGACAAGTCGATGCCACCGCGGATGCGCGCCAGGTGCCGCAGGTACGAACGCGCGCTCAGGCGCTGGCCGCCGGGGAACCGGTCGGGCAGGTAACCGATCGACGGGGTGCCCACGACCGTGCCGAGACTCGCCCGCGAAACGCCCGCGAGGATGCGCAGCAGCGTGGACTTGCCCGAGCCGTTGGCCCCGAGGATCCCGATCACGCACCCGGCGGGCACGGTCAGGTCGACGCCGTCGAGCACGAACTCGCCGCCGCCGTACCGCTTACCGACCCCCTCGAGCCGGATCAGCGGCGTGGTCACGCAGCGGCGGCCTTCTGCAGCGCCTTCGTGGCGCGTTCCAGCTCGTCGACCTTCTTCGGGTCGACGACGTACCCGGCCGAGGCCAGCCACGTGGCCAGCATCCGGTGCCCGCCCTCGGTGAGCACCGACTCGGGGTGGAACTGCACGCCTTCCAGCGGCAGCTCGCGGTGGCGCATGCCCATCACCACCCCGGATTCGGTGCGGCCGGTGACCTCGAAGATCTCGTCGCGGATCGTCTCGGGCAGCACGGTGAGCGAGTGGTAGCGAGTGGCCGTGAACCCGTCGGGCAGGCCGGCGAGCACACCCAGGCCGTCGTGCCGGACCTGGCTGGTCTTGCCGTGCAGCAGCTCCGGCGCACGGTCCACGGTGGCGCCGAAGTGCACGCCCAGCGCCTGGTGGCCGAGGCAGACGCCGAGCATCGGCGTGCGCGTCTCGGCGCACTTCGCGATGACCTCGATGCTCTGGCCGGCTCGCTCGGGCGTACCGGGACCGGGCGACACCAGCACGGCGTCGAACTCGGGGACGCGCTCGAGGTCGACCACGTCGTTGCGCCACACCGTGCAGTCGGCGCCGAGCTGCGCCAGGTACTGCACCAGGTTGTAGACGAAGCTGTCGTAGTTGTCGACGACGAGTACGCGCATGCGATCAGCCTAGCGGCTCTCACCTGGTGGACCGTACGCCAGATCACAGTGAAAGTTAGGTAGGCCTAACTTACCGTGGGTACAGTGAGCCGATTCCTTCGAGTAGCGGTCGTGGGCGCCGGTCCCGCCGGTATCTACGCCGCCGACATCCTGGACAAGTCCGACGCCGACGTGCACGTGGACCTCTTCGAGCGCATGCCCGCGCCGTTCGGGTTGATCCGCTACGGCGTCGCGCCCGACCACCCGCGGATCAAGGGCATCGTGACCGCCCTGCACAAGGTGCTCGACCGCCCGAACATCCGTCTGCTGGGCAACGTCGACTACGGCACCGACGTGAAACTCGACGAGCTGCGCGAGTTCTACGACGCCGTGATCTTCTCCACCGGCGCCATGGCCGACCGGCCGCTCGACATCCCGGGCGCCGACCTCGACGGCAGCCACGGCGCCGCCGACTTCGTCTCCTGGTACGACGGCCACCCCGACGTGCCGCGCACTTGGCCGCTCAACGCCACGTCCGTCGCGGTGCTCGGCGTCGGCAACGTGGCGCTCGACGTGGCCCGCATCCTCGCGAAAACGGCCGACGAGCTGCTCACCACCGACATCCCGGCCAACGTCTACGAAGGGCTGAAGGCCAGCCCCGTCACCGACGTGCACGTGTTCGGCCGCCGCGGCCCGGCGCAGGCGAAGTTCACGCCACTGGAGCTGCGCGAGCTCGACCACTCGCCGAACGTCGAGGTGATCGTGCACCCCGAGGACATGGAGTTCGACGACGCCAGCATCACCGCGCTGCGGGCGTCGAAGCAGATCGACATGGTCGTGAAAACGCTGCAGGAGTGGGCGATCCGCGACGAGGGCACCCGTCCGAAGCGGCTGCACCTGCACTTCTTCCACGCGCCGGCCGAGATCGTCGGCGAAGACGGCCGCGTGACCGGGTTGCGCACCGAGCGCACCGAGTACGACGGCGAGGGCGGCGTCCGCGGCACGGGCGAGTTCCACGACTGGGACGTGCAGGCCGTGTACCGCGCGGTCGGCTACCTGTCCTCGCACCTGCCGGAGGTCCCGTTCGACCACGTCGCCGGCGTCGTGCCGAACCAGGCCGGGCGGGTGCTCGACCTCGACGAGAACCAGCTGCCGGGCGTGTACGTCACCGGCTGGATCAAACGCGGCCCGATCGGCCTGATCGGCCACACGAAGGGCGACGCGGCCGAGACCGTCGCGAGCCTGCTCGCCGACGTCGACACGCTCACGCAGCCGAAGCACGACTCGCCCGACGCGATCCTCGAGTTCCTGACCGGGCGCGGCATCCCGTTCACCACGTGGGAAGGCTGGGGCAAGCTCGACGCGCACGAGAAGTCGCTGGGTGAGCCGCACGGCCGCGAGCGGATCAAGGTCGTGGAACGCGACGAGATGATCCGGGTTTCCCGGGACTGAGTTTCAGGCAGCACCGAGGTAGGTGAGCACGGCCAGCACGCGGCGGTTGGTGTCGTCGGAGGCGGCGATGCCGAGCTTCGCGAACAAGTTGGCCGTGTGCTTGCCGACGGCGCCTTCGCTGAAGTGCAGGCGCGCGGCGATGGCGGCGTTGGAACAGCCTTCGGCCATGAGCGCCAGCACCTCGCGTTCGCGCGGGGTCAGGGCGGCCAGCGGGTCGTTCGCGTTGCCCGCCACCAGTTTCGCGATCACCTCGGGGTCCATGGCCGTGCCGCCGGCGGCGACGCGGCGCACGGCGTCCACGAACTGCTCGGCGTTGAACACGCGGTCCTTGAGCAGGTAGCCGATGGCGCCGGTGCCGTCGGCGAGCAGCTCGCGCGCGTAGAGCTGCTCGACGTGCTGCGACAGCACGAGAATCGGCAGCCCGGGCATCTCGCGCCGGGCCGCCAGCGCCACCTGCAGGCCCTCGTCGGTGTTCGTCGGAGGCATGCGAACGTCCACAACGGACACATCTGGCCGGTGTTCCCGCAGTGCCGCCGCGAGTTCCGGACCGGAGCCCACCGCGGCGACGACCTCGAAGCCGTGCGCGGCGAGCAGGTGCGTCAGGCCGTCCCGGAGGAGGTACTGGTCTTCGGCGACGACGGTTCGGGGCCGGGACTCAGCAGGCACGGCACCTCCAGGATCGCCTCGGTCGGTCCGCCCGGTGGGCTGGTGAGGGCCAACGTACCGTCGAAAGCCCCGAGCCGGCGCTCGATCCCGCGAAGTCCCGAACCCCGCGCGGCTTCGGCGCCGCCGCGCCCGTCGTCGGCCACGACCACGCGCAGCAGGCCCTCGGCGTACGTCAGCGAGATCGAAACCCGTTTCGCACCAGCGTGTTTGGCCGCGTTGCCGAGCAGCTCGCACACGGCGAAGTAGGCGCACGCCTCCACCGGCTGCTCGACGCGGCCCGGCACGTCGGCTGTCACGTCGACTTTGAGCGGGCTGTCGAGCGCGGCCGCGCGCACGGCGTCGACCAGACCGCGTTCGGACAGCACCGGCGGGTGGATTCCGCGGACGAGCAGCCGCAGCTCAGTCAGCGCTTCGGCCGACGCCGTACGCAGCTCGGCCGCCAGCCGTTTCGCGGCTTCGGGATCGCGGTCGATCAGTGCCTCGACCGCGCCGAGTTTCATCCCCATGGCCACGAGCCGCGACTGGATGCCGTCGTGCAGGTCGCGTTCGATGCGGCGCAGCTCGGCGGCCTGCGCCACGGTGACGTCGGTGCGCGACTGGTCTAGCCGCGCCACCCGTTGCGCGAGCCGCGTGGCCTCCGTGGGCCCGAGCCACACGCGGGCGAAGCGGGCCTGCTGCCGGGCGAGCCACGTGGCCGGTGCCAGGCCGGCGACAAGCAGCGTGAGCACGAGCGGCGTCTGCGCGAGAGCGCCGAGGTACGTCGACACCTCGGGCAGCGGGTACCACTGGACCAGAGCCGCCGCGAACGGCCGGACACCCCACAGCAGCACGAGCCCGGTCAGACCCCAGCCGAAGAACACGATGGCCGGCAACGTGAGCACCAGCGTGACCACCGGGATCAACGCGCCGCCGGCGAGATCACGCCAGGTGGCACGGTCGCGCAGCACCCACTGCGTACGGGCGCGTTGCACGGCCCACCACGGCTCGTCGTACAGGTGCTTGCCCACCTGGTAAAGCCCGTCGGCGCGCGGCACGGGCAGGCGCGGCGGCGGCAAGTACGGCCGCGCGATGTGCACGCCCGTCCAGCGGCCGGCTTCGCGGCGCAGTGTGTCGGTGACCGATCGGCAGCCCAGCACGAGCGGCGCGGCCATCGGGGCCGCGCCGATGATCACCACGAGCTGCCAGGCCGAGAAGACCAGGTGCACCACCGCCAGCGCGAGCAGGCCGAACTGGTGGCCGACCGACTCCACGTGCCGGTGCAGCCAACGCTTGCGTGCGCGTTGGGGCAGGGGATGCGCAGTGAGGTGCGGCCCGAGCCAGTAACGCGTCCAGCGGCCGTACCAGCGCAGGGCGCGGCGCCCGGACACGAGGGACAACAGCGCCGTGACCAGCGCGAACGGCGGGTTCAGCACCTGCCAGCCGAACTCGCGGCCGGTCGCCGGATCCTCCGTGATCCACGTGAAACGTCGGTTCCAGCGGATCCACCACGGCCGTTTGTAGAGCTGGTTCCCGTCGCGGTACCAGCCGTCGCTCTCGCGTTCAGGCTCCGCCGGCTCCGGGCGGTAGGGCGCCGCGACCTCGACGCCACACCACCGGCTGACGAGCTGCCGCGTGCGCGCCGACCGGCCACGCGCCCAGTCGACCGCGGGGGTGAAGAAGACCACGAGCCCGACGCACAGCAGCAGAAACGCGACCAGCTCGACCAGCGCGTCGACCCAGCTCAGCAGCGCGAAACCGGCGAGGGCGAACGCTCGTCGTGCCGAAACCATCACCGGACCCCCTTCCCCGCGCTGAACCTCAGTCTGACCGAATCGGGCCCTCGCGCGCACTGGCCGAAGCCTCCGGACCGGGGTGGGGCTGGGCCCACCCCAGCGTCAGCGAAACCCCACCTGAGCTGGGGTTTCAGTGCCATTCTGCCGGACGCCGAGTGCTTTTAGCGTCTTTCGCATGCCTCTCCTCGAAGTCACCGAGCTCCGCAAGACCTACGGCGAGCGGGTCGCGGTCGACGGCGTTTCGTTCGCCGTCGAGCGCGGCGAGATCTTCGGCATCCTCGGCACCAACGGTGCCGGCAAGACCACCACCGTCGAATGCCTCCAGGGCCTGCGTACCCCCGATTCCGGCACGATCTCCGTGCTGGGCCTGGATCCCTCGAAAGACGCCGCTCAGCTGCACCAGCGCGTCGGCGTGCAGCTGCAGGACGCGCGGCTGCCCGAGAAACTGCGGGTGGCCGAGGCGCTGGAGCTGTTCGCGGCCTTCTACCCGAACCCGGCCGACGTCGGAGTGCTGCTGCGAAAGCTGCGGCTCGAAGAGCACCGCACCACGGCGTTCGGCAAGCTCTCCGGCGGCTTGCGGCAGCGGCTGTCGATCGCGCTCGCGCTGGTCGGCAACCCCGAGCTCGCGATCCTCGACGAGCTCACCACCGGCCTCGACCCGCGCTCGCGCCGCGAAACCTGGCGGCTCGTCACGGGCGTGCGCGACGCCGGTGTCACGGTCGTGCTCGTCACCCACTTCATGGACGAAGCCGAGCGCCTCTGCGACCGCGTCGCGGTGTTCGACGCCGGCCGCGTGGTCGCCGCCGGCACGCCGGCCGAACTCCGGACCACCACTGGAAAGTCCACTTTGGACGACGCGTTCGTCACCCTCACCGGACGGAGCTGACCGTGCACACGTTCACCCGACTCCTCGCCACCGAGGCGAAACTCTTCCTGCGCACGCCGCTGTGGGCGTTGTTCGGCGTGCTGCTGCCCACGGCGCTGCTGGTCGGCATCGGCTCGATCTCGGGCATGCGGGAACCGAGCGAGGTGACCGGTGGCTACCGGTTCATCGACCTGTGGGTCCCGTCGCTCGTCGTGGTCTCCCTCGCGATGCTCGGCCTGCAGTCGATCCCCGCGTCCGTGGCGAGCTACCGCGAGCAGGGCGTGCTGCGGCGGCTCGCGACCACACCCGTGCCCCCGTCGTTCCTGCTGCTGGCGCAGCTCGTGCTCCACGCGGTGGTGGCGCTCGCCGGCGTGCTGCTGATGCTGGTGACCGCACGCATCGGCTTCGCCGTGCCGCTGCCACGCCACCCGCTGACCTACGCCGTGACGCTGCTGCTGGGCCTGGTGTCGGTGTTCGCGCTCGGCCTCGTGGCGGCTTCGGTCGCCCGCACGGCGAAGGCCGCGTCGGCAATCGCGATGATCGCGTTCTTCCCGATCATGTTCCTCGGCGGCGTGTACCTGCCGCGGCCGCTGCTGCCGGAGGTGATCCAGCAGATCGGCGCGTACGTGCCGCCGGGCACGCAGCCGCTGCAGGACGCGTGGGTGGGTGCGGGCGTTCAGCCGCTGCAGTTCGTCGCTCTGGCCGCGTTCGCGCTGGGCGGGACGGCGCTGGCCGTGCGGCTGTTCCGGTGGGAGTGATCCACCGAAGTGGTGATGAATACCGTTTTCTCTTGTGGCGTCCTCTGCCGGGCGAGTAGCCAAGGAGGGGGAACCACTCACCATGGAGGTTGTCTTGTCTCTGGACGTATCGCCCGCGCTGCTGGAAAAGGCCGAGCGCGGGGAGGTCTCCGACGCCGAGTTCGTCGCCTGCGTGCGGGAGTCGCTGCCGTACGCGTGGGAAGTGATCACGGGTGTGATCGCCGAGGCCGAGGGCGCGCCGGACGGCTTCGCCGACAACGAGACGCCGCCGCCGAGCGAGGCGGCCCGCGGCCAGCTACTGCGCGCCCTGGCCTCCGACGCCATCCGCGGCGGGCTCGAGCGCCACTTCGGTGTGAAGCTCGCTTTCCAGAACTGCCACCGGGTCGCCGTGTTCCGGACGTCCGAAATGGACAGTGACCGCTACCGCGCGTTCGTGTCGGTGCGCGGGCAGCTGCTCAACCAGAGCCCGGAGCTGCGCGACTGCTGACGGTTTCTGCTAAGCCCTGAGCGCGGGGAGGACTTCCGCGCCGATCCGGCTGATGTTCTCGACCGTGCCCTCCGGCGTACCGGACGCTTCCACGAACATGATCACGTGGGCGGCGCCGGTACGCCGGAGGCTCGTTTCCAGCGTCTTCATGCAGTACTCCGGATCGCCGACGGGGTGGATTTCGCACAGCTGCTCGGTGTACTCGTGCGGATCACGCGAGGGCCCGGGCCGGCCGTCCACCGTCACGTGGGCGCCGAGACCGTCGGAAAGCCAGCCGGGCAATGATTTCCGCACCACCTCGACTGCTGACAAGCGGCTGGCGCCGACCTGGCACAGCACCGTCGACACGTGCGCAGCGGGCGCGCCGTACGCCGCGACCGTCGCGGCCTTCTCGTCGTCACCGGCGTGCAGGCCGAGCAGCAGCGGCAGCCCGCGTTCGGCGGCCAGGCGCACGGCGTCGGACTTCGGACCGCCGGCGGCGACCACGATCTCCGGCCGGCGCCGCGGAGCCGGGACCAGCGGCACTTCGCGGAAGGCGAAGTGCTCACCGTCGGCCGAGACCTTGCTCGCGGTGGCGCTCAGCAGCACGTCGAGCGACTCCTCGAACCCGCGTTCGTACCGGTCGATCCCGGTGCCGAACACCTCCAGGTCGACCCACGGACCGCCGCGCCCGACGCCGAGGCGCAGCCGCCCGCCGGACACCGCGTCGAGCATCGACCACTGCTCCGCCAAGGCCACCGGGTGCGTCGTGGACAGCACGCTCACCGCCGTGCCGACGTCGATCCGCTCAGTGCACCCGAGCACGTGCGCGGCGAGCGTGATCGCCGACGGGCACACGCCGTAAGGCAGGAAGTGGTGCTCGGCGAGCCACACGTCGTCGAAGCCCGCCGCTTCGGCGGCCTCGGCCGCGCGCACGGTCCGGAGCAGCACTTCGGCGTCCTCCTGCCCCGGGAACCGCCCGGACACGAGGAAGACACCGAATCGGGTGTGCCTCAGCTGTCCACCGACACTTCGTTGAACGGCAGCAGCGGATCGAGCCACGGGAAGACCACGAACATCAGCAGCGCGACGATGCCGAGCACCAGCACGACGGCGATCGTCAGCTTCGCCGCGAACGGTCCCGGCAGGCGCCGCCAGATCCACGCGTACATCAGGAAGCCCCGCCGATCTGGGTCAGCAGCTTCCCGTAGTCGGCCACCTGCGACTTCGGCACCTGCTGCGTGAGCACCGACGTGATGATCAGCCGCTGCTTCGCGGAGAACTGCGGGTGGCACGTGGTGAGCGTGAGCAGCGACGCTTCCTCCGCCTTCGGCAACGTGTCCGCCGGCTTGTACGGCACCGGGTTCACGGCGTCACCCTGGCTCGGGAGCACGACCTTGCGGCCGAACGTCTGGTCGTACGCTCCGCCACCGGGAATGCTCGGGTTGCGCAGCGTTCCCACGCCCTTGCACTCCGGCTGCGCGCCCTTGCCGCTGCTCCAGCCCGACAGCTCGTCGTCGTAGGGCAGCACCTTGTAGATGAAGAAGTCGGTCTGCGTCTCGATCACGATCTGGTCACAGGAGCTGAGGTTGTCCAGGTCGTTGAACGGCGCGCCCTTGCCCACGCGGTGACCGGCGACGCCGAAGTTGCCGGGTTCACCGGGCAGCGCCGTGCCCTTGTAGTGGCCGGGGCCGATGGCGAGCGAGTCCTCGCCCGTGCCCTCCTGGATCGTGAAGTTGAAGTCGGCGCCGAACGCCGGGATGTGGATGCGCGCGAACGCCTTGCCGTCCACGAGGCCGGGGTGCAGCGTGCGGTCCTTGGCCCAGTCGCCCTGGAGCTGGTCACTCGCGGCCGACTGCTTCTCGGCCGAGAACAGGTCCGTCACGTAGACCTCGTAGACCATGAACAGCAGCACGACGAGGCCCAGCGTGATGAGCACCTCGCCCGCCGTCCGGATCGCGACGCCACCCTTGCCCAGCGGCGCAGGTGCGGGCTTCTCCTTCACCGCGGTGGCGGTGCCGCCCGCCTCGACGGCCGCGAACACCTCTGTCGGCTGGTCGGCGACCACGGGCCGGCGCGGGTCACGGGGTGGCTGTGCCGGCCGGCCGGTGCCCCGAGGCGGAGTGCGGTGTGGCACGTTCATCCGCTCGGTGCCTCGCGGCGGCGTCCCGGCCTGCCCCGAGCGCGGACGAGGGCGCGGCGAGTTCATGCGCTCGGTGCGCGAGCCCTGCTGGTCGGCGCTGTACTGCTGAGCGGGACGCGGCTGCCTGCTCTGATCGGGTGATCTGCGCTGGTCGGCCTGCCTGCGGGCCGGGTCGCCGGCCACGCGCCGGGGCGGCTCGGACGCTCTGCGCGTGGGGTCACCCGGCGGCTGCCTGCGGGGTCTCGCGGCGCCGTCGGCACCGGGTGGCGGCTGGCGTCGCCGCTGGCCGTCGGGCCCCTGCGGCGGGCGGCGGCGGTCGTCTTCACCCGGCCAATCCTGCGTCGTCACGCAAGCTCCTCTCACACCGCCGGTGGAACTGCCGGTGGCGCTATTGTCACAGTCCGGAAATCCGACCGCTCCCGCCCGGTGCTCTGGAGCCGTCGTTTACGTTAACGTGTTCACGTGGCGCTGGTTGCGCAACCCGACGAGCGGGATGCCCGCGAACAGGCACCGCCACCGGCCAGAGCCAGAACCGCACGCGAGGAACACGATGCCGAAGTCCAAGGTCCGCAAGAAGACCGCGTACACCCCGCCCGTTGATCGCCGGACGCCGGTGAAGGTCAAGGCCGCGGGCCCGTCGAACCTGTTCTACAAGATCGTCATGTTCGGCCTCATGCTCCTCGGGCTGCTGTGGCTCATCGTGAACTACATCGCCGGCGACAAGATTTCGTTCCTGACCGATCTCGGGAACTGGAACTTCGGCATCGGATTCGCGGCGATGATCGTCGGCCTGCTCATGACCATGCGCTGGCGCTGATCATTACTCCGGATGGCGGCTTGACACCGAATTACACCGGTGTGACTCATCCCCAGTGTGGATAACCGCTGTGGATAACTACCCCACCTCGTGGGCCCCGCGTTCGGCCCTTGTGGTAGTGGCCTGGGCCGTGACCGGCCTGCTGCTCATCGGCGCTGTGCTCGACGGCGTCTTCGGCGACGGCAAGGGCGCGCTGCTCATGGGCGTCGCCACCGTGGCGATCGGGGCGTTCGCCGTGCACTGGTCGGTGGTGCGCCCGCGCCTGTCCGCCGACGCCGAGGGCCTGGTCGCCCGCACCCTCGGCGGCACGCACCGCCTGCCGTGGGCCGAGACCACCGTGCAGCTGCGCACCACCCGCCGGCTGGGCCGCGACGGTGTCACGCTCGAACTGGAACACGACGACCAGCTCTACATCTTCGGCCGCGTCGACCTCGGTGAAGACCCACGAGACGTCCACGACGTCCTGACTGAGCTGCGTCACTAACCGGCAGCAGGCACCGCGGCCAGCAGGATCGCCGCCGTTTCCGTGGCGCGCTGGGCCGCGTCGGGTCCTGCCAGCCGACGCGCTCTTCCATAGCGTCGAACACGGCCAGCGGCTTCTCCTGCGCACTGCTCGCCAGCGCCTCGACGCGTGAGGCCAGCCATTCGCGCCAGGCGGTGTCGCGCCGGCGCGCCACGCCTGGGTCGCAGCTGGGCAAGGTGCCCAACCTCTACGCGGAGCTGATGGAGGTCGTCGGCCACATCGCGCCCAAGGTGCTGTCCGACTACGCCAACCACCTCCCCCAGCCCGACCTGGCCTGCCGGCCGCCGCGTAAGCCGGGCTCAGCTGTCCACCGCCGGATCGAGGGGCCCGGCCGGTGGGCGGCGTGGCCTACACCATCGAGTTCAGCACGGCGCCGCGGTAGACCACCAGGCCCACCAGCGCCACGACGATGATCCCGACGCCGATCACCTGCCAGCGCACGCGGTCGCGCTCCGGCGCGTACAGCAGCGCGACGGACACGAGCGCACCCGTGATGAGCCCACCGACGTGGGCGAGGATCGAGATGCCGGGGATGGCGAAGGTGACGTACGCGTTGATCGCGAGCGTGATCAGCAGGCCGGACGGGTTGAGCTTGAGCTTCACGACGATGACCGCGTAGCAGCCCATCAGGCCGAACAACGCGCCCGACGCGCCTCCGGAGACCTGTCCGGGGTTGTCGAAGAGCAGCACGGCAACCGAAGAGCCCAGCAACGAGACGAAGTAGAGCGCCAGGTACCGGGCCTTGCCGAAGACCTTTTCCAGGTCTCGACCCATCATCCAGAGCGAGAACATGTTCACGGCGATGTGGATGATCCCGAAGTGCACGAAGCCCGAGGTGATGATCCGCCACCACTCGCCGTCGACCAGCGCGGCGAAGGGCTGCATGACCCCCAGCAAGTTGATCGACGCGTTGCTGTTGTCGAGGCTCTTCGCCTGCACCGCGGTGATCAGGTAGAGCAAGACGTTGACGGCGAGCAACGTCATCGTCACGACGACGGAGTTCGTCGGCCGGGCGCCCGCGATCGTGCGCGTGCCCCTGCCGGCGTTCTGGTACTCGCGGTGCTGCCGTTTCTGTTGCTGCGAGCCGGAGTGCACGCAGTCGGTGCACTGGAAGCCCACGGGGGCTTCCTGCAGGCAGTCGGGGCACGCCGGACGCCCGCAGCGCGCACAGCTGAGGCCGGTCGGGCGGTTCGGGTGCCACCAGCAACCGGGCAGCGCGGCCGGCGGGTACGCGGGGGGATTCGGCGGTTGGTTCACGATGCCACCAACCTACCGAAATCCCCCCGGGACGGCCCTAGGCCTCGATGGTGACCTTCTGGATGACGACGTCTTCCAGCGGCTTGTCGGCCGGACCGGTCGACGTCTGCGCGATCGCGTCGACGACGTTGCGGGACTCCTGGTCCGCCACCTCACCGAAGATCGTGTGGCGGAAGTTCAGGTGTGTGGTGGGCGCGACGGTGATGAAGAACTGCGAGCCGTTGGTGCCGGGCCCGGCGTTCGCCATCGCCAGCAGGTACGGCTTGTTGAACTGCAGCTCGGGGTGGAACTCGTCGCCGAACTTGTAGCCGGGGCCGCCACGACCGGTGCCGGTCGGGTCGCCGCCCTGGATCATGAAGCCGTCGATGACCCGGTGGAAGATCGAGCCGTCGTAGAACGGGCCGGAGTTCGTGCCCTGCGCGTTCGGCTGCGTGTACTCCTTGGAGCCGTCGGCGAGCCCCACGAAGTTCGCGACCGTCTTCGGCGCGTGGTCGGGGAGCAGGTTCACGTGGATGTCACCCTTGTTGGTGTGCAGGGTGGCCTTGCGGGCGCTTTCAGTCACGCCGCCATCGTGCCATCCCTTCGCACATTTGGGGGGTTCAGGGGGCTCGCCGTGGGCGAACTCGACCGCCTGACCGCAGGAAAAGGCCCATTTCCCGAGGTTTCACCGGTTCCCGTTGGGGGAAGACACAGCGTTACGCGGGGAAAAAGGGCACGATAGGTTACGGGCAACAGAGCGCTATCAAAACGATTGATGAGGTGAAGGCCATGACCCGGGCCGCAGATTCGGTGAGCGAGTCGGTGAAGTCCGGCACGGTCGGCCTGCGCAAGCGAGCCGCCGAAGCGGGCAAGGCGGGCGCCGAGGCCGCCGCGAAGGCCGCCGAAGCCGGTGCCGAAGAATTCGCGAAGCAGAGCCGCCGGGCACGCAAGAAGCTCGCGAAGAAGACCGAGCTCACGCGCAAGGAGCTCAAGAAGAGCTCGGCCGCTGCACGCAAGGAGGCTCTCGCCCGCATCGCCGAGCTGAAGAAGCCCGGCCGCAAGGCGAAGAAGGCCGCGATCAAGGCCGCGAAGTCCGCCGGTGAGTCGAAGCGCCGGGGCAAGAAGGACTTCAAGGCCGCGAAGAAGGACTTCCGCGCCGCGCTGGTCGAGGCGAAGTCGGCGGCCAAGGGCACGCGCAAGCGTCGCCGCTGGCCGTGGGTGCTCGGCCTGGGCGCCGTCGCCGTCGGCACGGCCGTGGCGCTGAAGTCGCGCCAGCAGGAGCCGCCGGTCGCCCCGGCGCCGCCGAAGGCCACCCCGCCGGCCCCCCCGGCGAAGCCCGCTTCGGAGACCACGCCGTCTCCGGCGAGCAACGGCAAGGCGCCCAGCACGCCGGCCGAGAAGAAGAGCTGAAGCAGACGCGAAGAGGGCCCCGGGACGTGTCCCAGGGCCCTCTTTCGTTGCGACTCAGGCGTTCGCGGCGTGCTTGTCGATCAGCTGGCCGAGGCGGGGCAGGGCCTCCTCGACGTTCTTCTTGCCGTTCGGGCGCAGCTTCGAGTAGACCTTCTTGATGCTGTCGCGGCTGCTGCGGTCGGCGCGCGAGTCGGTGACGCTCAGCAGCGCGTCGGCGGCCGCGTCGGAGCGGCTGGTCAGGTAGGCACCGAAGTCGTTGCCGCCCTGGGCGCGGTAGTCGCCGTAGAACGGCTCGAGGGCCACGGCGAAGTCGTCCAGCAGGGTGTCGACGGCCGAGGGGATGATGCCCGGCTTGATCTTCTTGACGGCGGCGAAGCCGGTCTTCACGACCGCGCCCGAGACCCCGCCCTTGTCGGAGACCTCGGCGTCCACGAGGCCCTCCAGGTCGGTCACGACCGACGGGCGACGGCTGGAGTCGAGCAGGATTTCCTTGAGGGTGTCAGCCACGAATCTTGTCCTTGTCGTAGAGATGGCGAAGTGCTTGTGGTGCCACACGGGCACCCGCCCGCGCGAGAGCTGAGGCCGCGCGCGTGACGCACAGGGTAATACAAGATCAACTTCACTCACCCGTGCGGAGGCCACTACTCAGAGCTTCAGGGCCGCGATAGCCTTCTTGGCCACTGTGCGTGCTTTGATGCTCTGCTGTTGGTTACTCGTCACGATGACGGCGGCTCCCCCCTTCGAGACCGCGTACACCACTCCGTCACCAGCCGGCTGGTAGCCGCCCTTCCACCCCGCGGGGTCGCTCGCGGGGTTGGACGAGTCGACGGGCGCGGCCCGGTTCACCAGCCTCGTCGCGACGTCCTTGGTGCCCACGTACACCTGCACGGTCACCTGGAGCCCGCCGTCGGGGCGGTAGAAGAAGCACGCGGGGTTCGGTTCGTCGTTCGAGACGCGTACGGTCGTCACGTGCTGGCCGTTCGCGTCCTGCACCGTCTCGGCCGAGAGGTAGGGACACTTCGCCTCCCGGGCCGGCTGCGGATCGGGTGGCAGGCCGGGCTCAGCCGCGTGCTGGGTCGTCGCCGGAGGCGGCGTGGGCTGCGCGGTGCCCTGAATGGGAGTCGACATGCTGCAGCCGGCGAGCAACGCCAGGGCAGGCGCGAGAGCGAGGATTCGTCGCATAGCGCGCACAGTCAATCATGTCCAGTCACACGAGAGTGAAGAGCGAAAGGT
The DNA here is from genome assembly GCF_053602515.1 of Amycolatopsis sp. NPDC004368. Taxonomy (NCBI): domain Bacteria; kingdom Bacillati; phylum Actinomycetota; class Actinomycetes; order Pseudonocardiales; family Pseudonocardiaceae; genus Amycolatopsis; species Amycolatopsis sp. NPDC004368. The sequence goes on along the minus strand of NZ_JBSGDT010000001.1, from coordinate 492,181 downwards.
TCAGGTTTCACGGAGTAAGGGACTCGTCGGCATGTGGCCCGGCTGGTGGGCCGCCCTGATCCAACTCGTCGGCGGCGCCGCCGTGACACTGGGCCTCGGCACCCGCACCGCCGCCGTGATCTGCTCCGGCTCCATGGCCTTCGCGTACTTCACGGTGCACTTCGGCAAAGCCGTGCTGCCCATCGAAAACGGCGGCGAGCAAGCCGCCATCTTCGCCTGGGCCTTCCTCCTCCTCGCTTTCACCGGCGGCGGCCACTGGTCGCTGCTCGACTTGTTCCGGCGCCCGCGCGCAGTGCCCGCCACCGCCGGCTGACCTGCTTTGCCCCGTTTGCCCCACTTTTCCGGCCCGGCGTGCAACGATGGACGCCGGGTTTTCCGGTTCGAAGTCGGGGGTTTCGTGGTGCTCACGCCGGATCAGTACCTCCAGGTCGTCACCAACCGCATCCACCGCAGCGGCGGCCGCCTGTCGACCGTCCAACTGGGCCCGGTGTCCGCCACCGTCGGTCTCTTCACCGAGTCGCCCGCGGTGTCCACCATGAACTACTGCGTCGCCGTGGCTGCGTGTCCGGAGGTTTCTGCGCAGACGTTGACGCAGTTCGCCACCCTCGCCACCCAGCACGGCCGCGCCAACGCCCAGGGCGCCCTCGGCTGGACCGCCGCCTCGATCGTCTTCGCCGGACTGATCGGCCACGTCCACCCCGACGCCGCCACAGCCGCCTCCGCGAAAACCCCCGTCAAGTTCGGCGTCGAAACCCGTCTGGTCGCCGTCGACCCCCATAGTGCCGCCCTCCACACCTGGCCGGGCGGCAAGTTCTGGGGCGCCCTCCTGCAGCGATCGGTGAACGCCCGGCTGCGGTTCTGCTTCCCGCCACCGGCGGAGGCTCTTGAGGAGTGGCAGGCGTTTCAGCGCACCGCCGCCACCGACAGCGGTTCACCAACAAGCACCTCCGGCTCCGGCGGCTTCCCCGGCCGGCAAATCCCACCCGACCGCCGCCCGCACACACCCCCACCACCAGCTGCCGGCCCACCCGGCCCGCAGCCACCGCACTACCCACCACCGGGCCTTCCCCCGTACGGTCACTGACATGGTTTCCCTCCGCGGCTGGCCGTCCTTCCCCGAGCAGCTCCCGATCTTCGACCCGGACTCCGCCCCGGAAACCCCCGAAGAGCTCTTCCTCGGCTGGCTCACCGAGGCCGGCGAACACGTCCTCGCACCCCACGCCGTCACCCTGTCCACAGTGGACGAGTCCGGATTCCCGGACGCCCGCGTCGTGATCCTCAAGGACGTCGGCCCCACCGGCTGGGCCATCGCCACCAGCTCGGAAAGCCCCAAGGGCCACCAACTCGCCCGCAATCCCCACGCGGCCCTCACCTTCTTCTGGCCCGGCCGCGGCCGCCAGGTCCGCGCCCGCGGCACCTTCGCCCCCGCCCCACCCGAGGTTTCCAGGGCCGACTTCCTCGACCGCCCCCCCGGCTTCTCGCGTCGAAGCCTTCATCGGCCACCAATCCGAGCCCCTCCCGGACCCGGCCAATCTCACCGAAGCCGCCGAAGCGGCCGCCACCTGGGTCGCCGCAAACCCGACCACCGCCCCGGAAACCTGGACGCGTTACCTCCTCACCCCCACCACGGTCGAGTTCTGGCAGGCCTCCCACGACCGCCGCCACGTGCGCCTGCGCTACTCCCGCGACACCACCACGTGGACCCGCGAACGCCTCTGGCCCTGATGTCCGATCTGTTCAAGACACGCGAACCCACCGCGTGCGACGGTGCTCGCATGACTGTGAACCTAGGCGCTGCCGCGTCGTTTATGGGCACGCACGGGCGGGTGCTCGACCGCCGCCGTTTCGAGCTGCTGTTCGGGGAGGGGGACGCCGACGCCGTGCTTTCGGCCGTTTCCGCCTACCGGAACCCCGACGGCGGCTACGGTTGGGGCCTCGAGCCCGACCTGCGCGCGCCGGAGAGCCAGCCGGGTGGGGCGCTGCACGCGTTCGAGGTGTTCGAGGACGTCGCACCCACCACCACGCCGCTCGCGCTGGAGCTGTGCGACTGGCTGGAGTCCGTGGCGCTGCCTGGCGGCGGGTTGCCGTTCGCGTTCCCCGTCGCGGACCGGACCGGCAGTGCTCCATTTTGGACGGACGCGGATCCGACGAGGTTCTCCCCGCAGAGCACGGCTTTCGTCGCATCGACGGCGATGCGCGTGGCAGCCCACGACCCGGCGGTGGCCGAACACCCGTGGCTCACAGCGGCGGTCGCGACCTGCCTCGACGCCATCGCCCGGGTGACGACGCAGCCACACGCCATCGAGCTGTCGTTCGCCATCCGCTTCCTCGACGCCGCACACGCAACGCACCCGGAGGCCGACGAGCTACTCGACCATCTCGGCAAGTTCCTGCCCGCCGACGGGATCCTGTCCGTCGCCGGCGGTGGCGCGGACGAGGTGCTGCGGCCGCTGGACTTCTCGCCGCTCCCGGGACCGTCGCGGAGGATCCTCGACGCCGCCGTGATCGCCGCGGAGCTCGAACGGCTCGAATCGCAGCAGCTCGACGACGGAGGCTGGACCGTCGACTTCGCCAGCTTCTCGCCGACGGCGTCGCTCGAATGGCGCGGCTACGCCACCGTTCGCGCGATTTCGGTGCTGCGCGCCAACTCGTAGCCTGGGGGGCGTGCTGCCACAGGACAGCCACGTCCACACCGAGTGGTCGTGGGACACGGTGACGGGCTCGATGATCCGCTCGTGCCAACGCGCGACCGACCTCGGCCTGCCTTCGCTGGCGTTCACCGAGCACGCCGACCTCACACCGTGGCTCATCCCCCCGCCGATCCGCCCGCACCTCCCCGACCACTTCCGCGTGCGGCTGCGTGCGGACGGCGTGCTGGAACCACCGGCGCTCGACGTCGAGGGTTACCTGGCGTGCGTGCGGGAGTGCCGGGAACGGTTCCCCGACCTGCGCATCCTCTCCGGCGTGGAGCTGAGTGAGCCGCACTGGCACCGCCCACAGGCCGACGCGCTGTTGACCGCGCACCACTTCGAACGGGTGCTGGGATCGGTCCACTCGCTCCCCGAGGGAACTGCTCACTACGAGCTCAGCGTGATCGCGGACCGCCCGGCGGATGGCCTGCTGCGCTCGTACCTGGGCGAAGTCCTGGGCCTGGTCGAGTCGACGGCCGATTTCGAGATCCTGGCCCACATCGACTACGCCCTGCGCACCTGGCCCTCGTCAAAACCTTTTGTCGCCACGGACTTCGAGGACGAGTTCCGCACGGTCCTGCGCACCCTGGCGGGCAGCGGCCGCGCGCTCGAACTCAACACGAAAGTCCCCTTGCCGCGCGAAATCCTGCTCTGGTGGACCACCGAAGGCGGCCGCACCCTCTCCTTCGGAAGCGACGCACACGCGCCCGAGCTGGTGGGCCACGGCTTCGCCGACGCCGCCGCGCTCGCCACGTCCTGCGGTTTCCAGCCGGGGCGCACACCCCACGACCTGTGGATTCACCGCTGATCGAGCGACCCCAGCCCGCTCGTCAGCAGGTCGAAGGCCAGTTCGGCGGCCTCGACCGCGCTGGGGTACAGCCGCCACTTCACGGCCACGATCTGCGTCGCTGCGCGCGACCTTTCACCGGTCCTTGGGCGCGTAGCGGATCAACACGACGTCGCCGATCGCCCGCGCGTCCACCAGCCGCATCCGTCCACCCGGGTAGCGCGCGGGCAGCAGGAACCGCGGCGCGGCGGCGTCCCCGACCACGAGCGGCGCGATGGCGAGGTGGAGTTCGTCGGCGAGGCCTTGGGAAAGCAGGGCCGTGTGGATCTGACCGCCGCCCTCGACCATGAGGCGCCGGACGCCGCGGGCGCCGAGGTCGTCGAGCAGCGTGCCGAAGTCGACGTGGGAGCCGAGGGCGACGACTTCGGCCAGCCCGCCGAGCCGCTCGCGGACGGTCGGCGCGCCCGTTTCGGTGGTGTAGACGAGCTTTTCCCCGCCGTGGTGCCAGAACTTCCACTCCGGATCCACCTCGCCCGATGCCGTCACGGTCACCTTCAGCGGATACGCCGGCTTGCCCGCCCGCACGCGTTCGGCGCGGCGCTGCTCGCTGTTGACCAGCAGGCGCGGGTTGTCGGCGCGGATCGTGCCCGCGCCGACGAGGATCGCGTCGGACTCCGCGCGCACCTGGTCGACGCGGTCGAAGTCCTCGGCGTTCGACAGGAGCAGCCGCTCGGGGGTCGTGTCGTCGATCGCGCCATCGACACTCGTCGCGACGCTCAGCAGCACGTGGGGACGCATCGGCTCTCCTCTTTTTCGGTTGACCCGCCCGGCAGAGTAGATCTTCGTGACCCCTACGAACTCCCTGCGCCGCCTGGCCGGCCTGGCGACGCCGATGGCGCTGCGGGTCGCCGTGACCCTGGACCTGCCGGCGCGGCTCGGCTCGCCCGCGACCGCCGACGTGCTCGCGGCCGAGCTCCACGTGAACCCCGTCGCGCTCGGCCTCCTGCTCGACCACCTCACGACGCTGCGTGTCGTCGACCGAACCCCGGCCGGCTACCGCACCACCGAGTACGGCGAACACCTCCGCGACGAGTTCACCGCGACGCTCCTCGACCTCAACACCGCCGGCGGCCGCGCCGAGCTGGCGTTCGTCGAGCTCGCGCACAGCATCACCACCGGCGAGGCGGCCTACCCGTGCCGCTACGGCCAGGGCTTCTGGACCGACCTGGCCTCCGACGCGGCGCTGCGCGAGTCCTTCGACCGCCAGATGACGCTGCGCCTCCACGAACAGATCCCCCAGCTCGTGACCGGTTTCGGCTGGTCGCGCTTCCCGACGATCGTCGACGTCGGCGGCGGGCGCGGTGACGTGCTCGCCGCGATCCTCACCGCGCACCCCACGCTGCACGGCCACCTGCTCGACCTGCCCCCGACCGCCGCCGAGGCCCGGCGCACCTTCTGCACCCACGGGCTCGACGAGCGCGTCGAGGTCACCGCCGGCAGCTTCTTCGACCCCCTCCCGCCCGGCGCCGACGCTTACCTCCTCGTCGACATCCTCCACGACTGGGACGACGCGCACGCCCACCAAATCCTCGCCCGCTGCGCCGAAGCCGCCGCGCCCGCCGGCCGCGTCCTCGTCGTCGAACCCGTCACCGGCCACCACGAGAACACCGAAAGCGCCCTCGCCATGCTGACGATCTTCGGCGGCCGCGAACGTCGCCTCGACGAGTTCCGTGCCCTCGCCGCGCCCCACGGCCTGGTGGTGGACTCCGTCACGGACCTGACTTCGCAGCGTTGCCTGCTCGAACTCCGCCCCGACGCCTAACGCTCACCGCAGCGGGCGACCACGACCGAGGGTCGAGAGGTGCACGCCCAGAGGACACAACAGAGCGAGCCAGTCGGCGCTTTCCGGGAGCTCGACCGCATCGCGAACCTCGCATGCCCGGCCTCGCCGACGGCACCTGCGATGTGATGTCGCACTACTCGCGAACGAGAACATCGTTATCCGACGGAGATCTGCTTACCGTGTCTTCTCCCGCCGTTTTTCAAGGAGAACCATGATCTGCATCGACTGCGCGACACAAGGCATGAGCGAACCGGCCGTCGGGGTCTGTGTGCACTGCGGCGCCGCCACCTGCCTTGTGCACGTGGCCATCCAAACCTTTCCGGCCTCGGCGCCGGGCGTCGTGGCACCGCGCCAGGCCCGGCGCATGATCACCTGCGCCCACTGCGGCGAACCCCGGGCCACTCCCACCCGCACCCGGCCCAAGGCAACTGCGATCGACCGGTGAGTCTCGTCATGCCAGAACGGCGGGAGCCGCTGCCGTCCAACCGGACAACCGCGGCTCCCGCCGTTCTGGCATGACCCGAGAACACCTGACTGGCCCCATTGGCCCCGCTCTCGGGGCTCATGATCAGACTTCCGAGCGACGATCTTGAGAGCATTCGTGGTCACCATGGCTGGCAGAGATCCACTGAGATCGTGGTGTAGCGATGAAACGCTGGTCAACCTATGTGGAGCTGAGGGGAATCGAACCCCTGACCCCCGCCTTGCAAAGGCGGTGCTCTACCAATTGAGCTACAGCCCCGAGCGCGGGCGACCCGGAAGCCGCCCGCGCGTTGAGTCAGTTGCGGGAAGCGTCCGCGGCCTTGGCCGGGGTGCTGCCGTTTGCGGAGACCGGGCCCGAGGGGGCGGTCGCCTGGCGCCAGAGGTCAGCTTCGGCCTTGGCAGCCTTGTTGCGCTTCACGACGAACAGAACGCCGCCCGCGACGACTGCGAGTGCCAACAGCTTCTTCATCCGAAGCCCCCTTTTCCAGCTTGCTTCCGTACCCCACGATGCTACTGCACGCGCTGACCGCCGGATCCGGCGGTTCCGGCCTTCGTTCCACGTGGAACCACCGGCGAGCCACGTCACAGGCCGAACGGAATACCTCGGGCGGACACTCGGTTGAACTCACTGGTCGGTGCGCCCAACGTGTCCCCCGGGCTCACACCTTTGCCTTCGCGGAATACCGTTCGGCTGGAGCCGCGTCGTGCCTTTCGCCGAGAGGCGACCGTGCGCGTGCCGACCGCAGACAGTTCAGCCCTGCCGGCCTTCTCTTCCCGGCAGGGCTGATTTGTGCGCGGCGAGCCGCTCGCGCACACCGGCGAGGCCCGACTCGACGAGGTCGGGCTGCCCCGTGGCAACGCCGTGGGTGACCTCGAACCACGGCCCCAGCCGGTGCCACGCCCACGCCCGCCGGTGCAACTCTTCCGGCATGCCGTACGCCTCGGCCACCCCCTCCGCGAACGCCGGCGACGCCCCGAACAGTGCCCACGCCAGGTCCCGCGCCCGGTCGTCGAGGCACACGTCCGACCAGTCGATCACGCCGCTGATCTGGTCTTCGTTCACCAGCACGTGCTCGGGCCCGAGGTCCGCGTGCACCACCGCGTCGACGGGAAAGCCGCGCACCTCGTCGAGCAACTCCGCACCCCCGACCCGCGGCACGACGACCTCGGAGAACTCCGCCAGCACCTCCACCCGATCGCCGGCCACCACGCCACGCGCCGCGGCCTCGCCGACGTCCACCGCGTGCAGCACCCGCAGGAACTCCCCGATCACCCGCCCGTGCTCAGCCGTCAGCACTTCCACTGGCCCGCCGGGCACGAACTCATGCCGCACCACCAACGGCTCCTCCCGCCGCACCACCGGCACCGGCACGCGCACCGGCAGTCGCGGCGCAAGCCACGGCATCACCCGCGTCTCGCGCCGCAACAACTCACGCACCTCATCCCGCCGCGGCCTGCGCTCGACCCACCGCCCGTCCACGAGCGCCGCGACGCTGTCCCACCCCTCACCCAGCCACACACGCCCGTCGTGGTGGGCCCCGATCCTCGACGCCATCAATTTCCCTTGTAGATGCGGAAAAACGCCGTGCGAGCGCGCCGACGCGCTCGCAAAAGCCCTGGCAGCACACGGATTCGCGCGCCCCTCCATCGCGGCACCTGGGTCGTCGACGCCGTGGACGAGGGACCCTACGCCGTCACCACGCTGGGCCACCGCACCTTCTACGCGGCGGGCCTACCCTGGCGGCGCCCAGCCCTATCCCGCGGCGCAGCGGCGCTCGCTTGACGACCACGTCAGGGACGAGTGACCCGCCGATTGACTCACCAACGTCACCACAGTTTCCCCCACGATCCAACGCAGGATCCGCCATCACCGCACCACGGATCCCTAAACGCACCCACGCTGGGTCCCTCACCGTCCGCACCGTGGGGGTCTGGGGGTCGCCCCCCAGAAACAACAAACGCCCGATCATACGAGCGCTTTCCGCGAGTATGACCGGGCAATCGGGTGGGCCCACCAGGACTTGAACCTGGGACCTCTTCGTTATCAGCGAAGCGCTCTAACCACCTGAGCTATGGGCCCGTCGAACGGAAGGAACTTTACAGGACCCCCGGAGGGGCCCTGCAACCGGGTTACTCCCTCTCGGACAGGGTGACTTCCAGGCCACCCGCCAGGTCCGCCGACACGTTGTAGATGAACGCGCTAACCGTGGCCAACGCGGAAACCAGCACGATGTTGATCGCGCCCAGGATGGCCGCGATGCCGAACACGCGGCCGGCGCTGATCAGCGGTTCGGTGGACGCGTTGGCGCCCTCGCCGCCGACCAGGGACGAGTAGGTGCCGTTCAACTTGTCCCAGACGCCCATGCCGTCGAGGACGGTGTAGAGCACGCCGACGGCGACCAGCCACACGAAGAACATCGCGACGCCCAGGACGAGCGACAGCTTCAGCACCGACCACGGGTCGAAGCGCTTGATCTGCAGCGACGCGCGGCGCGGGCCGCGGCCGGGGCGGCGCAGGGCGCTCGGGGTGGGGCGGGTGCGGCCGGCTGGGGGCACGTCGTCGGCCGGTGCGGGGGGCGGGGCGCCCTCGGCTCCGAAGAGCCGGGGCGCCGCCGTGCCGCTCACCGCGGTGGGGTAGTCGCTCTCGCTCACGCGCGGTCCGTGCTGCTCATGATCCGAGTAGACCACATCCTCGGTGGCGATCCCGGTCGAGACCGTCGCCTCGGAGTCGCCGCCGCCGTCCTTGGCGGTGCGCTGCCAGGGTGGGCTCGACGCCGTGCCGTCTGCCTTCTCGGATGGTGTCACGAAGAGTCAGTCCTTACCCGTGCGTGGGGCGCCGCTCACTGCTCCGGCGCCGTGCCGTCTTCTTCAGTGCTCTCTTCCGGCGCGGTGGTCGCCTCGCCGTCGGCGGCGGGGGTCTCCACAGCATCTTCCACCGAAGCCGAAACATCAGCGTCCGTGGCGGAGTCCTCGCCACCATTGGCGACGTCCGACCCCTCGTCCGCGTTGCGTGCGACCGCGAGAAGAGTTGTGCCGTCCCCGAGATTCATCAGCCGTACGCCCTTGGTCTGGCGACCGGCCTTGCGCACGTCGCGCGCCGGCGTGCGGATGACTCCACCGCTCGAGGTGATGGCGAACAGCTCGTCGTCCTCGTCGACGATGAGTGCTCCCACCAGCCTCCCACGTTTCGTGTCGTGCTGGATGGTCAGCACACCCTTGCCGCCGCGGCCCTGCACCGGGTAGTCCTCGATCGGCGTGCGCTTGGCGTACGCGCCGTCGGTCGCGACCAGCAGGAACTTGTCGGGTTTGACCACGCTGATGCCGAGCAGCTCGTCGCCGTCGTTGAACCGCATGCCGAGCACGCCGGACGTCGGGCGGCCCATCGGGCGCAGCGCCTCGTCGGTCGCGTGGAAGCGGATCGACTGGCCGCCGGCCGACACGAGCAGCAGGTCGTCCTCGGCCGCCGCCAGCACGGCGCCCACGAGCTCGTCGCCTTCGCGCAGGTTGATGGCGATGAGGCCACCCGCGCGGTTGGAGTCGAAGTCGGTGAGCTTGGTCTTCTTCACGAGCCCCTTCTGCGTGGCCAGCACCAGGTACGGCGCCACCTCGTAGTTCGGGATCTCGATGACCTGGGCGATCTGCTCGTCGGGCTGGAACGCCATCAGGTTGGCCACGTGCTGGCCGCGCGCGTTGCGGTTGGCCTCGGGCAGGTCGTACGCCTTGGTGCGGTAGACGCGGCCCTTGTTCGTGAAGAACAAGATCCAGTCGTGCGTGGAGCACACGAAGAAGTGCTGCACGATGTCGTCCTGCTTCAGCGTGGCGCCCTGCACGCCCTTGCCGCCGCGCTTCTGCGAGCGGTACAGGTCGGTCTTCGTGCGCTTCGCGTAGCCGGTGCGCGTGATCGTGACCACGACGTCCTCGACCGCGATCAGGTCCTCGACCGACACCTCGCCGTCGAACGGGATGATCTTCGTGCGACGGTCGTCGCCGTACTTGTCGACGATCTCCATGAGCTCTTCACGGATGATCGTGCGCTGGCGCTCGGGCTTCTCGAGGATGTCCTTGAGGTCCGCGATCTCCAGCTCGATCTCGGCCAGGGTGTCGATGATGCGCTGACGCTCCAGGGCGGCGAGCCGGCGCAGCTGCATGTCGAGGATGGCCGTGGCCTGGATCTCGTCGATGTCGAGGAGCTCCATCAGGCCCGGCCGCGCCTCGTCGGCCGAGGGCGACCGCCGGATGAGGGCGATGACCTCGTCGAGCATGTCGAGCGCCTTGACCAGACCGCGCAAGATGTGCGCGCGCTCTTCGGCCTTCTGCAGGCGGAATTTGGTCCGCCGGACGATGACCTCGATCTGGTGCTTCACGTAGTGGCGGATCATCTGGTCGAGCCGCAGCGTGCGCGGCACGTCGTCGACGATCGCCAGCATGTTCACACCGAAGTTCTGCTGCAGCTGGGTGTGCTTGAACAGGTTGTTCAGCACCACCTTCGCCACGGCGTCGCGCTTGAGCGTGATGACGATCCGCATACCCGAGCGGCTGTTGGACTCGTCGGCGATGTCGGCGATACCCGTGAGCTTGCCGTCGCGCACGAGGTGCGCGATGTTCTCGACGAGGTTGTCCGGGTTCACCTGGTACGGCAGCTCCGACACGACGAGCGTGGTGCGGCCCTTCGCATCCTCTTCCACCTCGACGACCGCACGCATGCGCACGGACCCGCGGCCGGTGCGGTACGCGTCCTCGATGCCCGAGGTGCCAAGGATCATCGCCTTCGTCGGGAAGTCCGGGCCCTTGATGCGCGTGAGCAGCGCGGCCAGCAGCTCGTCGTCGGACGCTTCGTAGTTCTCCAGCGCCCACACGACACCCTCGGCGACCTCGCGCAGGTTGTGCGGCGGGATGTTGGTCGCCATGCCGACCGCGATGCCGGAACTGCCGTTGACCAGCAGGTTCGGGAAACGCGACGGCAGCACGTTGGGCTCTTGCGTGCGGCCGTCGTAGTTGTCGCGGAAGTCGACGGTGTCCTCTTCGATGTCCGCCAGCATCTGCATCGCCAGCGGCGCGAGGCGCGACTCCGTGTACCGCATGGCCGCGGCGGGGTCGTTGCCCGGCGAACCGAAGTTGCCCTGCCCGTCGATGAGCGGGTAGCGCATCGACCACGGCTGGGCCAGGCGCACGAGCGCGTCGTAGATCGCCGAGTCACCGTGCGGGTGGTAGTTGCCCATGACGTCGCCGACGACGCGGGAGCACTTGTTGTACCCGCGGTCCGGCCGGAAGCCGGAGTCGAACATCGAGTACAGCACGCGCCGGTGCACCGGCTTGAGACCGTCGCGCACGTCCGGCAGCGCCCGTGCCACGATCACGCTCATGGCGTAGTCGATGTAGGAACGCTGCATCTCCTGCTGGATGTCGACCGGCTCGATGCGGTCGTGTTCCGGCGGCAAGGTTTCCGTCATGGGTTCCTTCTCGGGGAAAGGTCTGGGCAGTCGGGGGAAGGCGGACGGCTACACGTCCAGGAAACGCACGTCCTTGGCGTTGCGCGTGATGAACGAGCGCCGGGCCTCCACGTCCTCGCCCATCAGGACGGAGAACAGGTCGTCGGCCTGCGCGGCGTCGTCGAGGGTGACCTGGCCGAGCAGCCGGTTGGCCGGGTCCATCGTGGTCTCCCACAGCTCCTCGGCGTTCATCTCGCCGAGACCCTTGTAGCGCTGGATCGCGTCGTCCTTCGGCAGCCGGCGGCCGGCCTCGACACCCGCTTGGATCACCGCGTCGCGCTCCTTGTCGGAGTACGCGTACTCCGGCTCGGACCGCGGCCACTTGATCTTGTACAGCGGCGGCCGTGAAAGGAACACGTGGCCGTGCTCGATCAGCGGGCTCATGAAGCGGAACAGCAGCGTGAGCAGCAGCGTGGTGATGTGCTGGCCGTCGACGTCGGCGTCGGCCATCAGCACGATCTTGTGGTAGCGCAGCTTTGAGATGTCGAAGTCGTCGTGGATTCCGGTGCCCAGCGCCGTGATCAGCGACTGGACCTCGGTGTTCTTGAGGACGCGGTCGATGCGCGCCTTCTCGACGTTGATGATCTTGCCGCGGATCGGCAGGATCGCCTGGTACATCGAGTCGCGGCCTTCCTTGGCCGAACCGCCGGCCGAGTCGCCCTCCACAATGTAGAGCTCGCACTCGCCCGGGTCGTTGGAGCGGCAGTCCTTGAGCTTGCCCGGCAGGCCGCCGATCTCCAGCGCGCCCTTGCGCCGCACCAGGTCCCGCGCCTTGCGCGCGGCCATGCGCGCCTGCGCCGAGGAGATCGACTTGTTGATGATCGTCTTCGCCTCGTTGGGGTTGCGCTCGAACCAGTCGCCCAGCCACTCGTTGGACTGCTGCTGCACGAACGTCTTCGCTTCGCTGTTGCCCAGCTTCGTCTTCGTCTGGCCCTCGAACTGCGGCTCGGACAGCTTGATGGACACGATCGCGGCGAGACCCTCGCGCACGTCGTCACCCGTGAGGTTCGCGTCCTTCTCCTTGAGCAGCTTCTTATCGCGCGCGTACGCGTTGACGACGCGGGTGAGCGCCGCGCGGAAGCCCTCTTCGTGGGTGCCGCCCTCGTGGGTGTTGATCGTGTTGGCGAACGTGTACACCGACGGCGTGAACCCGTTGTTCCACTGCATCGCGACCTCGACCTCGAGGCCGGTGCCCTTCGCGTCGAACGAGATGACGCTCTCGTGGATCGGGTCCTTGCTGCCGTTGATGTGCTTGACGAAGTCCTCGAGCCCACCGGGGTAGCAGTAGACCTTCTCCTTGACGCGGGCCTGCTTGCCCTCCGCGTCTTCCTCGGTCTCCTCGTCGGCCACGCGCTCGTCGCGCAGCGACAGGGTGAGGCCCTTGTTGAGGAACGCCATCTCCTGCAGCCGGCGGGAGATCGTCTCGAAGTTGTACGTGGTGGTCTCGAAGATGCCTGGGTCCGCCCAGAAGGTGATCGTGGTGCCGGTTTCCTCGGCCGGGCCGAGGTCCTCGAGCGGGCCGGGGACCTGGTTCAGGTACTCCTGGCGCCAGCTGCGGCCGCCGACCTTGATCTCCGCCAGCAGCTTCGTCGACAGCGCGTTCACCACCGACACGCCGACACCGTGGAGACCGCCGGACACCGCGTAGGAGTCGCTGTCGAACTTGCCACCCGCGTGGAGGATGGTGAGCACGACCTCGAGGGTCGGCTTCTGCTCCTTGGGGTGAATGTCGACCGGGATGCCGCGTCCGTCGTCGACGACCCGTACCCCGCCGTCGGCGAGGAGCGTAACCTCGACCTTGGTCGCGAAGCCGGCCATCGCCTCGTCCACGGAGTTGTCCACGACCTCTTGGACCAGGTGGTGGAGACCGCGCTCACCGGTCGAACCGATGTACATACCGGGGCGCTTGCGGACCGCTTCGAGGCCTTCGAGCACGGTGATGGACGACGCGTTGTACTCGCTCTTGTTCTCGGTCACCGGCGTTGCTTCTCCTCGTCTCGCCCGAGCGGACGCTCGCTACTCCTCCAGTGTACTTGCCCGCGCGCGCTGGCATGCGGCAAGGACACCCCTCGTTGCGTCACAGACGCGCGAAATCGCTCAAAGGCGAGTCATCTCGTAGCGAGCGGGTTGTCAAGCGGTTCTCGGGGAACTCACCCGCCGACTCGCAACCGGTGTCAGCCGTACGTGTCACGCGGGCCGCGTCCCGGCACGACACGCGGCCCTTTCCGCCAGCTCGGGGCCGTCGGACCCTGGATCCGCATGCGCTTCACGACCCCGTTGCCGACGCCCGCGGCGATCTTCGCGATGAGTTTGCTCTGCAGCAGCCGCAGCTGGGTGGCCCACGCGGTGGAGCTCGCGCGCACGGTCAGTTCGCCGTCCTTGAGGCTCACCGGCTGGGCGTGTTCGGCCACGTCTTCACCAACTAGCCGTGCCCACTGCCCGAACACGCGCGCGTTGGTCATCGTGTCCTGCCAGCCGCTGTCGGAGACCAGCCGCGAGACGAGCCGGCCGAGCGGCTGCGGGTCACGCGCGTCGGCACCGGGTCCTGACCAGCGGCGACGGCGCGGGTTCTGGCCCCCGCCACCTGTGATCCGGCCGCGGCGCAGGTTCGGGGGTGCGCCCCGTTCCTTCGCCTTGGCCTTGGCGGCTTCGAGCGCGGCGTGCGCCAAGTCCCGTCCGGAGGGCTTCCCGTTCGGCCCAGTGGACACGTCACGCTCGGTGCCGGAATCGGCCGCCTCGCGTGGGTGATTGCCCGTCCGAGGGATGTCAAGGCCCTCATCAGGCCGTGTCGTCACACGGGGCGATAACCGGTTCACGGGTTTATCCACACTGTCCACAGGTTTGTCCCCAGATCGGTGGGTAACTGGTGTGACCGTGATCACCGGCCGTGGCCGGCTTGATCTTGGGGCCGGGGACTCCGGCGATTCAGGCACGGGTGACCTCGCCATCCGCCACCACGAACCGGCTCCCCGCCAGCTCCGACGGCACGTCCTCGTCCACCGCCGCCGTGATGAGCACCTGCTCGGCACCCGCGGCGACCTCCGCGAGCCGCGCCCGCCGTTTGCGGTCGAGCTCGGCGAACACATCATCCAGCAGCAGCACCGGTTCACCCGCTTCGCCACGCAGGAGCTCGTAGCTGCCGAGCCGAAGTGCCAACGCGAACGACCACGATTCGCCGTGGCTCGCGTAACCCTTCGCCGGCGCCTCGCCCAGGATCAGCTCGAGCTCGTCGCGGTGCGGGCCGACGAGGCTGATCCCGCGCTCCAGCTCGTTGCGCCGGACGTCCGCCAGCGCCTTGAGCAGCAGCTCACGGAGCACGTCCGCGTCGGCCCGCTCACCGCCGGCCACGCCGTAGCCGGGAGGCAGCGCTTCGCCGAGCGAAGACTTGTACGCGATCGACGCCGGCCGCGAGTCCGGCGCGACGCCCATGTACGCCTCCGCCGCGTACGGCCCGAGGTCCGCGATCAGGTTCAGCCGCGCCGCGAGCAGCTGGGCGCCGGCCACCGACAGGTGGTCGTCCCAGACGTCGAGGGTGGACAGCGCGTACGGGTCCTCCTTGCCGGTCCGGCGTTTGCCGGCTGTCTTGAGCAGGGCGTTGCGCTGCTTCAGCACCTTCTCATAGTCCGCGCGCACGCCCGCATACCTCGGCGCGCGCAGCACGAGCAGCTCGTCCATGAAGCGGCGGCGCTCACTCGGGTCGCCCCGCACGAGCGCCAGGTCCTCCGGGGAGAACAGCACCGTGCGCAGGATCCCGAGCACGTCGCGCGGCTTGCCGACCGCGCCCCGGTTCACGCGGGCGCGATTGGCGCGCCCGGCCGTGATCTCGAGCTCGACCGTGAGCTCGCGGTCGTCGTTGACCACGGCGACGCGCACGAGCGCGCGCTCGCACCCGTGCCGGATCAGCGGGGCGTCCGTCGCGACCCGGTGGGAACCCAGGGTCGCGACGTAGCCGATCGCCTCGAGCAGGTTCGTCTTCCCCCGGCCGTTCTGGCCCACGAGCACGACCGGCCCCGGTTCGAGGGCGAGGTCGGCTTGCGGCCAGGACCGGAAGTCGGTGACCTGGAGATGTCGCAGATACACGAGCGGGGGAGGCTAGCTCCCGGCCTTCTTCACGGCGTGGCCACCGAACTGGTTGCGCAGCGCCGCGACGGCACGCATCGCGGCGGAGTCCTTCTGCCGCGAGGAGAAGCGTGCGAACAGCGCGGCCGAGAGCACCGGCGCCGGCACCGCGTTGTTCACGGCTTCTTCCAGCGTCCAGCGGCCCTCGCCGGAGTCTTCGACGTAACCCTCGAGGTCGTCGAGCTCCGGGTCTTCCTCCAGCGCGCGCACCAGCAGGTCGAGCAGCCACGAGCGCACGACGGTGCCGCGCTGCCAGCCCTTGATCACCGCGGGCACGTCCTTGACCACGTGCGCGGCTTCGAGCAGCTCGAAGCCCTCGGCGTAGGCCTGCATGATGCCGTACTCGATGCCGTTGTGGATCATCTTCGCGTAGTGACCCGCACCGACCTCGCCGGCGTGCGAGAAGCCTTCTTCACGCGGGCCTTCCGGACGCAGCGTGTCGAAGATCGGCATCGCGCGGGCGACGTCGGACTCGGCGCCGCCGACCATGAGGCCGTAACCGTTGTCCTTGCCCCACACGCCACCGGACACACCGCAGTCGAGGTAGCCGATGCCCTTGGCCGCGAGCAGCTCGGCGTTCAGCTTGTCGTCGGTGAACTTCGAGTTGCCGCCGTCGATCACGAGGTCACCCTCGGACAGCGACTGGCTGAGCTCCACCACGGTCGCCCGCGTCGGGTCACCGGCGGGGACCATGATCCAGACGATGCGCGGACCCTCCAGTTTGGACACCAGGTCGGCGAGCGACTCGGAGTCGCTGACGGCCGGGTTGCGGTCGTAGCCCACGACCTCGTGCCCGGCGGCACGCAGCCGCTCGCGCATGTTGAAGCCCATCTTGCCCAGGCCCACGAGACCGAGCTGAACCATGAGATCCCCTTAGGTAGTAACGAAATCCGCGGTGGTGGACGACCGGTCAGCCCGGGAGGCGGACCGGCATCAGCAGGTAGAGATAACCGGGGACGACGTTGCCCTCGGCGTCGGCGGGCTTGATGAGCGCCGGCCGGTTCGGGGTGGTGAAGGTGAGCTCCGCGCGGTCGCTGTGCAGCGCGCCGAGCCCGTCGACGAGGTAGCCGGGGTTGAAGGCGATGGTGACCGGTTCGCCTTCGTAGTCGACCTGCAGCTCTTCTTCGGCGCTCCCCTCGTCGTCGCCACCGGCGGAAAGCCGCAGCGATCCATCGGCGAACTCCAGCCGCACCTGCGTACCCCGTTCGGCGACCAGGGAAACGCGCTTGATCGACTCGGCGAGCGCCGAAACCTCGATCACGGCACGCGACGTGTGGGTCGCCGGCAGCAGCTGCCGGTAGGGCGGGAACTCCGCGTCGAGGAGGCGGGTGGTCGTGTAGCGGCCGTTGCCCGAAAGCCCGAGCAGGCCTTCGCCGCTGGCGAGGGCGAGCCGCACGGTGCTGCCGGCGCCGCCGAGCGTTTTCGCGGCTTCGGCGAGCGTGCGCGCGGGCACGAGCACCGCGGCGTCGGGCAGGCCCTCGGCGGGCTTCCAGGTGAACTCGCGCATGGCGAGGCGGAAGCGGTCGGTGGCCACGAGGGTGAGGGTCTCGCCCGAGATCTCCAGGCGCATGCCGGTGAGCATCGGGAGCGTGTCGTCCTTGCCGGCGGCGGTGACGACCTGGGTCACGGCCTGGCCGAACGTGTCGCCGGTCAGCTCACCCGCGAACGCGGGCTGGCTCGGCAGCTGGGGGTAGTCCTCGACAGGCATGGTCGGCAGGGAGAAGCGCGCGGAGCCGCACGTGATGGTGGCGCGGGCGCCGTCGACCGAGATCTCGACCGGCTGCGCGGGCAGCGCTTTGGTGATGTCGGCCAGGAGACGGCCGGAGACCAGCAGGCGGCCGCCGTCGGCGATCGTCGCGGGCACACCCACCGTGGCGGAGACCTCGTAGTCGAACCCGGACACCGTCAGCGCGTCGGACTCCCCGTCCGCACCCGCGTCGAGCAGCACACCGCCCAGCACCGGCACCGGAGGCCGGGACGGGAGGCTCCTGGCCACCCAGGCGACGGCGTCGGCAAGCCCGTCGCGCTCGACGCGGATCTTCATGCGCGCATCCTTTCGACAGCCGAGCCCCTCGGCTCGTGAAGGGTCGGCGGCTGGCGGTTCACGAGTACTGCGCCAGTACGCCGCGACCGAGTCCCCACCGGGCCGGCCCGTTTCGGCGTGCCGGGATCGGCGCACAGGAACGGACCAGGTGCAGGCATCCACGTTAGGCCGTCGCCGGGGGTCCCGTCACCTCGGCCTCCCCTTGACTTTGTCGACAAGGCGACAGGCTCGACGGCTTGTCCCCAACTTCGTCCATCGCCTGTTTTTGTTTTGTTCTTTCTTTCAAAAGATCTAAGAGCAGTAGCAGTAATAGGGGCTGTGGGTTGTGTGGACAGAGCTCGTTCGCGCAGGTCGGACGGTGCGGCGGCGTGTGGAGAGTCCTGGTGGTGGATCGGTGGATGGTTCGGGCGATCCGTGGATGGTTTCGGCGGCGGCCCGATCCATCCACATCCGAGGGCAGTTGTCCCCATGGTTGTCCCCAGCTGTGAGGGGAGTTGTACCCAGGTTCTGTGGGCGTCCGAACGGCCCCGAATCGCCCTGGAGAGTGACGGGCGCCCGATGTGGATCAAGTGTGGGCAACCTGTGGAATCCCCGTGGACAGCCCTGTGGAAAGGCTGTGGATTCCGTGTGGGCGGGATGTGGACCGTTTCGGCGTCGGTGCAGCTGGGAGATCTGCTGGAGTTGTGCACAAACTGCGCACAGGGTGGGGAGAACTCCTTGTGTATCAATGGGGTTGGGGATGGTTGCGTACGCGTGCGTACGTGGGCGAAGGCACACGCCGCTCGCTTCGGGTGCGTCGCTTGTGTACGCGTGCTTCGTCCACGTTGGAGCCGTGGCGAGGCGGAAGATGTTGTGTGGTAAGGGAAACGGCGCGCTCGTGGTGGCTCGTGGCGGCCGTCCGGTGTGGATGGCGGCCTCTCACGGCCGCGGGCATTGAAAAAGGGCGCCGCCCGAAGGCGACGCCCTTTTTTCAGAGCCCGAGTCACAGAGCCCGAGTCACAGAGCCTGTGTCACTGCCTCGCGCGCTGCTTTATGCGCGACGTGAGTTCCTGCACCTGGTCGTAGATGCGCCGGCGCTCGGCCATCTCCTTGCGGATCTTCTTGTCCGCGTGCATCACGGTGGTGTGGTCGCGGCCGCCGAACGTCTGCCCGATCTTCGGCAGCGACATGTCCGTGAGCTCGCGGCAGAGGTACATCGCGATCTGTCGAGCCGTGGCTAGCGCCTTCGTCTTGCCGGGCCCGCACAGGTCGTCGAGCGTGACGTCGAAGAACTCCGCCGTGACGCCCATGATGGTCGGCGCCGTGATCTCCGGCGCGTGGGAGTCGGGGATCAGATCGCGCAGCACGATCTCGGCGAGCGAGGTGTCCACGGCCTGCTGGTTGAGCGACGCGAACGCGGTCACGCGGATCAGCGCGCCCTCCAGCTCGCGGATGTTGGCCTCCACCCGCGAGGCGATGAACTCCAGCACCTCACCCGGCACGGCCAGCCGGTCCTGCGCGGCCTTCTTGCGCAGGATGGCGATGCGCGTTTCGAGCTCGGGCGGCTGGATGTCGGTGATCAGGCCCCACTCGAACCGCGTCCGCAGCCGGTCCTCCAGCGTTTCGAGGCGCTTGGGCGGGCGGTCGGAGCTGACGACGATCTGCTTGTTCGCGTTGTGGAGGGTGTTGAAGGTGTGGAAGAACTCTTCCTGCGTACCTTCCTTGCCCTCCAGGAACTGGATGTCGTCCACGAGCAGGATGTCGATGTCGCGGTAGCGGCGCTGGAAGGCGACCTTGCGGTCGTCGCGCAGCGAGTTGATGAAGTCGTTCGTGAACTCTTCGGTCGAGACGTAGCGCACGCGCATGCCGGGGAACAGCCGTTGCGCGTAGTGCCCCACGGCGTGCAGCAGGTGCGTCTTGCCCAGGCCGGACTCACCCCAGATGAACAGCGGGTTGTACGCGCGGGCCGGTGCCTCGGCCACGGCCACCGCGGCCGCGTGGGCGAAGCGGTTGGACGCGCCGATCACGAACGTGTCGAACGTGTACTTCTCGTTCAGCTTCGTCTTCGACGTCTGCGGCTGCGCGGGCGCGGTGTAGGGCTGCCCGGCGATCGGCTGGCCGGAGAACGTGGGCCAGATCTCGTGGACGGCGGCGAGAGCTTCGCCTTCCTCGTCCACTTCCTCGTTCGGGTCGTCGGACTCCTCGATCGGGGCCGGCTGCGGTACCGGGCGCTGCCGCGGCGGCTCGGGCCGAGCGGCGCGCGCGGCGGCGAGGGAGGCGCCACCGATCGGCGGGCGCTGCGGCGCACCGTTCTCGGGACGGCCGTTGTCCGGGCGGGGTGTGTCGAGGCGCGTGTCCTCGATGTGGCTGGTGTCGATGTGGCGGGTGTCGAGGTGGCGCGTGTCCTCGATGTGGCTGGTGTCGAGGTGGCGGGTGTCGAGGTGGCGCGTGTCCTCGAGGTGCCGGGTGTCGAGGTGACCGTGGTCGACGCGGCTGTGGTCGGGATGTCCGTTTTCCACTCGAGCGGGTGAGGGCACGTAGCGCGGCGCGGGCGCGACGGCCTCGGTGCTGTCGACCTTCACGGCGAGCGAGACGGCGCGGCCGAGCCGGCGGGAGAGCGCGTCGGTGATGGCACCCCGCAGCGCGCGTTCGATCGCTTCCTTCGCGAAGTCGCTGGGGGCGGCCAGGAGGGCGGTGCCGTCGAGCAGGCCGATCGGCCTCGTCACCCGCATCCAGGCCCGTTGCTGCGGCGAGAGGGTGCCGTCGGACAGCTCCCGCACCACCTGCTCCCAGATGACGCCCAGATTGTGCTGGTGCTCGGACACCTGTCTGGCTCCCCTCCCGTCGTCGGCGTGAACGGCGGAATCAACCCCAAGCACGCCCGCGAAACTCTCCCCTGGACGTCATCTTGGACCGACCTGCGCGCGGGCACAGCGAATATCCACATAGTTGTCCACAGCTGTGCACTAATGTACGGCTGCCCGCAGCCGTTCACCCTGCGGGCTCGACGTTCGCCGTGGGCGCCTCCACACCCCGGTGGCGACAACGCCGCTCGCCACGAGACCGGGCGACCCGGAAGAGGCACGCTAACAAGCCTCGTCCGCTGCCACAAGGCATCGTTGAGCGCAAGCTTTTCACGGTGTACGGCGTGTTGCCATTCGGTGCCCCGGCGTGGGCAAACCCGAGGTCGCGCGCCGGTTGCCCAGCGTGGCGGAGGGGGTGCCTACACGGCTCACGACCGGGGTGCGTACCCTCGTAAGGTCTCCCGTAAGCGACGGGTGCGTTTCGCGTGCCCACGTATGTCGTCGCTCGTCGTGACGAGGCCACACGTTGGTAGGAGACACCAGAGACTGCCGTGCGACCGCACGACATGCCGGTAGACGGCCGAAAATCCGTCGCCCGACGGCCGAGACACAGGAGTAGCAGTGAGCAAGGGCAAGCGCACTTTCCAGCCGAACAACCGCCGACGCGCGCGGACCCACGGTTTCCGCCTCCGCATGCGGACCCGTGCCGGCCGTGCCATCTTGGGCGCTCGTCGTCGCAAGGGCCGCGCCTCGCTGTCCGCCTGATCCGGCTCGTCGAGGCGCGCCGTGCTGCCCGCAGCCGCACGTCTACGGCGGAGTGAGGACTTTCGGGTCGTTCTCCGCCGGGGCTCCCGGGCAGGCAGGCGCCGCCTCGTCGTCCACGCGTTGACCACGGACCCGTCCGCGGCCGCACCCGATGCGGCCAGGGCGGGTTTTGTGGTGAGCAAGGCCGTCGGGAACTCGGTGGTGCGCCACCGGGTGACCCGGCAGCTGCGTCATCTCGTTTCGGCTCGACTCGGAACACTGCCCCCGGGCAGCTCGTTGGTCGTACGGGCATTACCTCCGGCGGCGTCCGCTTCGAGCGCGGAGCTCGGCGCCGATCTCGACGCGGCGCTGCGCCGGCTCGGACTCACCTCGTCCCGCCGCACCGCCGGGGAAGGTGCTCCCCGGCAACCGCGTCAGCAGGACGCGGCCCCCGACCACGGATCAGCGGTGTAAGGCAATGCAAGCCACTCCCGAGCACACCCACGGCGGCGCCGACGTCACCGAGGAAGCGGCCCCGCGCCGTCCCGGTCCGGTCGCCTGGGTGCTGCTCCTCCCCATCAAGCTCTACCGCAAGGCGATCTCGCCGTTCCTGCCACCGGCCTGCCGCTTCTACCCGAGCTGCAGCGCGTACGCAGTCGAAGCCCTGACCCGGCACGGTGCCGGCCGCGGCTCCTACCTCGCGCTGCGCCGGCTGCTGCGCTGCGGCCCGTGGACACCGCCGGGCCGCGATCCGGTACCCGAGAAGTTCTCGTGGCGCCACCACATGCCTGAAACACCGATCGAGGAGTAGCTCAGTGCTCGATTTCATCTACTACCCCGTGTCCTTCATCTTGTGGTGTTGGCACAAGGTATTCGGGTTCGCGTTCGGGGAAGCATCGGCGATCTCCTGGATCCTCGCGATCATCTTCCTGACGTTCACGATCCGCGGCATCATGTTCAAGCCGTTCGTGAACCAGGTCCGGTCGATGAAGAAGATGCAAGACTTCGCGCCGGAGATGAAGAAGCTCCAGAAGAAGTACGCGAACGACAAGCAGCGCCAGGCGCAGGAGATGCAGAAGCTCCAGCGCGAGCACGGCGTCAACCCGCTGGGCAGCTGTCTTCCGATGCTTCTCCAGGTCCCGGTGTTCATCGGCCTGAACCACGTGCTGCGCGCCTTCACGATCCAGCCCCCCGGCGGCGGCGTGAAGACCGAGAACTACTTCTTCAACCAGCACGACGTGCAGTCCTACGTCACCGCGAAGCTCTTCGGCGTCAACCTCGGTGAAGCGGTTTACAACGGCGTCGGGGTGGTCAGCGGCAGCGTCGCGGCTCCCGGGTTCCACTGGAACGTGCTTCCCGTCGCGCTACCCCTGATGATCATCGCATCGATCGCCACGCACCTCACCGCGCGGCACTCGGTGGCCCGGCAGAACGCCGCGTCGGCCACCCCGCAGACCGCGATCATGAACAAGCTGACGATGTACATCTTCCCGCTCGGTGTGCTCGTGTTCGGTGCGCTGTTCCCGCTCGGCCTGCTCTTCTACTGGCTCGCGAACAACGGCTGGACGCTGATGCAGCAGCGGCTCGTGTACACGCGCATCGACAAGGAAGAGGCCGCGCGCAAGGCGGAGGCCGCGGAGAAGCGCGCGTCGCTCGGACCGAAGCCGGGGCAGAAGCCGACGGCTCCGAAGGTCGGCCAGAAGCCGGTGCAGCAGAAGAAGAACAACCCGTCCGGCAACGGTCAGCGCCAGGGCAACGTGACCAAGGCGGGTTCGGCGCACGGCTTCGCGCAGACGAAGGGCTCCGGCGGTTCGGACGTCGAGAGCAAGAAGCCCACTGCCGCTTCGTCCGAGCCGGATACCAAGGCGACCCCGTCGAAGCCGGCGCAGCAGCCGGCCCAGAACGGATCGAACAAGGAGAACGGAACCGGGGTTCCCGGACTCCTCAAGGACTCGACCAGGAAGTCGGGCCGGAAGCGTCGCTGACGCGGATCCGGCCTGGAGAGGAGACGAATGATGTCGGAGACGGTCGACACGATCGACGCCGATCAGGACGAAGAGGCCACGGCCTCCCCCGCCGCCGCCACCTCTGCCTCTGCTGATGAGCAGAAGCAGAGCGGCGACGACATGCTCGTGCAGGAAGGTGACATCGCCGGCGACTACCTCGAGCGCCTGCTCGACCTGCTCGACTACGACGGCGACATCGACCTCGACGTCGAAGCCGGCCGCGCCATCATCAGCATCGACGGCGGCGAGGACCTCGAAAAGCTCGTCGGCCCCCGCGGCACGGTGCTGGAAGCGTTGCAGGAGCTGACGCGCCTCGCCGTCCAGCAGGAAACCGGCTCCCGCAGCCGCCTGATGCTCGACATCGCCGGCTGGCGCGCCGACCGCCGCGAAGAGCTCCGCGAACTCGGCCGCTCCACCGCCGAGTCCGTCCTGTCGAGCGGCGAGCGCGTCCGCTTGCAGCCCATGAGCCCCTTCGAACGCAAAGTCGTGCACGACGCCGTGGCCACCGTGGACGGCGTCACCAGCGAAAGCGAGGGCGAAGACCCGAAGCGCCGCGTGGTGATTTTCCCGGAGGGCTAAGGCCTTCTCCCCCGTTGCTGAGGTGCGGGATGTAGTGCGGAGTACTGAGGAGCACTGAGCAGAAGCGGCTCACCGGATGATCCGGTGGGCCGCTTCTTTCGCCCGGGGTTGTTTCGCTGGTTCGCGGCACTTGATGCTTTCGTGCTCGGTGCTCGGTGCTCGGTGCTCGGTGCTCGGTGCTCGGTGCTCGGTGCTCGGTGCTCGGTGCTCGGTGCTTCGGGGTCGGCGTTGCAGCGCCCTTCGTCATGTGGCGACAGCTCCGTGGCTTCAGCCGCGCCAGTTGCGCTCACGGTGTTGCCGCGCCTTCGCTCTGCGGCGGCAGCTCGGCGGCTTCAGCCGCGCTCACGGTGTTGCCGCGCCCTTCGCTCTGCGGCGGCAGCTCGGCGGCTTCAGCCGCGCTCACGGCGTTGCCGCGCCCTCGCGCTGTGCTGGCAGCCCGGCGGCTTCAGCCGTGCCCACGGCTCTGCCGCGCCTTTCGTGTCACACTGGCACCTCTTTGCAGCTCTAACCGCGCTAGTGGTCCTCACGGCTCTGCCGCACCTCTCGTGTCACGGTTGGCAGCTCTTTGCAGCATTACGCCGCTGGCCGCGCTCAGGCCCCTGCCGTGCCGTTCGCGCTATGTCGATACCTCTCGGCTTCAGCTGCGCTTGTCGGGCCTACGGCGCTGCCACCCCCCTCGCCGCACACTGGCAGCTCTTTGCGGCTTCAGGTACCCACTCGCTCGCGCCGGGCTGCTGTTTCCGCCGCGCTCTTCCTTGCGCGGCGCGCCTGCTCTCGCGGTGCTGATGTTTCCGCCGAGTGCCTGCGCGCGGCGCTCTCACTCCCGCCGAGCGCCTGCTCTCGCGGCGCTCTTACTTACGCCGCGCTGCTACGCGCACGGCGCTCCTGCTCGCGCCGGGCTCCTGCTTACGCCGCGCTGCTACGCGCACGGCGCTCCTGCTCGCGCCGAGCGCCTACTTCCGCCGAGCTGCTACTCGCGCCGGGCTCCTACTCGCGCGGCACTCCTACCTCCACCGAGCTGCTACTCGCGCCGGGCTCCTACTCGCGCGGCACTCCTACCTCCACCGAGCGGCGTATCCCGCCGAGCGCTGGCTCCCGCCGCGCTCCTGCATGCGCCGAGCTCCTACTTCCGCCGAGCGCTTACTCGCGCGGCGCTGCTGCTTCCGCTTCGGCCCCGCTGTGCTCGCGTCGAGCGCCTACTCCCGACGCGCTGCTGTTTCCGCCGCGCTCCAACTCGCGCAGGGTCCTAATTCCGCCGAGCGCCTACTCCTGCCGCGCTGCTGCACGCGCCGAGCGCCTACTCCCGCGGCGCTGCTGCTTCCGCTTCGGCTACTGCCTCGCTGAGCTCGCGCCCAGCACCTACTCGCACGGCGCTGCTGTCTCCGCTGCGCTCCTGGTCTCGCCGCGCTCCTGCTTCCGCCAAGCATCTACTCCCGCGGCGCTGCCGCTCTCACTGCGCTGCTGCTCGCGCGAAGCACCTACTTCCGCCAAGGCTGCTCCTCTGCGGTGTTGCTGCTCCCGCTGCGCTCGGGCACGAGCCGAGCTCCTGACTCCGTCACGCTGCTGCCTCCACCTGGCCGCCGCGCGGTCTGTGCCGAGCTGTGTGTGTGCCGCGTTGCTGCGCCGCTAGGCTGGCGATGGGCCGGTGATGCTGTGCTACTCGCGCTGCCTGCTGGACCCGCTGCGCCCGTGCTCGTGGTCGGTAGAACTACTGCTTCCGCCCAGCTGTCGCCTCCACGCCGGCGCTTCGAATTGCGCTCCTCCGCGCGCTGCGCTCGTCTCTCTGCCTGCAGCGCATGCGCGCACCATCCGCCGTCCTGGCGCACTCGCGGAGCTTTCCGCTTGCTCTGCCGCCATACCCGCCAAGCTTTCGCTCCCGCTTTTGATGTCGCACCCTCTGCTGCCGGGCCTACCGCGCCCGTCACGCTTCCTGCCGTATGCGCCGCCAATGCCACACCCGCCGCACTGGCGTGAGCGCCGCACTGCGGCAGGCGCTGTGCCTGTCACAGCGCCGCCATCGCCGAATCGCCCTGCCTGCTGGACTCGGGGCTCCGGAGTGCTCGCCGTACCTTCGGGTCTGCCCACCGGTTGGCCTGCCGTGTCGCACCGCGGGATCGCCGCGTTTTTCTGAAGCCGTCGAGCTGACGAGCCCGGGCGTGCCTACTCGGCAGCGGGACCACAGCTGGCCTCGAACGCATTCCTGTTCAGGTGCCACCGCATCGCGCCCGACAGCACACCCGCTCCATCGCGGTCACCGCCCATCGCTGAGCCTGTCCTCGATTGGCGGATCCGCGCCGACACTGACGTTGCCGGGTCCCGCAGATCACGAGAAACTCCCAGCGGCTTCGAGACCTCCGGACATGACTCCCCCTCGATCCCGAGCCGCTCGCACGCGACCAAGCTCGCGGCGGCTGCATCCCCCTCGTCCCCGTTCGGTTTGCCTCGGCGCGGCCCGCCTCCCGTGGACTTTCATCGAGTGGCGGATGCGCGTGGGCGAACCCGGGCGTGCCTCGGGGCCGTGTGGCAATCGCTGAATCAGGTTGGTCGTCGTTCGACTCTCCATCACGGCCTGACTCGTCGGGCTCGTGTATGCCTCCTGACTTGTGGGCCCTCCCGTCAGACGGCCCATGGGCCCGGCGGGCAGTTGTGAACACTCGCCCAGCTCAGCGGGCTCTCCCCCGACCGGCGAGGAGCGCTCCACTTCAAGGGGCCGCCCGGCTTCCAGGCGACACCCTCGACGATGGGGTGCTGGCTCTCGGCTGCCGGGGTCTCAGCTCGGAGCACCTCCCGGCTCATGCGTCGCCGTTGCCGTGCGTCCACTGGCGGGCGCACGGCAAGTTCGACAGGGCCAACGGCTCCAGCGTGAAGCGCAAAGAAGGTCGATCCTCTCGCTCGACTACGAGCCGCTAAGTCGGTCGTTGTCGCTTGGTGTTGCGGCGCCACAACCCCGCGCACGCCCGAGGGGAA
The DNA here is from genome assembly GCF_053602515.1 of Amycolatopsis sp. NPDC004368. NCBI lineage: Bacteria > Bacillati > Actinomycetota > Actinomycetes > Pseudonocardiales > Pseudonocardiaceae > Amycolatopsis > Amycolatopsis sp. NPDC004368. The sequence continues at coordinate 465,647 of NZ_JBSGDT010000001.1, read as the reverse complement.
TTACAACCGTGGCGTTTCACGTGAAACGCCGCCACCGCCACCCACCGCTGCGGCGGTTTCACGTGGAACATGGCTGTGGATGCTCGGCTCCCCGAGTGGAGTTGTCCACAGTTGCGGTCTGTCGGCTCGATTTGGGCGCGGCATCGGGGACAATCGAACGAGCGCGTTTCACGTGAAACGCGCGGAGCGAGGAGTGGGTTGCGTGAGCTTGGACGGCGCCACCGCAATGGTGCGGACCGCGGCGGTGGAGGTGTTCGGGGAGCGGGTGGATCGGGCGGCCGGATACGTGGAGCTGCTGGCTACGCACGGGGTCGAGCGAGGACTGATCGGGCCGCGTGAGGTGGAGCGATTGTGGGAGCGGCACGTGCTGAACTCGGCCGTGATCGGGGAGCAGATTCCTGACGGGGCGCGCGTGGTGGACGTCGGGTCGGGGGCTGGGCTTCCGGGTGTACCGCTGGCGATCGCTCGGCCCGACCTCGCTATCGTTCTTCTCGAACCCATGGCCCGCCGGGTCGATTGGCTGGCCGAGGTCGCCGAGAAGCTGGAACTCCCGATCACCATCGTGCGTGGACGCGCCGAGGAGCGGTCTGTGCGTGAGCAGCTGGGTGGGGCAGACGTCGTCACCGCTCGCGCTGTTGCTCCTCTCGCTCGCCTCGCAGGTTGGTGTCTTCCGCTGGTTCGCCCCGAAGGTCGTCTGGTTGCGCTCAAGGGTGCCAGCGCGGGAGAGGAAATCGAGCGGGACCGCGTGGCTGTGCGGAAGGCCGGCGGTGCCGATCCAGAACTCGCCGAGTGCGGGAAAGTAGTACTCGAGGTTCCCAGCACGGTCGTGATGATCCGCCGCCTGCCACCGAAGCCGTCTCGGCCTCGCGGCAGGCGGAGCTAAGCGTACGAGTGCGGCCGCGACGTTCCACGTGAAACACCGCGGTCCGAACGCCAACGAGTCGTCTATCAAGAGGAGGTGTCGAGACCGGTGAATCCCCGCCCGTCCGACCCTGCGAGCACCGGCCACGACTTGGGCTGGACGCCGATCGCCGAAGAAGCCGTCCGCGCCGCGAGCGTCCTGCACCCGAAGGAGGGCACGCTCCCCCGCCCGACCCGTCGCCGAGTGCTGACGGTCGCCAACCAGAAGGGCGGCGTCGGCAAGACAACGAGCACCGTCAACCTCGCCGCCGCACTCGCCGTGCACGGCCTGAAGACTCTGGTGATCGACCTCGATCCCCAGGGCAACGCCAGCACCGCGCTCGACATCGACCACCGCTCCGGTACGCCGTCCATCTACGAGGTCCTCATCGGCGAGGTGTCACTCGCCGAAGCGGCGGCCGTCAGCGAGCAGTCGTCGAACCTGTTCTGCGTCCCCGCGACGATCGACCTCGCCGGCGCCGAGATCGAACTCGTCTCCATGGCCAACCGCGAGACGCGGCTCAAGGAGGCGCTCTCCGACGAGATCCTCGACCAGATCGGCGTCGATTACGTCTTCATCGACTGCCCGCCGTCGCTCGGTCTCCTCACCGTCAACGCGATGGTCGCCGCGCAGGAAGTGCTCATCCCGATCCAGTGCGAGTACTACGCGCTCGAAGGTCTGGGACAGCTCCTGAGCAACATCGAGCTCGTGCAGCAGCACCTCAACCGCGAGCTTCGCGTCTCGACGATCCTGCTGACGATGTACGACGGTCGCACCAAGCTCGCCGACCAAGTCACGAACGAGGTCCGCAACCACTTCGGCGACACCGTCCTGAAGACCGTCATCCCGCGCAGTGTGAAGGTCTCGGAGGCGCCCGGCTACGGTCAGACCGTGCTCTCCTACGACCCCGGTTCACGTGGCGCCATGAGCTACCTCGACGCCGCCAAGGAGATCGCGGAGCGTGGCGCGACCGAAGGAAGGAGCAGTACCGCATGACTGAGCGCAGAGGAGGGCTGGGGCGGGGGCTCGCGGCCCTGATCCCGACCGGACCGGCCACCACCGCCGGCCCGGCGCCCTCCGCCGTCGAAGGCGCATCGCCCGCGGAAAAAGCGGCGCGTGAGGACAAGGGCTGGTTCGCGGCCAACGGCGCGGCGACCCCCGTCGGCGGCGAGGTCGCCGGCGCGGTCTACCGGGAGATCCCGGTCAGCTCCGTCAAGCCGAACCCGAAGCAGCCCCGCCAGGTCTTCGACGAAGAAGCGCTCGCCGAACTCGAACACTCGATCCGCGAGTTCGGGCTGATGCAGCCCATCGTCGTTCGTGAGCTGAGCGAGGGTGAGTACGAGCTCGTCATGGGCGAGCGGCGCCTGCGTGCGTCGCAGCAGGCCGAGCTCGAGGCGATCCCGGCGATCGTCCGGCAGACCGCAGACGAGTCCATGCTTCGTGACGCGCTGCTGGAGAACATCCACCGCGTCCAGCTCAACCCGCTCGAAGAAGCGGCGGCGTACCAGCAGCTGCTCGACGAGTTCGCGGTGACGCACGAAGAGCTCGCCAGCCGCATCGGCCGCAGCCGTCCCGTCATCACCAACACGATCCGGCTCCTGAAGCTCCCCCTCGCCGTGCAGCGCCGGGTGGCCGCGGGCGTGCTGTCGGCCGGGCACGCGCGGGCGTTGCTGTCGCTCGAAGATCCGGAAAGCCAGGAAGAGCTGGCGGCCCGGATCGTCGCCGAAGGCATGTCGGTGCGCGCGACCGAGGAAGCCGTCACGCTCAAGAAGAGCGAGAAGCCCGCCAAGCCGAAGCCCGCTCCCCGCAAGCCGATCCAGGCGCCAGGGCTCCAGGAGTTGGCGAACCGGCTCTCCGATCGCTTCGACACTCGGGTGAAGGTCGACCTCGGCCGTCGCAAGGGACGCATCGTCCTCGAGTTCGGCTCCGTCGACGACCTCGAGCGCATCGTCTCCCTCATCGACGCGAACTCGAACGAAAATACGGCGAATCAGACAGAGGAAACCGACTAGGAATCACACCGGGTCGTTTCGTCACGGTGATGATTGCTCACCGCCGCAACGGACGGCACTCTGGGTGGTCGCCGCCGCGGCCGTGAAATTCGGCGGCCGCGCGGCGGCGGATCTGGGAGTGTGGCGGAACTGGTCCGTCCACCCGGGAGCGTCACCGTGATCCCACCGCGTCTCGACCCGTTGCTCCGGCAGTTCGACTTCGCGCGCGATCGGCTCGTCGACCGCCTCGTGGGTCCGGCGGTCGACAGCGGCGACGGCACCCCCGTCACCGTCGCCCCGATGACCGACGACGAACTCCTGTGGGAGCCGGCGCCGCGGTGTTGGTCAGTTCGCCGACGCGACGGCGCGAGCGCAAACCTTTCCGGCCGCGGCGACTGGGGACGTGACTCGGCGCCGTTCCCCCACCCGTGGCCGCCGCCGATCACAACGATCGGCTGGCGCCTGTCCCACCTCAGCGAAATGCTGGTCCTGCGCGCCGACCACACTTCGGGCAGCCAAACGCTCACCCGTGACGACTACGAACCGGCCGGCACCGCGGCGAGCGCCATTGCCGCGTTCGAAGCAGGCGCCACCGCGTGGCGGGAATCGTTGCTCAGCCTGGACGACGCCGCGCTCGACACCGTCGGCCTGTGCACCTACCCGCACGGCAGTGATCCCGAGGAGCCGTTGCTCGAGATCGTGTGGTGGGTCAACCAGGAAGTGCTGCACCACGGCGCCGAGATCGCACTGCTGCGCGACCTCTACCGCGCGCGGTGATCAGCGAGCGACAGCGCGCCCCACGAGGTCCGCGAACACCGATCCGAGTGACTTCCCCGCCGCCTCGACGGCCATCGGCACCGTGGACGTCTCGGTGAGACCCGGCGACAGGTTCACCTCGAGGAAGTGCACCGTGCCGTCAGCGGTGATCACGGCATCCGTGCGCGAGATGTCGCGCAACCCGAGCCAGCGGTGGGCCGCCACGGCGAGCTCGCCGACGGCCTTCGCCGCGGCCTCGGAAATGCGCGCGGGTGTGAAGAAGTCGGTGAGGCCGGCCGTGTAGCGCGCGGTGTAGTCGTACACGCCGCTCTCCGGCACGATCTCGACGGCGGGCAGCGCCTCGGCGCCGTCCTCACCCTCGACGACCGTGACGGCGACCTCGACGCCGTCGACGAACTGCTCGGCGAGCACGGTGTCGCCGTACGCGAAGCAGCCGACCATCGCCGCGGGCAGTTCGGAGGCCTCGCGCACGACCTGCGTGCCCAGCGCCGAGCCGCCCTGGTCGGGCTTGAGGATCATCGGCAGCCCGAGGCGTTCGACCATCGCGTCGAGCACCGACTGCGCGCCGAGCTCGCGGAAAGTGCTGTGCGGCAAGACAATCCAGTCCGGCGTCGAGAACCCGGCCTGCTGCACGAACGCCTTCGCGGTCGGCTTGTCCCATGCGCGGCGGCAACCCATGCTCGAGGTGCCGACGAACGGCACGTCGAGCATTTCCAGCACCGTCTGCACGGAACCGTTCTCGCCCTCGCCACCGTGCAAAGCCACGACCACCGCGTCCGGCCGCTGCGTGCGCAGGCGTTCGAGCAGCCCGGCATCGGTGTCCCACTCCAGCACGGTCAGCCCCTCGGAGCGCAACGCGGCCGAAAGCCGGCGACCCGAACGGAGGGAGATGTCGCGTTCGTGGGAAAGCCCGCCTGCGAGCACGGCAACGGTACGGTCGACCACCGAGGGAACTCCTTAGGTTTTGCTGCGGACCGGTCAGACCGTGTCCGGCGACGGGGTTTCCGGCCCCGAGATGGTGCGTGCCTTCACGCTACCGAAGGTGCGGCTGAGGTCCATTTCGGACTCCAGCACCGCCGCGAGCCGGCGCACGCCCTCGCGGATCCGTTCAGGCGTCGGGTAGCAGTACGACAGGCGCATCTGGCGCGAGCCGTACCCGTCGGCGTAGAAGCCGGTGCCCGACGCGTACGCGACGCGCGCGGTGACCGCACGCGGCAACATCGCTTTGGTGTCAACACCTTCCGGCACGGTGACCCACACGTAGAAGCCACCTTCGGGATTCGTCCACGAGCAACCGGGCGGCAGGTACTGGTTCAGCGCCGAGAGCATCGCGTCGCGCCGCTCGCGGTAGTTCTCGCGGAACTTCTTGATCTGGCCCTTCCAATCGTGCGTCGCGAGGTAACGCGAGACGATCATCTGGTTGAACGTGGGCGGGCACAGCGTCGCGGATTCCGCTGCCAGCACGAGCTTTTCGCGCACGGCGTGCGGCGCGAGCACCCAGCCGACGCGCAGGCCGGAAGCGAACGTCTTCGAGAACGATCCGAGGTACACCACGTTGTCGGGGTCTAGCGAGCGCAGCGCCGGGTAGGTCTGGCCATCGAAACCCAGCAGCCCGTACGGGTTGTCCTCGACGATCAGCACCCCGTGCTCACGGCAGATCTCCACGATCTCCGCGCGGCGCTCCACGGCGAGCGTGACGCCGGCGGGATTGTGGAAATTCGGGATGGTGTAAAGGAATTTGACGCGTCGGCCCGTCTTCTCGGCCTGCCGCAGCGCCTCGCGCAGCCCCTCGGGCACGAGCCCCTGGTCGTCCATCGCGACGTGCACGACCTTCGCCTGGTACGCCGCGAACGAGCCCAGCGCGCCGACGTACGAAGGCCCTTCGGCGATCACGATGTCGCCGGGGTCGCAGAAGAGACGCGTGACCATGTCCAGGCCCATCTGGGAGCCGACGGTGATCACGACGTCGTCCGGGTGCGCCTGGATGCCCTCGAGAGCCATGATCTCGCAGATCTGGTCACGGAGCGTGGGAATCCCGTGCGCGGACCCGTACTGCAGCGCCACGAGCCCCTCGTCGGCAATGATCTCCGCGACCTGCGCCGACAGCGTGTCGAGCGGCAGCGCGGCGAGGTTCGGCATCCCGCCGGCCAGCGACACGACCTCGGGCCGGCTCGCCACCGCGAAGAGCGCCCGGATCTCCGAAGCGGTCATCCCGGCGGTGCGCGCTGCGTACCGGTCGAGGTGAGGGTCGAGATTGTGACGGCCGGCTTGCGGCTTCGCGGGGCGGTTCTCGGTCATCGACACACCTGAGGGCTCGGTGGTACCTGCGGGTAGATCCATCGAGTGTAACCAGGGCCTCTTCCTGGTCCCCGCTCTTCCGGCGCTCATCACATCGTCCTATTCTTCGAGTGGCTCTTCCGGCCGTTCCTGCGCTCTTGCGGGGAGCGGATGCCGGTCGTGAGGGATTCGGGGAGGTTCCAGGTGTCGCGTCGCGTGGTGGGCGTCACACTCGACAACCTCGAAGACCTGCCCAAGGCCTGCCGGCGGTGCGTCTACTGGGAGCTCGCTCCGCACCTCAAGGCCCAGGCCGAGGAGTTCGGCTCGACCGAGGTCGAGAAGGAAGCGTGGGTCTCCAGCGTGCTGCTGGAGTGGGGCTCGTGCGGCCGCATCGTCTACAGCGACACGTTGCCGGTCGGCTTCGTGCTGTACGCGCCGCCGAACGCCGTGCCGCGCTCCCTCGCCTTCCCCACCTCGCCGCCCAGTGCCGACGCAGTGCTGCTCACCGCGTTCCAGGTCCTCCCCGAGTTCCGCGGCGGCGGTCTCGGCCGCATGCTCGTGCAGGCCGTGGCCAAGGACCTGACCAAACGCGGCGTCCGCGCCATCGAAGCCTTCGGCGACGCCCAGCCCGACGAAGTCGACCCGATGGGCCAGCACACGTGCGTGCTGCCGGCCGCGTTCCTGCAGAGCGTCGGCTTCAAGACGGTGCGTCCGCACTCGAAGTGGCCGCGCCTGCGCCTGGAGCTGCGCTCGGCGATCACGTGGAAGGAAGACGTCGAGGCCGCCCTGGAGCGCCTCCTCGGCCAGGTCACCATCACGACGGCGGAACCGAGCCTCGGGCGAGCTTGACGTTCGTCCTCGGGTTTCCTGTGCACCTGCATTGCGCTCAGCTGATCGCTTCCGGGGCCTGCGCAAAGCCCCGGTGGATGGTCACTTTCTGTGCTCACGCTCTGCCCATCCGACGCTTCGCCGAACTCTTCGCCGACCTCCCGCTGACGAAGCTTTCGGGCTCGCCACCCGCCTCACGCGCGTCACCCACTTGCCTAACATCGCCGCTCAAGCGCTGCTCGTTGCCGCATCGCCCGAGGTCAACTTCGTGCCACCCGCACCGGCGCCTCCCCTCGACCGAAACGCCACCCGCCTTCCCCGAAAGATCTTCGCGACGCCCGCCTACCACGGTTTTACCCAGCCCGAAATACCCGATTTACCCGGCTGTGCACAACTGTGGAAGAAACCCCGAGTTATCCACAGATCCCTGATAGAGGCCGTGGAAAACCTGTGGATGAGTAGACTGGATCTGGGGACGCCCCCCGAGGTGGGCGGGGGCTGCCCCCAGGTGTGGTGTGTTGGCGGCGGGGCAGGCGCAACGGGTTGTGGCGGTCGGCGGGGCGGCTGAAGCGGTCGCGGGCTCCGGTTTTGAGGGTGACGGTGGACTACTCCACCTGAGTCGGCCTGTGCACCGGTTGGGATGAGGATGGGGGCGGAGTTGTGCACAAGCTGTGGGGTATCGGCGAGGGGTGACGCGGCGGGTGCGTTCGGCTGTCGCGGCTGGGGTGGCTACTCAGGGTGATTGTGGGTGGGCTGTGGATGGTGCCTCAGGCGGATGTGGGTGCGGTGGTGGAGTGGGGCGCGCGGCTGCCGAGGGTCCCGGCGCTGGTGCGCGCGTGATCAGGATGGAGCTGGGGCGAGGCGGATAGCCGGGGAAACCGGGCGGACCGAGCGGGAAGACCGGACCGGGTAGGCCGAGCGGGTGGATCGGACTGGGTAGACCGGGCGGGGAAGAGCAGGCCGACCGACCCTTGCCTGGTAGTCGGGCCTGGCTGGCGCATGGTCGGCTGACCAGACGTGAATTGGTTGACCGGTCGCGGGCGGGTTGCGCGGCTGCCGAGGATGGGGCAGCCGATCACCGAGCGCCTCGACGTGCGAGTGCCGGTGGGTGGCCGGCTGTGAGGTCCGCGAGTGGCTCAGCGTGCGAGACCGGATTCGCCGTCGGCGGTGTACGGCACGAACTGCGAGCCGGGGCGACGGGACAGCAGCTGCTCATGCGGTCCTGGATGCGGAACACGAGTCCCCGCGACTCCAGCCAGCTGGCCGCGAAGGCTCACAGCCGCGACGGCTCAGCCTGCGAGTGCCGGCCGAGGCGGTGGCGTTCAGCGGCTCGGCCCGTGAGGTGGTCTCATCGGGCGCGGTTCGAGACAGACCGTGGGGCCGGTGGGGCCATCGGGAATCGGGCGAAGCAGCACTGCGGCGGTGTCGAGGTGCCGGTGCGGAGTGGCGAAGCCCTGGTGCCCGTGGTGATCGGCGTGGTCATCGACTGCGCCGTGGCCGGCGGCTCCGTGCTCGCTGCTGCTGGCTGGATGTGCTGGCGCTGGTGCTCTCGAACTTCACGTAAGGGCCGCAGATGACAGTGCCGGTGTCGAGGAAGTACCTCGGCTCGTGGATCTCGTGGATCTCGTGGGCTGGGCCGCTTGTTGTCCGGCGCCCACTATCCGCCATGGCCCGTGGTGAAGCGCCCGGCGGCACGGACTCGCCAGAGTGCCGTGCCCGGCACTTGTCGCGGCTGAGTCCCGGCGGTTCGGCGTCGAGGAAGCTCATCCCGTGGTCGTGGACCGACGGTGAGCCAATACCGATCGCGAGGAGGTGCCCAGCGAGTTGAACTCGGCGGCTCAAGGGCAGGCGCGAAGGGTGAGTGGCCCAGGTGAGATCTGAGCCGTGATGATCGGTGTGGTCGCAAGGAAACAACTGTGGCGACGGCGAAGCCCTGAGGACAGCGGATGGGGCCGAGACCGCCCGAGCCAAGAACACAAGCGTCAGAACACAAGCGTCAGGACGCAAAGCGCCAGAGCAAACCCCCGGCCGAGCCCAAAGACCCGGCCGCACCAACAAGAATCCCTACTCAGCCTTCGCCAGCTCGTGAGCCAACACGTCCGCGAAAGTGAACGTGCCCGTCGGCTGGTCGCCTTCACCCAGGAGGTAGAGGCGCTTCACCGCGATCAGGATGCCCTCGGCGACGATGTCGCGGAAAGCGGGATCCGAGAGCTTGCGCGAGTCATCCGGGTTGGTCAGGTAGCCGATCTCCACGCGCACGGCCGGGCAGCGCGTCCGGGTGAAGATCTCCCACGTCTTGTAGTGGGTGCGGCAGTCCCTCAACCCCGTGCGGGCGACGACCTCGCGCTGGATGAAGCCGGCGAGGAGTTCGCCGACCGTTGAGGTGGTGCCGTTGCCGGTGCCGAAGTGGAAGCTGGCGATGCCCTGGGCGCGCGGGGACGGATTGCTGTCGCTGTGGAGCGACAGGAACAGGTCCGCGCCGGCGTCGTTGGCGAAGCGGGCGCGTTCGAAGTCCGTGGGGCTGTGGTTGGGGCCCCTCGAGATGAGCGCTTCCATGCCGGTGGCCTGCATGCGGCCTTCGAGGCGCCGGGCGAGGTCCCAGGCGATGTCGGCTTCGCGGAGACCGCCCGCGACGACTCCCAGGTCTTCGCCGCCGTGGCCGGGGTCGATGACGATGCGCTTGCCGCGAAGGCGGGGGCCGGCCTGGCGGACCTGCTCCTGCTCGCGCAGGAACACCGGGCGGCCGCCGCGGGCGCGGGGCGAGGAGAGCCTGTGCAGTTCGCGGATGGTGGCCGGGCCGCAGATGCCGTCCGGCGAGAGGCGCATGTCGCGCTGGAACGTCTTCAGAGCGCGCTCGGTCTGGGGGCCGAAGTAGCCATCCGGACGGCCGGCGTCGAAGCCGAGCTCGGTGAGGCGCTCCTGCAGCGCGAAGACGTCGTCGCCCTGCACGGGCGAGGACAGCATGTACTGCAGCGGGCGGCTCCCCAGGTGGAAGCTCGCGCCCTTCAGCGCCTGGAACGTCGCGGGGCCGACCACCCCATCGGTGATCAGCCCACGACGCTGCTGGAAGGCCCGCACGGCGTGCTCGACAGCGGCGTCGAACGTGCCGTACTGATCGGTCCCCGCCACCGGCGGGAGCAGGTCCATCCCGGCAAGGATCGACCTGATCTCGGCGACGTCCGGCCCGGCGTCACCGCGGCGGAGTACCCGCATGCACTCCTCGCTCTTCCTCAGGCACCGATTCCGGCTCGATGCGAAACAAAACCTGTGTGGGTGGTAAGCCCAGGCACCTATTGTGCCCTGTGAACTCTCGGTGAGCGCGCAGGCCCGGTCGGTATGCCCCGGGCGAGCGCAAGCCGCCTTAGGACGGACGTGGGCGTGCACCTGCGTGATCATGGCCACGGACACTTCGCCCGAACGTGCGAGAACCCAGGCCTGCGAAGAGTTCTCGCAGGCCCGGGTTCTCAGCGACTGGACAGCGCGGGCTCGGTCAGAGCACGTCCTTCAGGTCCGACAGCAGCGCGGCCTTCGGCTTCGCACCGACGATCTGCTTCACGGGCTTGCCGCCCTGGAAGAGGATCAGGGTCGGGATCGACATCACCTGGTAGTCACGCGCAGTGTTCGGGTTCTCGTCGATGTCGAGCTTGGCGACGGTGATCTTGTCGCCGTTCTCGGCCGCGATCTCCTCGAGCACCGGGGCGACCATCTTACAAGGACCGCACCACGTCGCCCAGAAGTCGACCAGGACCGGCTTTTCGCTGGTCAGGACGTCGTCCACGAACGACTTGTCGGTCACCTTCACGGTGTTGGCCATGGTTTCTCCTTCGGGTGGTCGAAAACTCAGTGGGTGCCGGCGCCGTAGCCGCCGCCGACCAGCTCGGACGCCTCGTGGGCGTCGGCTTCGCCGTGCTCCGCCAGCCATCGTTCCGCGTCGATGGCGGCGCTGCACCCCGAGCCCGCGGCCGTGATGGCCTGCCGGTAGGTGCGGTCCACGAGGTCACCGGCAGCGAACACGCCCGGCAGGTTCGTGTAGGTCGTGCGCCCCTGCGTCACGACGTAACCGTCCTCGTCGAGGTCGACCTGGCCCTTCACGAGGGCGCTGCGCGGGTCGTGGCCGATCGCGACGAAGAAACCGGTCACGTCCAGCTGCTTCTCCTCGCCGGTCTTCGTGTCCTTGACGGTCAGGCCCTGGACCTTGCCGTCGCCCTCGACCCCGGTGATCTGCGAGTTGAGCTGCCACTTGATCTTGTCGTTCGCCTTCGCGCGCTCGATCATGATCTTGGACGCACGGAACTCGTCACGGCGGTGCACGATCGTGACGGACTTGGCGAACTTCGTGAGGAAGGTCGCCTCCTCCATCGCGGAGTCACCACCGCCGGCCACGGCGATGTCGTGGTCGCGGAAGAAGAAGCCGTCACAGGTCGCACAGGCCGACACACCGCGGCCGAGCAGATCCTGCTCACCAGGCACGTTCAGGTAGCGCGCCGCAGCGCCCATCGCGAGGATGACCGCGCGCGCGGCGTACCGCTTGCCGTTCGCGACCACGTACTTGACGTCGCCCGTCAGCTCCAGCGACTCGACGTCCTCCGCGCGCAGCTCGGCGCCGAAACGTTCGGCCTGCTTGCGCATCTCTTCCATCAGGTCCGGGCCCTGGATGCCGTCGCGGAAGCCGGGGAAGTTCTCGACCTCCGTGGTCGTCATCAGCGCACCACCGAACTGCGTGCCCTCGAACACCAACGGTTCGAGCTGCGCGCGCGCCGCGTACACCGCGGCCGTGTAACCGGCGGGACCCGACCCGACGATGATCAGGTTCCTGATTTCCTCGGCAGCCACCCGTGAACCTCCGCTCGTAGTGACCTGTGCACTGGTCTCAACACGATGGTAGGTGGCGGTGTTCCCGACGGTGACGGCCGCTACTGATCCGTCCCGACCAGCGGTTATTTCTTGCCGACCACCTTGTCGAACAGCACGTCGGCGTGACCCGGGCCGCAACCGGCCCCGAAGGCCACCAACCGGAACTGCGCGAGCTGCCCCGTCGTGTAGATGACGAGCACCCCGGGCTTGCCGTCCACGGTCACCGGACGGATGCCTTCCGGGCGCACGTTCGGGTCCAGCCCGGCCGCGCTGACGCACGCGTCGAGGTGTTGCTCGTCCTGAAGCGGCCCGAAATCGCGTACGCCCATGGCGCCGCCCAGCAACGCTTCGGCCCCGCTGCCGTCCGCGCCCACCGAAGGGCCGACCGGAGCCGCGACGCCCGCGGTGCCGGGCTCCGAAGACGTACCGGGCACCGTGATGGCCAGCGCCACGATCGCCGCCGCGGCCGCCGTCAGAATCCCCGCGCTCCAGCCGAGCCGCTTGTTCCGCCGCCGCCGTGCTGCCGCGAGGTCCACCACGGGCGCCGCGCCGGGCTCGGGCGAACCCGCAACCGAACCGGACACGGGAAAGGAGGCGGCCTGCCGGGACGCGGCCTCGGCCGCCAGCGCCTGGTCGATCCGCGCCGCGAACTCGGCCGGCATCGGCGGCGCCGGCTCGGCGGCCAGCGCGGCGAGGTCGGCCGTGGTCGCCTCGAGGGCGTCGATGATCGCGCGGGCCTCGGGATCGGCCTGCACCCGCGGCCACAGCTGCGCCGCCTCGTGTTCGTCCAGCACGCCGGCGTGGAGGTCGGCCAGCACGTCGACAGACCAAGGCGGACCGACGGTCCCGCCGACCCCCCGACTCTCGTCCGTCATCGTGCCTCCCCGTTCCCCGGCGAGCGGTGGGCCCGCCCGGCACTCCGGGACCCGTCCGAAGTGGCGCTTCTGCGTTTGCTTTCGTGAGTTGGGACGTTCGCATTCGCATCCGGGTTCCGCAGGTGCCCCAGAACCTTCGCGAGTTTGCCCCTTCCTCGCGCGCAGCGGCTCTTGACCGTGCCCTCCGCGATGCCGAGCATCTTGGCGGTCTCGGCCACGGAGTAGCCCTCGACGTCGACGAGCAGGATCGGCGCGCGCTGCTCCTCGGGCAGCTGCTCCAGCGCCTCGCGCACGAGCAGGCTCGTTTCCTTCTCCGCCATCGAGTCCCGCGGCGAGGCCGGCTCGTTGAACCCGGTTTCGGGCAACGGCACGGTGGGCCGCGCCTGCCTGCGGCGGATGCGGTCGAGGCACGCGTTGACGACGATGCGGTGCAGCCACGTGGTCACCTGCGCCTCGGCGCGGAAGTTGCCGGCCGCGCGGAAAGCCGAGATGAACGCCTCCTGCAACGCGTCCGCGGCCTCCTCCGGATCACGCAGTGTCCGCAGGGCCACCGCCCACAGCCGATCACGGTGCCGCCGGACGAGTTCGCTGAACGCATGCGGGTCCCCGGCGGCGTGCGCCGCTATGAGGTCGGCATCCGTGGGAGCTGCAGCCGTCACCCGGGTGAGCCTACTGAGTGGGAGATGTCGATCACCCTGCAGGCAGGAAGCTCACGTCTCCGATCTCGCTGATGAAGCCGCCTTCGCTGTCGTCGCCCAGCTGCGTGATCCACACGACGAAGTACTGGCTCTCGGTCGGCTGGCCGAGCGTGATGGTGGTGTCGGTGCCGTTGAGGTCACCGGTGCCGACCACCTTCGTGTCGTCCAGCTGCGGGTTCTTGCTGTCGGCCGAGCGGATCTCGATCTTCGTGCCGGGGCTGTCGGCCGCGATCTTCACCTGCGCCAGCTTCACCGGGTCGTCGAACTGCACCACGAACCCGACGCCGGGCTTCAGCGCCGGCAGCTGCTGCTGGTACTGGTCGGTGCGCCAGACCGTGCCCGGGTCGCCGTCGATCACGTTCTTCACCCGGCTCGAGTTGTCACCCGAGCCCTTCGGGTTGTAGATCGTGGCCGACTTCGGGTCCACCGGCTGGCCGATCTTCGGTGCGGCCGGCGACGACGGCGGGGGTGCGGCCGAGTTCGCCGGTGGCGGTGCCAGGGTCGAGGAGGGCGCGGCGACGTTGATCGTCGGGCCGCTCGCCTTCGAGTCGCCCTGGAACAGGTTGATCAGCATCAACCCGCCCCACGCCAGGATCACCACGGTGGCGACCACCAGCACGGTGACGCCGAACGCCAGCTTCCGCCGCCGCGCGACGTCCTTCACCGGCTTCTTCGTGGTCCAGATCGTGCCGTCGGCCTCGGCCGTCGCACCGTCGCCGACGGCCTTGATCAGCTGCGTGCGCTCCTCGGCCTCGGCGACCTGGTCGAGCACGCGCAGGATGGCCGAGCTCGTGCGGATCCCGCCGTTGCCACCGTCCTCGATCGTGCGGACGGCCAGCGACGACAGCTCCGGCGGCACGGCCGGCACCAGCGTGCGCGGCGGCACGACCTGGCCCTGAGGGGTCAGCGGCGACGCGGGGATCGCGGGCGGCCCGCCCGGCAGGGCCCAGCGGCCGGTGAGCAAGAGGTAAAGGACGGCGCCGAGAGCCTTGACGTCGTCGCGCAGCGTGGCGTCGGGCAGCGGGCCGGGGAAGGCCAGCTTCAACGCACCGTTGGGCGTGAGCCGCAGGCGCTGCGGGTGGTCCAGACCGAGGACGAGGCCGTTCTGGTGCGCGTGCTCCACCGCTTCGGCGAGCGCCTGCACCATGCGTGCGGCCGCGGCGGGCGCCACCGGCCGCTGCGCGACCAGGTCCACCAGGTCGCTGCCCTTGGTCCACTCCGCGACGACAACGCCGAGCAGCCCCTCGTTGGAGGTCACGCCACTGCCGAGGCTGAGCACGTCGAGCACCCGCGCGACCCCGCCGTGGCCGAACTTCGACGCGTGCGCCGCTCGTTCCAGTGTGCGCCGGGCAAGCCGCGCCGCTTCGGGGTCCGCCGGATCACCGACCAGCAGCGTCAGCGCGACATCACGCTTGAGCTGCCCATCGCGCGCGCGCCACAGGTGCGCGGCGGCTCGTTCGTCCACCCCGAACTGTGCGAGCAGGCGGTACCGGCCGTCGCCGACGACCCGGCCCGGGGCGAGCGAACCGCCCTGGGCGCGAACGCCCGCACGGTTGGCCTCCCCTGCCTGTTCGCTCCGTCTCGTGTCCACCGCTCTCTCCCGCGTCGCGCTCCCGCACCGAGGGTACCCGGATCAGGTCTGGGGGAAGCGTCGTCAGTCGTGAATCAATCGTTACCCGCGCTTGATCAATCGGGTGATCCTCGACGTCGCCGGCCTCAGTTCCTCGACCTTCAGGGCCATGAGCACGCCGAACGAGACTCCGATGCCGACGATCCCCTGGAGGAAGAGCTTGATCCAGGCCTGCAAAGTCGGCCCGAAAGAGGCAGGGACGATCAGCCCGGCCACGTACGCGGCGGCCACCCCGAGCACACACGCGACGACCGTGAAGAGGATCACGCCGATGATCCGCTTGCTGCGCAGGTTGCCGAGCGTCACCCACAGCCAGACCTGGCCGAGCACCGCGCCGACCACGTAGGTGAGCGCGTTGACCATCATCACGCCGAGCACGACGTTGTTGGGCGAGAGGACCACCGGGCACAGGTACAGCAGCGGCACCTTCACCAGGGTCATCACGATCATGATCAACGTCGGGGTGCGGGCGTCCTTCATCGCGTAGAACACGCGCATCTGCAGCATGACCAGCGCGTACGGCAGCAGGGCGAACGACGAGACCGCCAGCGCCTCACCGAGCCGGGTGGCCCCTTCGATCGAGCCCTTGCCGAAGGTGAACAGCGCGATGCCGATCGACGAGCCGACGATCGTCATCACCGCCGAGATCGGCAGGAGCGTGACCGTGGAGATGCGCGAGGCGTAGGACAGGTCGCTGATCAGCTTCTTGTTGTCACCGTCGGCGGCCGCGCGGCTCATGCGCGGCATGATCGCCGTGAGCAGCGAGACGCCGATGACGCCGTAGGGCAGCTGGAACAGCAACCACGCGTTCGAGTAAGCCGTGACACCACCGGGCGCGCCGTTGGTGAGCACGCGGGTGGTGATCGTGTAGCCGATCTGGCTCACGCCGACGTACCCGATGACCCACAGCGCCAGGCCGCCGAACTCCTTCATGCGCTTGTCGAGGCCCCAGCGCCACTTCGGCCGGAAGCCCGACCGCAGCAGCGGCGGCACGAGGATGATCGCCTGCGCGACGATGCCGCCCGTCACGCCGAGGCCCAGCGTGAGCACCTTGGGGTCGGTGATCGACGGGTGGACGGTGTCGATCGAGCCCGGCATCACCCACACGACCAGGATCGTGAAGATGACCACCAGGTTGTTGATCACCGGTGCCCACGCCGTCGGCCCGAAGATCTGCTTCGCGTTCAGCATCGCCGAGAGCAGGGCGAACACACCGTAGAAGAAGATCTCGGGCAGCAGCAGGTACGCGAAC
Organism: Amycolatopsis sp. NPDC004368; assembly: GCF_053602515.1. NCBI lineage: Bacteria > Bacillati > Actinomycetota > Actinomycetes > Pseudonocardiales > Pseudonocardiaceae > Amycolatopsis > Amycolatopsis sp. NPDC004368. The sequence continues at coordinate 449,564 of NZ_JBSGDT010000001.1, read as the reverse complement.
GCCGTGGTCAGGCCGGGGCTGGCCTGCCCCGAGGAGTCCACGTAGAGCGAGGTGAACGCAGGTGCCGCGATCACCGCGATCACCGTGCCCACCAGCAGCAGCGTCAGGCCCACGGTCAGCAGCCGTTGCGCGTACGCCGCGCCGTGGTCCGGATCGTCTTGCGAGCGCACCAGCAGCGGCACCACGACACTCGTGAGCACACCGCCGATCAGCAGCTCGAAGATGATGTTCGGCATCGTGTTGGCGACGTTGAACGAGTCGTTGGCGACGCCCGCGCCGATCGCCGCGACGAGCAACAGCTTCCACAGGAAGCCGGTGATGCGGGAGATCAGCGACGCGATCGCCATCCGGCCACTGGCCTTCGCGACCGAAGCCGCCTTCGCGGGAGTGGCCGGCTGCTCGCCGGTGGAGCCCGGTTCGGTGGGCCGGACCAGCGGTGCGTCGCCGATCCGCGGCATGACCTGGGTGGCCAGCGCGTCGTACGGGCGCATCGAGTCGGGGTCGGCCACGGGCCAGCGCGAAGCCGCCATCGGGACGCCGGCGGTGCGCGGGATGAACCGGGTGGCCTCGGGGTCGCGCAGCGCCTCTTCCTGCCACGGCCGGATCGGCGTGCCGGGACGCGGGCCGCGGCCGCGGTGCGGCGCGGGTGGCAGGGGCTGCGGGCCGGAAACCGGGCCTTGGACCTGCGGCTGCGGTCCCGACGGCGGGCCCGAGGGTTGCGGAAGCGGCCCGCCGGGCGGCGGCCCGGAGAGCGGCGGCCCGGAAGACGGTGGTCCGGACGGCTGGGGCAGCGGCGGGCGTCCCTGCTGCGGTGGCAGGGGTTGCCGGCGCGTGGGCGGCGGCGGGGTCGCCTGCGCGCGCGCCTGACGCGGCTGTCCCTGCTGCGGAGGCGGGGGTACGCGGCGTGCCGCCCGGTCGTCCGGGCGCGGGGGGCGCTCTTCGGCGGGCACCGGCAGGTGGCGCGTGCGGCCGTTGGCCGGCGGCGGTGGCTGGCGGCGTTCGGGTGGGACCTGGCCCTGGGGCGGCGGCTGGCGCCGGCGCCGCGGTTGTTCGCCGCGGCTTGCCTTTTCGCTGCGGACGGCCTTGTCCCCGCGAGCGGGAGGCGCGCCGTCGCGCCGAGGACGACTCGCACGCTCGGGTGGTAAGCCCGGCTCTCTGTCCAACGCGCGCCCAATCCTCGGTGCCAGAGTCCCTGCCATTGTGGCAGCGGTCGACCCAGGGTAATCGGGAACGGCCTCACATACCCGGTCCCCCGAGGTCTCAGCGCGATTCGGCCCTGGCGACCCGGCCTTCCTTGACCCTCCGGTAGATCCGCCGAGATGCCAGCAGGAGCAGTGCGCAACCTGCGACGACGGTGATGATGATCGTGATCGGGCCGTACTCCGTGGAGGTCAGCTCGAAGCGCGCCGTCGAGCCGAGCTGCGTGCCCGCGGGGGTGGTCAAGGACACATCGACGCTGAGGCGCCCGGCGCGCAGCGCCTCGATCTGCAGCAGCTCGTTCTTGCCCCCCTTGGCCGGGAAGAACCAGTTCTGCACCTGCTCGGGGCGGATGCCGACCTCGTTCTTCAGCGCGATCTGCGCGGTGATGCCCACCGGCAGGTCGTTGCTTACGAACACGGGCAGCGGCGACGAACCGGACGCGAGCGCGATCGTCTGCCGCGGCTGCTCCACCGTCACCTGGTCGCGGATCGCGGCGAGCTCGGCGTCGGCGTTCGCGCCGGCCGTGCTGCCCGAGGGCGTGCGGAACGCGGTGGACGCGCCGCGCACCAGGGCGTTGCGCACCGGGGCGATGATGTCGTCGGGCTGCACGCGGTGCGTGGTGTCGATCCGCATGGCGGAGAGCAGGCCGGCGGCCTGGCCGTCGAGGTCCGACAGCGTGTCGGTCACGTCGCTGCCCGCGGATTGCGGCTGGTCGTGGGTGCCGGCGGCGAAGGAGGCCGTGCCCGACGTGTCCTGGTCGAGCAGCTCGGCCAGCGGTGCGCCCGTGGCGACGCCGCCGGAGCCGAGGAGCTGGCCGATGCGTTCGAGGAAGCCCGCGAGCTCCTGGGCCGGCACGTCCCAGCGCCGCGGCGGCGCGACGAGCAGCTTCGCGGGCGAACCGGTGCTCGCGCGGCCGAGGCCGGCTTCGAAGGCGATGGCGGCGAGGCCGTTCTGGCTCGCGATCGCCGGCTGCGTGGCGGCGCCGACGGTGGTCGGGTTCTGCGCGTTCGGCTCGGAACCCACCATGGCGCTCGCGATGACGCCGTCGATCGGCTGGGCACGCAGGCCACCGGGCAGCGACACGGCGCCGGTGACGGGCGAGTCGGCCTGCAGCTTCGAGCCGTCGGTGAGGACGGTGTGCACGCCGGCCGCCGACATCGCGGACAGCGCCTGGTCGTCGGGCGTGCCGTCGGGCCAGAGGACGCCTTGGCGCGGCGGCGTGCCGAGGAGGTCGCGCAGCGCTGCCTCGCCGCCGAGCGCCGTGCTCAGCAGACCGGCGTCGGGCGTGCCGTTGGCGGAACGGACCTTGCCCAGCGTGGTGAGGTCGGCGTCGGCGTAGGGCAGGGCGACCACGCAGCGGCCGTTCACGAGCGTGCGCAGCGCCTGCAGCCAGTCCTTCGCCGCCTGCCCGCCCTTGCCCGGGGCACCGGCGACGGAGTAGCCGCCGGTCATGGCGTTGACGGTGCGCAGGAGGTCGGGGTCGATGGCGAAGCAGAGCGAATTGCCCACGGTCGGGTCGGACTGCTGGGCCGCGCGGGCCGCCGCGACCAGCGAGTGCAGCCGGCCGCCGGGGGCCAGCTCGGCCGCGAGGGTGTCGTCGGTGAGCGTCAGCTGCCCGCCGTAGGGGAACGACTGCACGTGGGGCGAGCTGTCGGTGATCGGCCACAGCACGCTGACGTCCGCGTGCTTGCCCGGCGGCGCCGCCGGGCGCCCGGGCACGGACAGCACCGGCATGAGCAGGCTCACGGCCGCGAGCCGCGCGGGGCCGCCGAACTCCGGCGTGCCGTTCACGTTGACTAGTATCGGGTACACGCCGGGGCGGCTGAGCTGCAAGGCGCTCTTGCCGGTGAGCGGCACGGAGACGTCGAGCTTGGCGGTCTGCCCCGGCTCCAGCGACTCGGTGAGCACGGTGAAGTCGGTGAGCGGGCTGTCCTGGATCGGCTCGCCCGCGAGCACGCCCTTCAGGTCGCGGTCACCGGCCAGGCGGTCGCCGACCTGCAGCCGCACCTGCGGCCGGGAGATGCGGCGGTCGCCGATGTTGGTCACGGTGCCGGACACGGTCAGCGACGTGGCGCTGCTGGTGATCACGCGCGGGTTGAGCTGGGCGAGGTCGAGCCTCAGCCGCGCGGGCTCCGGGCCCGCGGGTTCCTGGGCCCGCGCGGGCGCGCCGAGCAGGGCAGCCGCTGCGAAGACCAGCAGTGACAGGAAGAAGGCGGCGGGCCGCTTCACTCGGGGGCTTCCTCTCAGGCGCGCTCGTCGTGCGCGAAAAGTTCTTTGGCCTTGCGGACCAGCTTGCGCTCATCCGCGTAGGCCAGCGTCGTCTCCAGCTCGGCCAGCGGCACCCACGCGACCTCGGTGACCTCGACGTCCTCGTCGGAGAGCTCGCCACCCGTCGACTCGAGCAGGAAGTGGTGCACGGTCTTGTGCACGCGGCGTCGTTCGGCGACGAACCAGTAGTCGATGGTGCCCAGCGGGCGCAGGACCTGCGCGGAGATGCCCGTCTCCTCTTTCACCTCGCGCACCGCCGTCTGCTCCACCGTCTCACCGTCCTCGATGTGGCCCTTCGGCAACGACCACAGCAGTCTGCCGTGCCGGTCGAGGCGGCCGATCAGCACCGCGTGTTCCCGGTCCGAGTCCACGACCAGTCCGCCGGCCGAGGTCTCGTCGACCGTGGTCAGGCGCCTGCCCCGCTGTCGCCGGCGCCGGCGGCGCGGCTTCGGCGCTCCGGCGCGGCCGGCGGATCCAGGCATGCTGCGATGCTAGAGCAAACGGTTGCCCAGGTACGCTGGCTCTCCGTGTCCGTGTCCGACGGCGCCCGTAGTAGTGGTGCCTCTCTCGTGGTGGGTTCGAAGTGAACAACCTGGTCGCCCAGCAGAACGCGGTGACGGAACTGATGCGTGTGTCCCCTCTCGCAGACGAGCTGGCGGAGCGGTTCGCGCGAGCCGGCCACAGTCTTTACCTGGTGGGCGGCAGCGTCCGCGACGCGTTGCTCGGCCGGCTGTCCTCCGACCTCGACTTCACCACCGACGCGAGGCCGGACCGCGTGCTGCAGATCGTGAGCGACTGGGGCGACGCGGTGTGGGACGTCGGCATCGCGTTCGGCACGGTCGGGGTCACGAAGAAGGGCACCACGCTCGAGATCACCACGTTCCGGGCCGACAGCTACGACCGCGTCGGGCGCAACCCCGAGGTCACCTTCGGCGACACCATCGAGGGCGACCTGCTGCGGCGCGACTTCACGGTCAACGCGATGGCGATCGACCTGGTCACGAAGACGTTCATCGATCCCCACGACGGCATGGACGCGCTGCGGCTGAAGGTGCTCGACACCCCGGCGACGCCGCAGGAGTCGTTCGCCGACGATCCGCTGCGCATGCTGCGCGCCGCCCGCTTCTCCGCGCAGCTCGGCTTCGTCGCCGCGCCGCGGGTGGTCGAGGCGATGACGTCGATGGCGAGCGAGATCGATCGGATCACCGCCGAGCGCGTGCAGGCCGAGCTGTCGAAGCTGCTGCTCGCCGCCGACCCGCGCCCGGGCCTGGAGCTGCTCGTGGACACCGGGCTGGCCGAGTTCGTGCTGCCGGAGCTGCCGGGCATGCGCCTGGCGATCGACGAGCACCACCAGCACAAGGACGTCTACCAGCACTCGCTCACGGTGCTGGCGCAAGCGATTGCGCTGGAGACTTCGCACGAGCCGACGTCGGAGCCGGACCTGGTGCTGCGGCTCGCCGCGCTGCTGCACGACGTGGGCAAGCCGGAGACGCGCGAGTTCATCCCCGGTGGCGGAGTGAGTTTCCACCACCACGAGGTCGTGGGCGCGCGGATGGCGCGCAAGCGTTTGCGGGCGCTGAAGTACTCCAAGGAGATCGTGGAGCAGGTCTCGCAGCTGGTGTTCCTGCACCTGCGGTTCCACGGGTACGCCAACGGCGAGTGGACGGATTCGGCCGTGCGCCGCTACGTCACCGACGCCGGCGACCTGCTGACGCGGCTGCACAAGCTCGTGCGCGCCGACTCGACCACCCGCAACCGCAAGAAGGCGGCGGCGCTGCAGGCGACGTACGACGATCTCGAGGCACGCATCGCGCAGCTGAAGGAGCAGGAGGACCTCAACCGGGTCCGTCCCGACCTCGACGGCAACGAGATCATGCGGCTGCTCGGGCTCAAGCCGGGTCCGCAAGTCGGCAAGGCGTGGAAGTTCCTCAAGGAGCTGCGGCTGGACCGCGGTCCGCTGGAGCACGACGAGGCGGTCGCCGAGCTCCGGAAGTGGGCCGAGGCGGAGGGCATTCCGCCTGCGGAGTGAGGCCCGCCGGGTCGCTCCGGAGGCTTTCGAGCGAACACGAGTCGAATTCGTGATCGCGAATCCGCCAAGATCCCCCTTTGGCCTCTGGAACGTGGCCCGGCAAGCGGGAATACTCGCTGCCCCGGGCGCTGCCGGAGGGGGCGCGCCCCGAACCGGGGAGATCGATGACGGCGCAGGCAACCGAGGAGCACGACGGCCGTGCGCCCCGAACGTCCAGCTTCCTCGTCACCCTTCTCAAGCGCGGCACGCCCGCGCTCGCGACGGCGACGACCGGGCTCACCGACGAGATCGCCGACCCGACACCGGTGCGGGCGTTCAAGCGGATCTCGCGCATGGCGGGCGCGGTCGACGCGCGCTACAACGACGGGCTGCTGCTGCGTGCGGCCCGCTATGTGGTGCTGGTGCCGCTGGCCTACCGGATCGTCGCGGTGCCGGGCGCGTTCGGCGCGTTCGTGTCGGCGCACGGCTCGACCGGGGTCGTGCCGGTGGCGCTGGTGGCGTTGTGCTCGATGGTGATGAGTGCGTTCGGCATCTACTGGATGCTGCGCAAATCGCCGTTCCGGCCTGATCTCGCGGCGCGGCTGCTGGTGGCCGACCTGATCATCACGGTGGTGTTCCAGCTGGTCATCGGCCTGATCGAGCCGACGTCGGTGTTCCACGACGCGCTCGGTGTGGCCGACAAGCACCTGCTCGGTGACATCGCGCTGCTGACGCTGGCCATCGGCATCCCGTCCGGGCTGGCGCTCGCGGCGCTGAGCCTGCCCGCGCGGCTGCTGTCGGATCTCCTCAACAGCGGCTCGGCGAACTTCGCGCAGGCGTGGTCGCTCTACCCGACGATGTTCGGGGTGCTGTTCACCGGCATCGGCGCGTTGATCCTGCTCGGCCTCGGCACGCGGCTCGCGCTGGCGTATGGGATTCGCAACGGCCGGCTCGCCGAGCGCGCGCAGCAGCACCGGATGCTGCACGACACCGTGCTGCAGACGCTGGAGGCCATTTCGCTCGGCGGCACCGGGGAGTCGGAAGACCGGCTGGTGGAGGTGCAGCGGCTGGCCCGCGCGCAGGCGATGGAGCTGCGGCAGACGATCGAGGCCGCGGCCGCGCAGCGCGACGAAGAGGCTTCGCGGCCGCTCGGCGAGAAGCTCGCGGCCCTGGCGGCGGAAATGGCCCGCGACGGCCTGCGCGCGCAGCTGGTGATCGCCGAACTCGACGAGGACACGCTGACCGAGGTGCGGCAGATCGCGCTGCGCGACGCCGTGCGCGAGTCGCTGCGCAACACGATGAAGCACTCCGGCACGGACAAAGTCGTGGTGCGCGTGGAGGAACGCGACGGCGGCATCGCCGTGATCACGCGCGACCACGGCCAGGGCTTCAGCCCCGACTCCCGGCCGGCGGGTTTCGGCATCAGCCAGTCGATCAACGCCCGCCTCGGCGAGGTCGGCGGCACGGCCCTGGTCGAGTCGACGCCCGGCAGCGGCACGCGGGTGACCTTGTGGGTGCCGTTCTGATCTGTTGACGTGCGGAGGCGGGTTGAGTTGCTCGGCTGAGGGTGATCACACGTCAACGCATCCATTCGGGGGGCTTGGGCATCTTTACCGGTGTGAATTGATCACCGGATGTGAAGGAGATGCCATGAAGACCACGCTCAAGACCCTCGCCTCGGTCGCCGTCGCCGGCGGGGTCGCCGCCGGCGCTCTGCTGCTCACCGGTGGCGCGGCCGACGCGATGCCGTCTGACACCCCGTGCACCGCGGGCGACGTGCAGGTGTCGGTGACCCCGGATCCGACGGGTGCCGCGGGCCAGGAAGCGTTTGTCATCCACTACACCGCCGCGAGCCCGACCACCAACTGCCGCCTCGAGGGCACGCCCACCGCGGTGACCTTCACGAAGGGCAGCGGCCACAGCGAAAGCGACGGCAGCGGCACGGTGGTCACGCCGGACAGCACCCAGCCGTCGTCGCCGGTCAACCTCCGGGCCGGTCACCCGGCGGAGTCGCGCATCCTGCAGGCCTCCGCGGCCCCGGCGACCTTCCAGCCGAGCGTCGTGAACCTCAACCTGCCCACGGGTCCCTCCGGTGACAGCGTGACGGTCGCCTGGCCCGCCAACGCGCCCCTGAAGGGCACGACGGCGGAGGTCACGGCGGTTTCGGCGAGCTGACGTTCGGCGCCTGAAGCGGCCGCACCTGACTGATGCTCGAGGCCGAGGTTCCACGTGGAACCTCGGCCTCAAGCTTTGCTGACGAGCGCCCATTCCGCGCGCTGTCGCTGGCTCACCTCCGCGAGGCAAACCCCGGCGTGGCAAACCCCCGCCCACCTCGGGGCTGCCCAGTTCCAGTTTACCGAGGTCAGAGGCCTGAAAACCGACTGTGGCGAATCTGTGGACAACTGGGGTTCCGGGAGCGGACAACTCGGCGATCCGCTCGGACGAGCGCTGATCAAACCCGCGATGGCACCACCCTCGACGTGCAACGCAATCGGCTGTGCCAGTGGATTCGCGGCTGGGCGCGGGCAGCCGCCAGGAATCGGACTCAGTCGCCGCAGAACCGGGGTCAAACCCGCGACAACGCCCCAGCCTCCACGTGCTGCGCAATCGGCCGCGGCAACAGATACGCCGTAGCACCACCAGGCTGCGGACCCCACGGAGCCGTGATCCCGGTCAACACCCGCAACGTCCGCTGCACCCGATACTCATGCCAGTCCCGCTCCCGCTCGGCAGCCAAAGACGTCTCGACGAAACGCGTGCCAACGGCATGAACCAAATTCCCGGCATCAGAGCCGTACCGAAGCACCGTCGTCCCCGCAGGCAGAACCACCACCCGCTTACCCCGGTAGAAGTTCAACGGCGGCTCACCCCGCAGCGGCAGGATCGGCCAGTCCGCCGGCTGATCGGACTCGTCGGCAGCCCGCGGCGGCACCATCAGCAGCGTGCCCAGCAGGAACCGCGCGGCGTCGGCGAGACTGGCGAACGCCACGGGCGAAACGGCCGGCGGACGCGAAACCTCCCAGCCGTTCTCGGCACGGCGCAAGGTCCAGACGTCGGGGACCGGGACCTCGAGGGCGCCGATGCGGTAGGCGCTCGCGGGCACACCGTGCTCGACGAGGCGCTGCTGCAACAGGGTCAGCGTCTCGGCGGCGTGCAGGTCGAGACCGGCTGAGTCGCCGCGCAGGACGCGGGTGAGGCGGGTGTCGTCGGGGAGGTCGGTTTCCGAGTGGGTCGGGCGGGGGGTGCCGAGGATCTCGGCTTCGGCGCAAGCGCGGACGAGTTCGCGCACCAGCGGCGGACGGAACCCCGCGGCGCGAATGTGGTCCAGCAGCTCGGGTTCCGGCGGCACGCCGTACTTGCGCAGGTAGTGCGGCACGGCCGCGGGCCAGATCCAGGTGCCGTCGGTGTGGAACGCGTGCGGCACGTCGGGCGGGGCGCCGGGGGTGAAGATGTCGTGCTGTGGCTGGGGGCGGTGCAGCACGAGCGGTGCGCGGAACAAGTAGTCCAGCACTCCGCGCACCTGGTCCGGCGGCACCGGTGGCCGGTTGACCACGGGGCGCTCGTTCTCGTTGTGCGCGTCGACCACGCGGGCGTGGCGGAAGGCGACGTCGATCGGCTGGTGCGCCTTCGCGGCCAGCCAGCCGGGCAGTTCCTTCGGCGGGCGGGGGTACAGCGCGATTTCGACGGCGTACGACTCGGGTGCCGGCCGTCCCCCGTCGTTCGGGGGGACGCGCCAGGTGGGCTCGAGTTCGGAGTCGAAGTCGAAGTCGAACTGCGCTTCCGTGTCGAGCGTGAAGGTGCCCTGGAACCAGGTGCCGGCGTCGGGCGAGTACATCGCCGCGCGCAGCCGGGCGAACAGGGCGCTCAGCTTCGGCGGCGCGGACAGCGCAACGGACACCGGCCCGTTCTCGTCGCCGACCGCACGGACCTCGAGCTCCGCGTAGTCGCCGACCTGCCGGAACTGCGCGGCCACGCGCGTCCAGCCGCCGGGCACGGCGCGCAGCGTGCGGCCGATCGAGCGCAGCAGGGCGCCGTGGTCGGCGTCGAAGTCGGGGCGGGTCTCGCCCTGGTCGCGGCGCAGCTGCCACAGGCCGGTGACGCGTTTGGCCTCGGCGGTCGTGGAGAAGTCGGTGAGGCCGAGCTGCGCGGCGCGCACCGGATCGTGCTGCGTCCAGCGGAGCGTGAGTTCCTTGCCCTCGCCGGGTGCGACCTCGAACAGCTCGTCCTCGTACTCGCAGTAGGTGCGCAGCGTGAACGTCGCCGGCACCTCGTTGGCCAGCACCACGCGCGCGGGGCGGCCTTCGTGCGTCCGGTCGAAGCCGTCCGGCGCCTCCTCGTCCGGTGCGACCGACAGCAGCAGCGTGCCGTCGGTGGTCGAGCGCTCGGCCGCGAACGTGCGGTCCTCCAGCGTCGCGTACAAGCCGTCCGGACGGTCCCCCGCCTCTACCCGGTAGCGCACGTCAGGTTCCTCCCCAATTCCCCCGGTGACCGGGAAAGAACTTAGTCGACCGGGTAACGGGTGAACCAACCGTCGTCACTCGGTGAGTCGGGGCCGAACTCGGCGAGCGCGTCGTCGGCCAGCCCCGTGATCACGTCGCGCAGTTCGAGCCGGTCGAGCCAGCTGCCGCGCAGTGCGGCTTCGCCGTACATCGCGCCGACGAGGTTGCCGCACACCGAACCCGTGGAATCGCTGTCGCCGCCGTGGTTCACGGCCGCGAGCAGCGCTGTGTCGGGATCTTCGGTGGTCAGGGCGACATAGACCGACATCGACAAAGCCGTCTCGCCGACGTTGCCGTCGCCCAGTTCAGCCAGCTTCTCCGGCGTCGGGGGGCCGGGCATCGCGAGCGCCTGCGCCAGCGCGGCTTGCTGCTCTTCGTGTCCGGGGTGCCGTACAAGAAGATCGCGGGCCACCGCGACCGCGTCGAGCAGCGGCGAACCGGCCAGCAGGCGCTGGATGATCACCGCGAACGTGCCCGCCGACAAATACCCGCTCGGGTGACCGTGGGTCAGGGCCGCGCACTCGGCCGCGAGCCGGAACACCTCGGACGGGTCGTCCGACCACAGCGCGACGGGCGCCACCCGCATCACGCCACCGCAGCCCTTCGAGTTGTTCACCGGCCGCGAGACGCCGCCCCGAACACCCGAGCGGCCGTACTCCTCCAGCTCGCCGAAGCACGTGAGCCCTGGCGCGCGGCGGCTGAACAGCTCGTGGTGCGTCACGAGCTCACCGTCGGGCGCGCTCAACGCGGAATGCGGGCCGCGCGCCTGCGTCCACGGCACGCCCTGCGTGTGCAGCCACCGCTGGTAGGCCAGCTGCACGGACTGCACGACGTCGGCGCTGCCCGTGCACCGCTGTTGCGCGTGGGCGCGGATGAGCGCTTCGAGGGTGAAGAGCGTCATCTGTGTGTCGTCGGTGAAGCGCCCTTCGCCGCCGTACGCGGGGATGAAGTCGGTGATGCCGGCGGGCCCGGCGAGCTCGCGGATCCGTTCGATCGAATCGAACTCCGTCTTCGCGCCGAGCGCGTCGCCGACGGCGCCCGCGAGCAGGCAGCCCCTCAGCCGCTGTGCCTCCATGACCCCATCTTTTCGAACCGGCGCGCGGTCAGTGCCGCGGGTAGCGCTGCACCCACTCCTCGCCCAGGAAACTCAGCGCCGAGCGGCGGTCGAAGTGCCACAGCGCGTCGGTCACGACCTGCTCGATGAGGTGGCGCAGCTCCAGCTGCTCGACCCACTTCTGCGGCAGCCCGGGCACGCCCACGCGCGCGCCGAGCAGGGCGCCCGCGATCGCACCGGTCAGCGCGCTGCGACCCGAGTGGTTCACCGCGCGCAACAGGGCTTGCTCGGGGTAGTTCTCGAAGCCGGACAACGCGGCGAACGCGCGGCCCAGCACCGAAAGCGTGCCCTGGCCGTCGCCGATCAGCTCGGGCATCCGCAGGTCGGGCAGCCCGTGCTCGCCGAAGAACGGCACCGACTCGGCGACCATCGCCTTCACCGGCGCCCACTCCGGACCGCTGACGAACGTGGTGTTGTGGTCGGTCAGGATCTCGCGCGACAGGTTCCACACGGGGTAGCTGAAGGCGTCCTTCGTGAGCACCGGCTCGAACAGCCAGGCCAGGTACGTCGCCGCGGCCAGGTCGTCCTCGTGCGGGTGCGTCACGCCGACGAGGTCACGCACCGCCTGGCGCACGCCGCCGCTGAAGCCCGTGCCGGGTCCGGCGGCGATGAGCGTGGCGGGCAGCGCGGCGATCAACGAAGTCGGGCCCGACAGCGGCACTGCCTGCCCAGATCCGGTGACCGCCGCGTGGTAGGCGTTGAGCTCGGCGTCGTCGGCCGTGCGGCGCACGTGCAGCTCGGGCACCTTCACGAGCCAGCCGTCGGCCTCGTCGTACGGCGCGCCCTGCGTGTGCAGCCAGCGCATCAACGCACCGCGCACCACCGAGGGGAACTGCTGCTCGACGTCACGCGACTCCGGCTGCTCGCGGTGCGGGCTGCGCACCACGGCCTCGGTGTAGAACAGCAGCCGCTGCGTCAGCGAGCCGATGCGCCCGGGCTGGTCGAACGCCACGGGCAGGTCGGCCACGCCCTCGGACCCGAACTGCGTGACGATCTCGTCGAGCCGCATCCGGTCCACGGCCATGCCGAGCGCCTCGCCGAGCGCGAAGCCCACGTACGCGCCAGCCACGCGCTGCCAGCCGTAGCGGAAGTTCTCCAGGTCGCGGTCGGGGTACTTGCCGAAGGTGTCCAGCCGCGGGATCACCCGGCCGAGGTTGTCCCAGCCCGGCACGAGACCGTTGGCGCGCCAGTCGTTCGGCTTGCTGCGCGGCGGCTCGGCCATCGCGAGGCGGTCGAGCCACGACTGGCCGAGCACCGTGCGCTGGCACTCCTCCGCGGTCAGCTCGTAGCCGTGGCGGCGCGCGTTTTCGGCGGCCGCCAGCGGCACGGCCACCGGCTTGTCGAGGCCCATGCGCGTGGCGGTGTCACGGGTGAGCCGTTCGAGGTCTTCCTCTGCTTCGGGGCCGCGGCCGTGCCGGTCGATGCGCGGCTCGTGGCGCGGGAAGCGCTTGGCGATGGCCGTGAGGTCCTCGCCGGCGACGTCCTCGAACGTCGCCGGGCCGCCGTTGATCACGAGGTTCGGCGGATGCTCGAACTCGGCGAGGGTGGCGAGGTCCACGCGCCACCAGGCGTGCTCACGCGGCGGGAAGTGGCGCGTTGCGCTGAACACGCGCAGCTCGTTGCGCTCTTCGGAGAAGTAGAAGCGGTCGGTGGCGCCGGTCTCGGGATCGAGCGGCACGAACACGTCGCAGCGCAGCAGGCCGATCAGCAACTGCTCCCGCGAAAGCCAGCCGACGCTGGCGAACGCGAGCAGCGTCTCCAGCGTGTTCTCCGGCTTCGGGTACCCACGGCGGATCGGGCCGGCCTTGTATTCGGGGTTCTCGCGTTCGTCGCCGGTCTGCCGGCCCTCGTTGTCGACCTTGACCCAGCCGGCCACGGCCTGCAGCGGCACACCGAGCTCGCCGAACCCGGCCTTCACGTACTCGGGGTCCACGACTTCGCGCCAGCTCTCCTGGCCGGGGAACGCCACGGGGATGCTCAGCCCTCCTGGGTTCGGCGGTGCCTGGCGCAGCTCACCGTCGGGCTCGCGCACGACGACCGACGGCGGCGGGAAGAGCTCCTTGTCCGGCCGGCCGTCGTCGAGGTACGCGGTGGTGTTGTACGGGATCGACCAGCCTTCGGGGATGCGCAGCACGCGCTCGGTGTCGACCCGCAGCCCGCCGGGTCCGGCGATTTGGGGACCGTGTACCGCGCGTAGCCAGTTCACGACCTTTTCCATCGCTTCCGCCGCTTCCACCTACTCGATCCTCTCCAGGCTTCCGTCGGACTCGTGCTCCGCGATCGGCTTGGGCAACACGTAAGCCACCGCCCCGCCCGGCAGGTTCGCCCAGGGCACCGTGACTCCGGTGACCACGTAGAGTGACCGTCGTAGGCGGTAAGTGTGTGTCACCCGTTCCCGTTCGAGTGGCAGTGAGGTCGTGGCGAACCGTACCTCGCCGTGGTGAACGAGGTTGCCCGGTTCCTCCCCGAAGCGCAGGACGACCGTACCTTCGGGCAGTCGTGTGAGTCGCTTGTTGCGCAGCAGCGTCAACGGTGGATCACCCGCGGCGGGCTGGATCGGCCAGTCGTCCACCTCTTTCGCCGTCTCGAGCGGGGTCTCGCGCCCGCCCGTGAGCCGGGCCGGGTGCAGCAGCAGCGCGCCGAGCAGCTGCTGCGCCGCGCCGGCGAGGTGCTCGAAGGTCTGGCCGGCGCCGGCGGCCGAGGTGACGGTCCAGCCGTCGTCTCCCCTGGTCAGGCACCACCTCCCCGCCTCGACGGCGCCGATGCGGTAGGCCTGCGGCCACACGCCGAACGACCCGAGCCGCTGCACGAGCACCACCAGCAGCTGCTCGTCGGCCAGCTCCGGATCGGGATCGGTCTCCAGCTCGGCGGCGACGTCGCCTTCGGTGGGCCGCCCGTCGGTGGCGCCGGGCCGAGGCCGTGGCCGGCCGAGCAGATCAGCCTCGGCCGTGCGGCGCACGAGGTGCTCGACGTACGGCGGCTGGAACCCCAGCGCCCGGATGTGCGCGACCAGCTCGGGCTCGGGCGCGACGCCGTGGTGGCGCAGCTGGTGGGGCACGGTCTCGGGCCACAGCCACGTGCCGTCGGTGCGGTGCGCGTCGTCGACCAGCGCTTCCCGTTCGAGGTACTGCAGCACGAGCGGCAGCTCCTCGTCCGGCAGCGGCTCGCGCTCCTCGCCCACCTCGGCGGGGCGGGCGCGGCGGAACTCGACGCCGAGCGGCAGGCCGGCGCGCACCCGCCACCAGTCGGGGATGTTGTCGTCCTCGCGGGGGAACGTCTCGAGCTCGTCGCGGTACGCGCCGGCGTCGGGCGGGGTCGTCCACTGCGGTTCGCCGTCGACGAAGAAGTCGAAGTCGAACGTGCCGTCGGGCGCGAGCACGAACCGCGCCTGCAGCCACGTGCCGCGGCCCTGCCGGTACATGCCGGCGCGCAGCGCGTGGAACAGCCCGACCAGCTCGGGGCCGGCCTCGGTGTTGCGCGGCTGGACCTCGGTGTGGTCACCGACCTGCGCGAAGCCGATGCCCGCGGGGGCGCCCTCGTCGGGTTGGTGGGCGCGGATCAGCCGCCCGATCTCGACGAGCCGCTCGTGTTGGTCGGACTCGGAAAGTGGTGGTTCCACAGGTCTCAGCACATCCGGGTGCGCGGCGCTAGTAGCCGCGGCGACGGTGCTGCGGCATGGCGCTGCGCGGGGGCAGGGTGCCCTGCGGCTTGGCCGCGCTCGCCGTGCGTGGGCGCACGCGTCGCGGGGTCGGCCGAGGGGCCGGCATCTGCTGCGGCGCGCCATCGGTGAGCGGGGCCTCGGCGAGCTGCTGCACCAGGGCCTGGACGGTGAACGCGAGTTGTGCCGGAGTGGTGCGGCCGAAGGTGTCCGGGGCGAACTCGAGCCGGCCGAGGGTGCCGCCGGGCCCGACCGTGGCGCGGACGAGCCCGTCCGGTGAGGTCAGCACTGCAGGAGCGGCTTCCAGGGCGCGATCGTCCCCTGCGGTACTCACGGTGGCCCCCCGTGTTGGTTGCACTCGCCGGGGTTCACCCGGCCGGGTCACGCGTCACTCTAATGCCAATGCGACGATCACTGACCCCGTTCGGCCCAACGGTTTGCGGCAGCGAATCAGTTCGGCGTGGCGCGCCGGCGCGCGACGAGGTAACCGGCGCCGCCGAGGAAGTAGCAGATCGTCGCCGCGACCATCAGCCCGGGCGAGTACCCGTTGTCCGGGATGAACACCGCGCCGATGGCCACGGCCAGCACCTGCGTGATGTTGAACAGCGTGTCGTACAGGGCGAACACGCGCCCGCGGGCTTCGTCGGCGACGTCGAGCTGGATCGACGAATCGACACACAGCTTGAGCACCTGGCCCGCGCCCGTGATGAGGAACGACGCCAGCAACGCCAGCGGCAGCACCATCGGGAGCCCGAGCGCCGCCTGCGCGGTGGCGGCCACCAGCAGTGCACCGAGAATCGAGCGCAGCCGGCCGAAGCCGCGGATCAGCCGCGCGGTGAGCAGGCCGGCCACGAGGATGCCGGCGCCGGCGAGCGCGGCCATCTGCCCGAGGCCGGGCAGCCCGGCGCGGAAGACCCCGTCGTCGGTGAAGTAGTTGCGCATCAGCAGCACGGTGACCAGCAGCGAGATGCCGTAGGCCGCGCGGTGGGCGAACAGCGCGATGAACCCGGCGGTCACGCTCGGCGCGCGCCAGGCATGGCGGGCGCCGTCGGCGAGACCGCGGGCGACGGCCACGAACGGGTTGGGCGGCTCGTCGACTACCGTCGGCCCGAGCACCCCGCGCGTGAACCGGCGGGCGATCAGCGCCGAGACGAGAGCGCCGAGCGCCGCGAACGCCGTGGTCTCGGCCGAGCCGAGGTTGTCGGCGCCGAAGGCCATCCGCAGCAGGATGGCGCACCCGCCGCCGACCACCGCCAGCACCGAACCGAGCGTGGTCACGAAGGCGTTGGCGGACACGACGCTGGGCGCCGGGACCACGTGCGGCAGCGACGCCGACAGCCCCGAGCCGATGAAGCGCGACAGCCCTTCGGCCAGCAGTGCCAGGGAAAACAGCCCCGGTCCGCCGAGGCCCGAGCCCACAGCGGCGGCCGAGGCGAGGATGGTGACGACCCGCAGCAGGTTCGCGAACACGAGCACGCGCCGGCGATCCCACCGGTCCAGCAGCGCGCCCGCGAACGGTCCCACGATCGAATACGGCAGCAGCAGCACCGCGAAGCCCTCGGCGATCGCCAGCGGGTCGGCAGCGCGTTCGGGGTTGAACAGCACGGCGCCCGCGAGGCCCGCCCGGTACACGCCGTCGCCCCACTGCGCGGCGAACCGGGTGTAGAGCAGCCTGCGGAACTCGCGATCACGGACCAGGAGCTTCGGTCCGATCCGCTCCGTCGTCGCGCTGATCGTCACGGGGCCAGCGTAGCTACGGGGCGAAGGGCTCAGAAGGTCCTAATGAGCGCACTTCACCGGCCTCATTTTACTGAGCTGTGACGCCCGCGAGGGACTGCGCAGGGGCGAGGATGCGTTGACAGCAAGGAGACGTCGTCCTTTGGGAGGTGTGGCCATGACCGGCGCCGCGGCGCGGTTGGCGGGAGTTGCCGAGAAGCTGCTCGGAGCACCGCTCCCGGTGCAGATCCGGGCGTGGGACGGTTCGCTGGCCGGTCCGCCGGGCACGCCCGTGCTCGTGCTGCGCAACCGCCGGGCCCTGCGGCGGCTGCTGTTCAAGCCGGGTGAGCTGGGCCTCGGCCGCGCCTGGGTGTCGGGTGACCTGGGGCTCGAAGGTGACCTCTACACCGCGCTCGGCTCGATGGCGGCGTTGATCTGGGAACGCGAAGAAGGCGAGAGCGGCGGTGTGCTGCGGGCCCTTCGTGACCCGGACGTCCGCGCGGCCGTCGGTGAACTCGTCAAGCTCGCCGGTCCGCCGCTGCCACCACCGCGGCCGCGCGAGGAGGTGCGCCGCAGCCGTCACCTGCACACGCGGCGCAGCGACAAGCGGGCGATCAGCCACCACTACGACGTGGGCAACGACTTCTACGAGCTCGTCCTCGGCCCGTCGATGGTCTATTCGTGCGGGTACTGGTCCGAAGACGGCACGCTGGAGTCGGCCCAGCGCGACAAGCTCGAGCTCGTCTGTACCAAGCTCGGCCTGCGCGAAGGCCGGCGCCTGCTCGACGTCGGCTGCGGCTGGGGCTCGATGGCCCTGCACGCGGCGCGCGAGCACGGCGTGCGCGTCGTCGGCGTCACGATCTCTGAGGAGCAGGCGACCTACGCCCGCAAGCGCGTCGCCGAAGCCGGGTTGACCGACCGGGTCGAGATCCGCGTGCAGGACTACCGCGATGTCTCCGACGGTCCCTACGACGCGATCTCCTCCATCGGCATGGCCGAGCACGTCGGCGCGGAGACCTACCTGGAGTACGCGCGCGATCTGCACGCCCTGCTGCGCCCCGGCGGCAAGCTGCTCAACCACCAGATCGCCCGTCGGCCCCGGGTCGACGAATCGGCGTACGAGCTCGACGGGTTCATCGATGCGTACGTGTTCCCCGATGGCGAGCTCGCCCCCATCGGCACCACCGTGACGCAGCTGGAACGCGCGGGGTTCGAGGTGCGCGACGTCGAATCTCTGCGCGAGCACTACGCGCTGACCCTGCGGCGCTGGGTCGCGAACCTCGAAGCTCACTGGGATCAAGCCGTGCGCCTGGCCGGACCGGGGCGGGCGCGGGTGTGGCGGCTGTACATGGCCGCTTCGGCGCTCGCGTTCGAAGGCAACCGCATCGGCCTCAACCAGGTGCTCGCGGTGCGCACGCCCGACGACGGTGCTTCGGGTCTGCCGCTTCGGCCGCGGACGTGGCACGGCTGAGCCGCGGTTCGGGAAGGTAGGGGGCCGGCGCACTTGGTCGCCTCTCGGCGGCTTGGCGCAGTGTGGCTCCAGCCGAACGGTATTCCACAAAGGCGGTTCTTCAGTGAGCCCGGGGGACACGGAGTGCGCCGACCCACTGTTCCCAACGGGGCACGAGTGGTTGGTGTTCCCGTGCCGACGGAAATTCTCGCGGCGGGAAGTGGGAGGATTGGCGGCGTGCCAGCGGACGCCGAGGTTGAACCGGGAACGCTCCTGGTCGCCGCCCCCACGATGTTCGACCCGAACTTCAAACGGACCGTGGTGTTCGTCATCGACCACCGCGACGAGGGCACCCTCGGCGTGGTCCTGAACCGCCCCAGCGACGTTCCCGTGCACGACGTCCTGCCCAATTGGGGTGGGCACGTGGCCGAGCCGCAGTCGGTGTTCGTGGGCGGTCCGGTGGAGAAGAAAACGGCCCTGTGCCTGGCCGCGCTGCGCACCGGCGAGACGGCCGCGAGCGTGCCCGGCGTGATCGCCGTGCGCGGGCCGGTCGCGCTCGTGGACCTCGACACCGACCCCGAAGCCCTGGTGCCGAAGGTGCGTGGCGTGCGCGTCTTCGCCGGCTACGCGGGCTGGGACTCGGGGCAGCTGGCGGGCGAGATCGAGCGCGACGACTGGGTCATCGTGCCCGCGCTGCCGAGCGACATCCTGGCGTCACCGCACCGGGACCTCTGGGGTCAGGTGCTGCGGCGCCAAGGCGTGCCGATCGCGTTGCTGGCCACCCACCCGGGCGACCTGCAGCGGAACTAGTTTTCAGCCTTCTGGAACACGCCGCAGCCACCGGCGCCGCAGGCGCAGCCGCTGCATCCCGCGGGCGCGGCCGGAGCCGGGGCGGGCACGGTCAGCGCGGCCCGGGCGCCGAGCACCCCGCCACTCGCGACCAGCGCGATCAGGCCGATGATCCCGACGACCGCCGCCGCGATGATTCCGGCCGTGGTGCCCGTGGCGATACCCGCGAGCCCGGCGATCACGCCGACGGCGCCACCGGCGAGCGTCGGCACACTCGCGACGCGGTTCGCCAGTTTGAACGCGGCGTGGCGGCGCAGCGACGCCTCCGTGCGAACACCGGTACCGCTTTCGCGGGTCAAGCGTTCGCGGAAGCCGAGGAAGCCACCCCAGGCGACGACGAGACCCAGCACGATCGGGACGAGCGCGATAGCGAACACCCCCTGAGGATAAGCGTGACCTCCCGGCAACGTGGCGGATACCCTCGGCGGTTGTGCTACATACCATGTCTTCGTCCGCACGTCGCCGCGTGCTCACCGCCACTCTCCTCGCGACCCTGTCACTGTCGCTGATGGCCGCACCCGCCGCCGACGCCGCGCAGGGCCACGCCCGGCCGATCCGGTTGATCGGCGAGCAGATCGTGCCCAACGCGCTGCAGCTCCAGGGCACCACCGTCGGCGGCCTGTCGTCGATCGACTTCGACGCGCGGACGGGCGGTTACGCCTTCATCTGCGACGACCGTTCCGCGATCAACCCCGCCCGCTTCTACACGGCGACGTTCTCCCTCGACGCCCACCACCTCGGCCCGGTGACCTTCACCGGTACGAAACCGCTGCTGCGCCCCGACGGCACGCCGTACCCGCCGCTCACGGCCAATGACCCGAAGGCGCCGCAGAACGAGCAGACGATCGACCCCGAAGAGCTGCGTGTGGACCCGTGGACCGGTGGCTACACCTGGTCGCAGGAGGGCGACCGGCTGGCGGACTCCTTCATCCAGCCGTCGATCCGCGAGGCGACGCGCACTGGCGGGTACGTGCGTGACCTGCCGATCCCGGCCGACGAGAAGATGACCGCCGACGCCGGCCCGCGCCGCAACTACGTGCTCGAAGGCCTCGCCTACACCGGCTTCGGCACGCTGCTGGCGAGCGAGGTCGAGGCGCCGCTGCTGCAGGACGGCCCGCCGCCTACCCCGACGTCCGGCGCGCTCTCGCGCGTCACGCTGCAGGCGCGCACGGGCCAGGTGCTGGCGCAGTACGCGTACCCGCAGGAGGAGCTGTTCGCGACGCCGGTGCCGGCCGACGCGTTCGCCGACACCGGCGTGTCCTCGATGCTCGCCGTGAGCCAGCTCGACCCGACGAAGTTCCTGATGATGGAGCGCTCGTTCGTGACCGGCGTAGGCAACAAGGTGCGGGTGTTCGAGATCGACACGTCGGGCGCCACGAACGTGTTGAACGTGAAATCGCTGGCCGATTCGAAGCACGTGAAGCCGGTTAAGAAGAAGCTGATCGCCGATTTGTCGGACTTCGTCCCCGCGGTCGACAACGTCGAGGGCATGACCTGGGGCCCGGCGCTGCCGAACGGCGAGCGCAGCCTGGTCTTCGTGAGCGACAACAATTTCTCCGCGACACAGGTGACGCAGGTCATCGCTTTGGCAGTCCCTTCGGAACGGCTTTGACCACGCCGTTAGACTGACTGTATGAACACGGCTCGGCTGCTCCTTGGCCTGCCGCGCTGACTCGGCCAACCACTTGGCCCGGCCGGCGCGGCGACCCCTCATGCCTTCGGGCTTGAGGGGTCGAGTTGTTTCTGGAGTGGTCCGATTCACGGAGGAAGACGGCGATGACAGAGTCCACGGCGCCCGCCCCGGCCACGGGTGACGGCGCTCCCGGCGCCGAGAACACCCCGCCGCACCGCTACACGGCGGAGCTGGCGGGGCAGATCGAGCGCCGCTGGCAGGACTACTGGTCCGACCACGGCACCTACCGCGCGCCGAACCCGACGGGCGCGCTGGCGGTCGAGGGCGAGCCGGTGCCGTCGGACAAGCTGTTCGTGCAGGACATGTTCCCGTACCCGTCCGGCTCGGGCCTGCACGTCGGGCACCCGCTGGGCTACATCGGCACGGACGTCTACGCGCGCTACCACCGCATGATCGGCCGCAACGTGCTGCACACGCTGGGCTATGACGCGTTCGGGCTGCCGGCCGAGCAGTACGCGGTGCAGACGGGCACGCACCCGCGCACCACGACCGAGGCGAACATCGCCACGATGCGCAGCCAGCTGAAGCGCCTGGGCCTGGGCCACGACGAGCGCCGCTCGATCGAGACGATCGACCCGGACTACTACAAGTGGACCCAGTGGATCTTCCTGCAGATCTTCAACTCCTACTACGACACCGAAGCGCAGAAGGCACGCCCGATCGAGCACCTGGAAAAGGCGTTCGCCTCCGGTGAGCGCCCGACGCCGGACGGCCGGGCGTGGAGCGAGCTGAGCGACGTCGAGCGGCGCAAGGTCATCGACGACCACCGGCTGGTCTACATCTCCGAGGCGCCCGTGAACTGGGCGCCGGGCCTGGGCACGGTCGTCGCCAACGAAGAGGTGACCGCCGACGGGCGCAGCGACCGCGGCAACTTCCCCGTGTTCCGCAAGAACCTGCGCCAGTGGATGATGCGGATCACCGCGTACTCCGATCGTCTGGTCGACGACCTGGACCTGCTGGACTGGCCCGAGAAGGTCAAGTCCATGCAGCGCAACTGGGTCGGGCGCTCGCAAGGTGCGCGCGTGACTTTCGCTTCGGGTGACGAGAAGATCGAGGTCTTCACGACCCGGCCCGACACGCTGTTCGGCGCCACCTACATGGTGCTGGCGCCCGAGCACCCGCTGGTCGACAAGCTGACTCCGGCCGAGTGGGCCGGCGAGCACCCGGCCGTGTGGACCGGTGGCGCGAAGACTCCGGCCGACGCCGTCGCCGAGTACCGCCTGGCGACGTCGCGCAAGTCCGATCTGGACCGTCAGGAGAACAAGGAGAAGACCGGCGTCTTCACCGGCGCGTTCGCGGTGAACCCGGTCAACGGCAAGGAAATCCCGGTTTTCATCGGCGACTACGTGCTGATGGGCTACGGCACCGGCGCGATCATGGCCGTGCCGGCGCAGGACCAGCGTGACTACGACTTCGCCAAGAAGTTCGAGCTGGAGATCATCCGCACGGTCGATCCGGGCGAGGGCTTCGAGGGCGAGGCGTTCACCGGCGAGGGCGCGGCGATCAACTCCGCCAACGACACCGTTTCCCTGGACGGCATGGGTGTCGCCGACGCGAAGAAGACGATCATCGCGTGGCTGGAGGAGCAGGGCGCCGGCGAGGGCACCGTGCAGTACAAGCTGCGCGACTGGCTGTTCGCCCGCCAGCGTTACTGGGGCGAGCCGTTCCCGATCGTGTACGACGAGACCGGCATGCCGATCGCGCTGCCCGAGGACCAGTTGCCGGTCGTGCTGCCGGACGTCGACGACTACACGCCGAAGACCTTCGACCCGGACGACGCCGACTCCGAGCCGTCGCCGCCGCTGTCGCGCGCGACCGAGTGGGTCGAGGTCACGCTGGACCTGGGCGACGGGCCGAAGAAGTACCGCCGCGACACCAACGTGATGCCGCAGTGGGCAGGTTCGTGCTGGTACCAGCTGCGTTACGTAGACCCGGACAGCCCGGACGTGTTCTGCGCGCCCGAGAACGAGGCCTACTGGATGGGGCCGCGCCCGGCCGAGCACGGTGTGGACGACCCGGGTGGTGTGGACCTGTACGTCGGCGGTGTCGAGCACGCGGTGCTGCACCTGCTGTACTCGCGCTTCTGGCACAAGGTGCTGTTCGACCTGGGGCACGTGTCGTCGAAGGAGCCGTACCGGCGCCTGTTCAACCAGGGCTACATCGAGGCGTACGCCTACACGGACGCGCGCGGCGTGCACGTGCCCGCCGCCGACGTCGTGGAGCGCGACGGCAAGTTCTTCCTGGGCGACGAGGAGGTCACCCAGGAGTACGGGAAGATGGGCAAGAGCCTGAAGAACGCCGTGACGCCCGACGAAATGTCGGACACCTACGGCGCGGACACCTTCCGGGTGTACGAGATGTCCATGGGTCCGCTGGACATGTCCCGCCCCTGGGCGACCAAGGACGTCGTCGGCGCGCACCGCTTCCTGCAGCGCCTGTGGCGCCTGCTGATCGACGAGGAGACGGGCGAGCTGCGCGTCACCGCCGAAGACCCGACGGAAGCCGACCGCAAGCTGCTGCACCGCACCATCGCGGGCGTCCGCGAGGACTACGCGGAGATGCGCTTCAACACGGCCGGCGCGAAGCTGATCGAGCTGAACAACCACCTGACGAAGGTGTACGGCTCGGCTGCGGGCACTCCGCGCGAGGTGGCGGAACCGCTGGTGCTGCTGCTGGCGCCGCTGGCCCCGCACGTCGCCGAGGAGCTGTGGCACCGCATGGGCCACGCCGACTCCCTGGTCCACGGCCCCTTCCCGGTCGTCGACGAGAAGTACCTGGTGGAGGACTCGGTCGAGTACCCGATCCAGGTCAACGGCAAGGTCCGGGCCCGGGTGACGGTGCCGGCGGACGCGTCGTCCGACGTGGTCCAGGCCGCGGCGCTGGCGGAGGAGAAGGTCGCCGCGCTGGTGGGCGACAAGACGCCGCGCAAGGTGATCGTGGTGCCGGGCCGGTTGGTCAACATCGTGCTGTGACCCGCCGCGGTCCGGCTCGGGGCTGCTACCCGGGCCGGACCGCACCGAGCGGCTGGACCCGGTGAGTTCGCGCGTTCTGCGCTGTTCTGCTTTGGCCTCGTGCCCGGGCTGGCGACGTGTTTGCTCCGGTGCGCGCCCTTCAACGCGAGTCTTCGCCAACACGGCGGTTTCTGCGGCAGTGGGTTGACCAACCGGTCCTCGCGCCCCGAACCTCGTTGCCGCGCACGGCCCTGCGCCTCGCCGCCGCAGTTGTCCACAGGACCGACGAGTTGTGGACAACTAGCCCTCCACCAGCGGTTTTCGGCATTCTCGTCGCAGGGCGCCGATATACTGGGCTGGGGACGCCCCCCGAGGTGGGCGGGGGTTTGTCAGGCGCGGGGGCGGAATTCAGGCACGTGGTCAGGGTTGGTTCGGCTTCACCAGCGGCCACGCGGCCAGCGAAGTGAGGCGCGATGCTGCGCGGGCGAACGGGGGTGCTCGCGCTGGTCGTGCCTGGGCGAAGACCTCGGCTGATCGAAGCAGCATCGGTGGCGGCCAGTGCGTGTCGCTATCGGGCGGCGGCTCACGCTGCCAAGGCCGGCCCCGATGAAATCGGGAGGAGTCCGCGCAAGCACGGCGTCCCCGTGGACCTCGTGCATCGCGCCCGACCGACGCCGACATGAACCCGGCCGGCGGTGCGCATGCCGACGACCAGCGTCCACTGACGGCGGTCGGTCGGGCAGGTGGCCGACGCCGTGGCGTACCTCGCCGGACCGGCGAGCGCGTGCATCACCGCGGCGACGCTGTCGGTCGACGGCGGCCACGCGGCCTAGCCTGAGTAGATCCCCACGTCACGGGCCAGATCCGTGAGGATGGCCTCGAAGAGGATGTCCGGCTTCGACACCGGGATCGGGTAGTTGCCGAACACCTCGAGCGTCACGTGGCCGTAGAGGCGGGCCCAGAACTGGATCATCAGGTACGTGAGCCCGAGATCCAGCTTCTCGGGCGCGATCGCGCGGCCGGACTCGCCGAGCACGCTGAGCAGCTCGCTCTGGAACGCGGTGAGGTCGTCGCGCAGCTCGGGCGGGACGACGTCGTTCGGTGGCATCACCAGGTCGTGCGTGGCGAGGACCTGGCCGGCGGCGGCCAGGAAGATGCGGCCGAACGGCTCGTCGAGGCGGTGCAGCGCGCTGCCCGCCGTGGTGCCGACGCCACCCGTGGGCGAGGCGAACACCAGCGTGAACTCCTTGGTGTGCGTCAGCGCCCAGCGGCGGAAGCCCTTGCAGATGGCGAACAGCTGCGCCATGCCGTCGTCGGACAGCACGGCGACGTCCTCGGCGAGCTCGGCCGCCAGGTCCGCGCAGACGTCGAGGCGCAGGTTCTCGACCAGGTCGTCGCGCGATTCGTAGTAGCGGTACAGGGCCGGCGCGGTGATGCCCAGCTCCCGGGCGATCGCCCGGAGCGTCACGGCGTCCGGACCCTGTTCGACCAGCAGTTTCCGGGCGGTCCGGCGAATGTCCTGCTCGGTAGCCGCTCGCGCGCGGCCCCTTCGCGTGGGGCTGCTCATCCGGACATTCTAGGTGGTCGGTGCGCTCGTTCCCGTAACAACGCGGCCGGAGAGCAGGCGTGCCTGCAACCGGGTGAGCGGCCGCAGCACCCCCATCGCCACCGTGGCTATGCCCAGCGCGGCGAAGAGGTGCACGACCCACGCCCCGGCCAGGGATGGCCCGCCCCACGATTCGGCGGCCGACGCAGAGTCCCAGAACAGGCCGTACGTCGAAATCCGCCACACCAGGAACCACACGAGCAGCGAAATGGGCACGGCGGCGACGCTCACCCCGGCCGCCGCCGCGTACCGAGGGGTCCCTTCACGCGGCGGCTCGCCCATGAGCCGCAACGCGAGCTGTTGACGCGCGCGTTTGCCGCCGAAGCAGGCGGGCAGCGCGACCACGGCGTAGACCACGCGTTTCCAGTCCGAGATCGTCATGGTTTCGACGTTAGGGAGCGGTGAGCTGCGAAAACACCCGGCCGTCCGCCGAACGGGGTAGGGAAACCCCGACCGCGTTCTGTCACACTTCGTCCCGAGATGAGCGAAGTCACCACGATTTCCTACCCCGCGCCCGTCCCACCGGACGAGGTGCGGCTGGCCACGTTGCTGTTCGGTGTTCCCGGTGTCCTGATCGCGGCGTTCGGCGGAGTGCTCATGACCTTGAGCCGCGCCGGTCTGTACGCGGGATCGGTGATCGCGCTGATCGGGCTGGTGCTGCTCGGGTGCATTCCGGTCGGACGGCGGGGAATGCGTCGCGAGCGGCTGAGTTTCGAGGTCGCGGCCGAGGGGCTGCGCTTCCCGGTGCGCGACGCGCGGCTGGTGTTGCGCTGGGAGGATTTCCACGACGTCGTGCTGGTCGAGAAGCACAACCGCGTCGAGGTGTACCTCGTGCCGGTCGAGGAGGAGCGGTTCGCGCGCAAGTTCAGCCGGCGCGCGCCCCAGGGGTACGTCCTTTCGACGTTGTTCGAACCGGGCGAGGCCCAGCGGCTGGCGGCGGCGATCGAGACCGTGCGGCCAGGGCTGGTGCGGTGGCCGTCGCTCGAGGTGCGGCGCGGTGGTTTCGGCCTGCAGCGCGTCGCGGCGACGGTGGTGCGGTGGGGTTCGGTGAAGCGGGTGCCGCCGGGTGCCGGGACGAGCGTGAAGGTGCGGGCGAGCAAGGCGTCGGGGGCTCGCCAGGCGGCCGTCGGGGGCACGGTGGTGCTGCTGGTGGCGGTGCTCGTGGTGCGGGTCTGGCTGCCGGTCCTGGTGCCCGGGCTGATCGCGGTCGCGGTGTGCGTCGCGGCGCTGGGGTGGACCCGGCACCGCGGCACGCGCGGCGTGTTCACCGTGGACGGTGACGGTGTGATGTGGACACCGCGATACGACAACGGGACTGTGGTGCGGCGGGAAGAGATCGCTGCCGTGACGGCCGAAGCAGGTGGCGTGGTGCGCGTTTTCCGGCGTGATGGCGATGATTTCGTGCTGGCCTCGGGCGTTTCGATGCCGGCCGCTCGGGCCGTGGCCGCCCTGGTCGGGGCGCCGCCGACGCCGATCACTCGGGGGGCTACGTGATCGGCGCCGGCGACCCGATGCCCTCTCCGGTGCGCTTCCGGTCGGGGCAACGCCACTGGCTCAAGGACAGTGACGCTCCACAAGAGCGGAACCCGTGTCAGAAGTGACGCCTGGGGGACACGTATCCCCCGATCGAGTGACGGGCAGCCGCTGCTCGCCTGATTGTCGCACTGGGCGCCGAATAAGTTACAAAAACCTTCACTTTTGCGCACGGACGGTGCGTGACCAGCGCCCGAACGTCCTCGTGGCACAGTGACGCCCATGTGCGCAGCCGTGCTGGTGGTCGGATCCGCCAACGCCGACCTCGTCGTCCCCGTCGACCACCGCCCGGCCGGCGGCGAAACCGTCCTGGGCGGCGACACCGTGCTCTCCCCAGGCGGCAAGGGCGCGAACACGGCCGTCGCCGCCGGTCGCTTGGGTGCTTCCGTGGCCCTGCTGGGGGCGGTCGGATCGGACGCCTACGGCGCTCTGCTGCGCGACTCCCTCGCGGGCGCCGGCGTCTCGCTCGAGCACCTGCGCACGGTCGACCGGCCGACGGGCATCGCGTACATCACGGTCACGCCCGACGGGGAGAACTCGATTCTGGTTTCCCCCGGCGCCAACTCGGCGCTTCAGCCCTCGGACGTGACCGAGTCGGTGTTTTCCGGGGTGTCGGTGGTCGTCCTCTCGCTGGAGGTCCCGCTGCCGACGGTTTCGCGCGCGGTCTCCCTCGCGGCCGCAGCCGGGGCGACTGTGTTGCTCAACCTCTCGCCCGCGGCTGAGCTTCCGGCGTCGACTTTGCGTGCGGTGGACGTGTTGCTGATCAACGAACACGAGGCGGCTTACCTCCTGGGCTCCCCTTCGGCGGACCCGGCGGGTCTGCTCGCCCTGGGCCCGCGTGCGGCCGTGGTGACCTTGGGTTCCCGGGGCGCCGTGGTGATCACGACGGAGGGCACGGTCTCGGTCTCGTCGCCCGCGGTCGAGGCCGTCGACACCACGGGCGCCGGCGACGCCTTCTCGGGCGCTCTGGCGGCTTCCCTGGCTTCGGGCGCTTCGCTCGCCGACGCCGCCCACCGCGCGGCCGCGGTCGCCGCTTTCAGCGTCACCCGCCCCGGCGCCCAACCTTCGTACCCGACGGCCGCTGAACTGGCCTGACCCGCGGCCTTGTGGTTGCGGCGGGCTTCGGCTCCGCCCTCGGGTTCGGCACCACACCCGCCCAACCAATCGCCGTATCGACCGGAATGGCTTCCAGCCTGGTCCCGGCCTCTTGGGTTGTTCCGTGCACTGAGGTTTTACCGCTTGGTGCCCGAAGTTATCCACAAGCGACCTCGCCGAACCCGAGTTGTCCACAGATTCATCGCAGGCCGTTTCCGGGCGCCTGACCTCGGTAAACTGGAAAAGGGCAGCCCCCCCAAGGGAGGGCGGGGGTGTTTGCCGGGGCTGGATCGGGTCAGTGGATTCGAACAGGAACGGGTCGGAGCCTGGGAGGCAAAGCGCGAGCTGGAGCACGGGGCCGGTCCTGGGGTGGGGCGATCGCGGCGCCGGCCACAGAAGGTTCGGCGCAAGTCGGACCAGTGGGGGCTTCGGGCAAGAGTGGAGTCCTGAGCGGATCCGCCTTAGCCTGCGGCAGAGCACCGCTTGCCTTCCGGAGCAGCGAGGGCGAGCGTCTCAAGGGCCAGGAGGTGCTGCTCATGCCGGAACGCGACCAGGGCCAGCGAGTGTGGCCGACACCGCGGGCCACCCTGCCACATCTGCGATATGGTCTAGACCATGTCTGAGAGCACGCCGGCGAGGCTGAGCGGGGTTGCGGTGAGTCCGGGCCGGGCGAGGGGGCCCGTGGTGCGGGTGGCGGAGCCGCTGGGCGAGCCGCCGGCTGGGCCGGCGCCGAAGGATGCCCGGGCGGAGGCCGGGAGGATCGGGCCCGCGGCTGAGGTCGTGGCGCAGCGGCTCGAAGCGCAGGCCGAAGCGGCCACCGGTGAGGCCGCCACGATCCTGATCACCACGGCGGCCATGGCGGCCGACCCGGCGTTGGCGGGGCAGGCGCGCAAGCTCGTCGAAGAGCGGCAGCTGCCGGCGGCGCGGGCGGTCTACGAGGCGGCCGAGGGGTTTGCCGAGGCGTTGTCGGCGGCCGGCGGGTACATGGCGGAGCGGGTGCGCGACGTCCGCGACGTGCGGGACCGGCTCGTGGCCGAGTTGCTCGGGCAGCAGCCGCCGGGGGTGCCGGAGTTGTTGGCGCCGAGTGTGCTCGTGGCGAGTGACCTGGCGCCCGCGGACACGGCGGGTCTGGATCCGGCGCGGGTGCTCGCGCTGGTCACCGAGGAGGGCGGGCCGACGAGCCACACCGCAATTCTCGCGCGGGCGCTGGGGATTCCGGCCGTCGTGGCGGTGAAGGGTGTGCTCGACCTCGACGCGAGGGCGTTGACCGTCGACGGGGACACCGGTGTGGTCGAGCCGGCGGACCCGGCGGAGCCGGTGATCGCGGCCGTCGCGCAGGGGCCGGCGGAGTGGAACGGCACCGGCGCGACCGCCGACGGACACGTCGTCAAGGTCTACGGCAACGTCGGCTCCCCCGCCGACGCGAAGGCCGCGGCCGAGGCGGGCGCGGAGGGCGTGGGCCTGTTCCGCACGGAGTTCTGCTTCCTCGACGCGCCGGCCGAGCCGACCGTCGACGAGCAGCGCAAGGCATACGCAGCGGTGCTGGCGCCGTTCCGCGGCAAGCCGGTGATAGTGCGGACGCTGGACGCCGGGGCCGACAAGCCGCTCGCCTTCCTCAACCCGGACGCCGAGCCGAACCCGGCGCTCGGGGTGCGGGGCCTGCGGGTCGCGTTCGACCGGCCCGAGGTGCTGGACCGGCAGCTCGAAGCGATCAAGGGCGCGGCCGACGACTCGGGCGCCGAAGTGTCCGTGATGGCCCCGATGGTCGCGACGGCCGAAGAGGCCGCGTGGTTCGCCGAGCGCGTGCGCGCCGCCGGCATCGCGCGCGCCGGCGTGATGATCGAGATCCCGGCGGCGGCGCTGTCCGCGCGGGAGATCCTCGACGTCGTCGACTTCGTGTCCGTGGGCACCAACGACCTCGCCCAGTACACCTTCGCCGCCGACCGCCAGCTCGGCGCGGTCGCGAAGCTGAACGACCCGTGGCAGCCGGCGCTGCTCCGCCTCCTCAAGCTCATCGGCGACGCCGCGAAGGCCACGGGCAAGCCCGCCGGCGTCTGCGGCGAGGCGGCCGCCGACCCGCGCCTAGCCGTCGTGCTCGCGGGCCTGGGCTTCACCAGCCTGTCGATGAACGCGGCGGCTGTCCGCGCGGTCGGCGCCTCCCTGGCCACGGTCACCCTCGCCGACGCCCAAACAACGGCGGCCGCGGCACTGGCCAGCGCCAACCCGACGGCGGCGCGAAGCGCGAGGTAACCAGAGGCCTCCCGAGCTTTCGGTGAACGCTGCTGGCGCTGGCCCGCGGTCCGGCTCGTCGAAATGGGAGCGACAGGACGGCGACCTGGTCGGCGCGGGTCCGCCCGCGGTGTGGCGGTGTGCTGTGATCTGCCGGACTAGCGGGAGATGGCCAAAGGGCCCGAAGTCTGCTGGTGAGCGTTGCCGTCCGGTGGCGCTGCGCCGGCCCACGGGCAGGCTCGCGGAGATGGAAGCGACGGGGCGGCGACCTGGTCGGCGCGGGTCCGGCCACGGTGTGGCGGCGTGTTGTGCCCGTGCTGGTGGGAGATGACCAAGACGGCATAAGCCTGCTGGCGAGCGTTGCCTGCCGGCGGTGCCGATGGCCCGAGGTCAGGCTCGCCGAGATGGAAGCGGCGGGATGGCGATGCTCGCCGGCGCGGTTCCGGTCGCGGTGTGGCGGCGTGTTGTGGCCTGCCGGACTGGTGGGTGATGACCAAGGGGCGCCAAGCCGGCTGGCGAGCGTTGCCGGTCGTTGGTGCTGCTCTGGCCTGCGGTCAGATTCGCGGAGGTGCAAGCGGCGGGATGGCGATGCTCGCCGGCGCGGGTCCGGCCACGGTGTGGCGGCGTGTTGTGGCCTGCCGGACTGGTGGGAGATAGCCAACAGAGCCCCAAGCCTGCTGGCGAGCGTTGCCAGCCGGAGGTGCTGCGCTGGCCCGCGGCCCGGCTCGTGGAGGTGAAGCGACGGGATGGCGACGCTCGCCGGCACGTGTCCGGCCGCGGCGTGGCGGCGTGTTGTGGCCTGCCGGGCTGGTGGGTGATGACAAAGAGGCCCAAGCCTGCCGGCGAGCGTTGCCGTCCGGCGGCGCTGCCCTGGCCCCCGGTCAGGCTCGCCGAGGCGGATGTAACGAAGCCGCACCGCTGACCGGCGCGGATCCGGCCGCAGTGTGGCGAAGTTCGGGCCTCCCGGGGTTCGCGACGAACGCCGTGGCCTGCCGGGCCCGTTGTCCTCACCCGCGCTGGCTGAGCCGGAAGCAACGGCGAGCCGCACTGACCTGCGTCGATCCCGACACCGGGCAGCAAAAAATCGGAGCCGGACCCGGCCGACGGATGGAAAACCGGGTCCGGCACCGCACCGCTGGTCAGCCGAAGAAGCCCCGCCGAGGGTTGCGGATGACCAGCGAGCCTCCGTGGATGCGGCCCGTGATGACGTAGCGAGGGGTGCCGGCGCGGCCGTTGCTGCCGGTTTTGTCGTCGAGGGAGCCGAACTTGATCTCGGTGATCGCGTTGTAGTCGACGGCGGCCTGGGGCGGGATGACGATTTCGACCGAGCCCCACTTCGAGTCCAGTTCGATCTCGACGACCGGCGTCGACACGCGGGCCTCGGTGAAGTCGAGTTTGGTGCTGCCGTACTTGTTGCGCACGACCATCGCCGGCGGGACCAGCCACGGGCCGCCGCGCTGGAGGGACGAGTACTTGGCGTTGAGTTCGAGCCGCTGACCACGGGCGTAACTCGGAGGCGGCGGCGGGTAACCGATCGACGGCGCCGCCCCCGGGTGCAGGAGGCCCGGCAGGTCCGTGAGCACGGCGTTCAGCTCGCCGCGCGTGCGCGAAGCCAGGGCCTTGTCGGTGCGTTCCGTGAACTCGTCGAGGTTGAGCATTCCCAGCCCGATCGCCTTCTGAAGCACGGCGACGACGTGCTCGCGCTCGTCGTCCGACACCCTGATGTCGCGTGCGGTCAACGGCTTCGTCTCGGTCGCGGCCTCCGCGCCGGTCGTCTCTTCCTCGGCCATGAAAACGATGGTAGAACCGTATTTCCCTCGCCAGATCGGGGAAAAACCCTGAACGGACCCGTATTTCGCGCCGGCGTCGCCCTCGTTGCGACGAGCTTGCTGCTGGCCGCGTGTACGGGCGAAGCCCCAGCCCCGGCCCCCACGGCCACCCCCACCCAGCGGACGACCGGACCGCCGCCCAGCGGGCTCAACGGGTCGGCCGGCCGCGGCGGGATCGACGTGCAACTGCTGCTCGCCACCTCACCCCCGACCCTGTTCGACGCCGACACCGGCGCGACGGGCACCGTCCCCGGCGTGCCGGGAGGCGATCGGCTGGTCTCGGTGCGGCGCGTCGGCCGCACCCCGGTCATCCTCACCACGCCGCTGTGCCAGCTGACGTGCCAGCCGTTCGACGTCTTCGCCTACGCGGGCGTCGCCACACCGCTCGGCCAGGCAGTGAGCCTCGCGCCGGGCGCCGACGCCAAGAGCGTGTGGGTCATCCGCCAGGACGCGCCGGACAGCTGCCGCCTCGAGCACGTGTCGCTCGCCGGCGCGGTGCGGGACGGCGGCAGCTCCGCGAGCTGCACCACGATCCTGCGGCAGGAGACTTCCCACGGCCTGCTCATCACGGTGAACAACGGCACCGCCGAAACCGTCGACGTCCTCATCGACCCCGACACCGGACGCACCGTGCAGCAGTCCCCGCGCATCCTCGCCGCGGTCGGCGACCGGCTGATCCTCGGCGGCCTCACGGACCTGACGGTCGTCGACCTGCGCGACGGGAGCCGGAAAAAGGTCGAGCCACCGGTGGTCCAGAGCAGTCCGCTGGTCGTGCCGAGCCGAGAGGGCAACTTCGTGGCCGTCGACTTCGGTTCGCCCGCGTGGCACAGCTCCGACATCCAGACCCGCGACGTGTGGCTGCTCGACCTCACCGACCTGACCTGGCAGCAGTCGCCGTCGATGCCGTACACCACCGGGAACCTCAAGCACTCGTCACTGGACTGGACCGACGACGGCGACCTCGTGCTCGACGACGGCGTCGTCGCGGCCTGGCACCCGGGCGAACCCGCGTGGCGGCTCGGAAAGGCCAAGCTGACCGGCGCCCTGCAGACAGCCGCGGTTAGCGCGTCCTGAACCTCAGTCCGCGTCGAGCCCGTGCTCGATCACATACCGCGCCAGCTCCACGCGGTTGTGCAGCTGGAGCTTCCGCAACGTCGACTGCACGTGGTTCTCCACCGTGCGGTGCGACAGCACCAGCCGCTCCGCGATCTGGCGGGCGGTGAGGCCCTTCGCGACCAAGCGCAGCACGTCCGTCTCGCGCTCGGTGAGCCGCGGCGGCGACGGCGCCGACGACGAGGGCGTGTCGGCCATCCGCCGGTACTCCCCCAGCACGAGCCCCGCCAGGCCCGCCGTGAACACCGGGTCACCCTCGGCCGTGCGGCGCACGGCGTCCACGAGCTCGGCGACCGACGCCGACTTGACCAGGTACCCCGAAGCACCCGCCTTCACGGCCTCGAGCACGTCGGAGTGCTCGCCGGACGCCGACAGCACCAGCACGCGCGTGTCCGGCAGCTCCGTGGTGATCTCGCGGGTCGCGTCGACGCCGGAGGTGCCGTCGAGGTTGAGGTCCATCAGCACCACGTCGGGTCGCACGGTGCGGGCGATGCGCACGGCGGCCGGGGCGTCCGGCGCCGTCGCGCGCACGTCGAAGCCGTTCTCGCCCAGGTCGCGGGCCACGCCGTCGCGCCAGATGGGGTGGTCGTCGACCACCATCACCGAGATCGTCATCGTCCGCCCCTCTTCGCGTTCGGCCCAGTCGTGTTCGGGGCAGTCCTGTCCGGCACAGTCGGGTCCGGCACCCGCACCTCCCACTCCGTGCCGCGGCCCGGAGCGCTGTCCAGGGTCGCAGTGCCGCCGAGATCACGCACCCGGCCCCGGATGGACTCCACCACACCGAGGTGCCCGTCCGCCTCCGCACGCGCGAGCCGGCCTTCGGGGATCCCCGGTCCGTCGTCGCGGATGCTCACCACGACCTCGCCGCCCAGGTCCTCCAGCAGCACCCACGCCCGCGCGTCAGGACCAGCGTGTTTCTCCACATTGGACAGCGCCTCACGCGCGACCGCCACCAGCTCCGAGGTCACGTGCGCCGGCAGGTCCACCGTGCCCGCGGGGGTGGCGACCTGCACGGTCGGCGTGGCCAGCAGCTGCAACGCCGAGCGCAGGTCCGCGGTCCCGTTGCTCGCCACCCACGACGGCTCGGTGGTCACCAGCGCGCGCAACGCGATCTCCTGCTCACCGGCGAGCCGCGCCAGGTCGGCCGCCTCGCCGCCGACCTCCATGCCCCGCCGGCGCACGCGTGCGAGCACCTGCAGCACGCTGTCGTGGATCGAGCGCGCGAGCCGTTCTCGTTCTGCTGTCGCAGCTTCCGTGCGCAACGCGAGCGCGAGCGCCTCCGCCGAGCGCCGCGCCGTGGTGGCCGCCATGCCGACCAGCAGGCTGCTCGCGCACAGCAGCACGCCGTCGCGGAACACGTCGAGGTCCAGCGTTTCGCGCGCGACACCGGTGCCCACCGCCACCACGAACCCCGCGGCCACGCCACCGCCCGCGCCGAAGCAGACGGCCGCGGCGATGGGGGCCACCGCGGCCCACACCGTGGTGATCAGCGGCGCGGCCTCGGCGTACTGGACGTCGGACAGGATGAAGGGCGACAGCAACATCAGCCCGGTCGTGAGCACCACGTCGAGCACGACGAGCCAGCGGTGACGGCTGCTCTCGCGCGCGTACGCGACACACGACACCAGCGTCCACAGGCCCATCGCGCCGACGACGGCCCACGCCAGCCACGGCCGCTGGAACTCACGGCTGTGCGCGATCACCACGCCGAGCGCGAACGCCCACGTGACCACGCGCAGCACCACCACCCCACGCCACAGCGGAGTTGCCGGGTCGCGGGTCGTCGGCGTGCTCACTTCTCCTCTTCGTCGCCCCGAGTCGGCACTTCGGCG
Source organism: Amycolatopsis sp. NPDC004368 (assembly GCF_053602515.1). Taxonomy (NCBI): domain Bacteria; kingdom Bacillati; phylum Actinomycetota; class Actinomycetes; order Pseudonocardiales; family Pseudonocardiaceae; genus Amycolatopsis; species Amycolatopsis sp. NPDC004368. The sequence goes on along the minus strand of NZ_JBSGDT010000001.1, from coordinate 414,921 downwards.
TCGTCGGAGCCCGGTTCGGCGTCGTTGGGTTGCGCCGCCTGGTCGTGGAGCACGTCGACGCTTTCGGGATCCGGGTCGTGTTCGTGCAGCAGCGACCGGATGCCCGCGTTGAGCACGGCCAGCAGCGGCACGGCCAGCAGCGCGCCGGCGATGCCCGCCGCGACGAGACCGGTGGCGATCGCGAGCACCACGGCCAGCGGGTGCAGCCGCACGGCACGCCCGAGCAGCAACGGTTGCAGCACATGGCTTTCCAGCTGCATCACGCCGATCACGATGGCCAGCACGATGATCGCGCCGATGAACCCCTTGGTCACCAAGGCGATCAGCACCGCGACCCCGCCCGCGATCACCGCACCGATGATCGGGATGAACGCGCCGAGGAACACCAGTGTCGCCAGCGGGATCACCAGCGGTACGCCGACGATCCACAGCCCGATGCCGATGCCCACCGCATCGACCACCGCCACTGCGGCTGTCGCGCGGATGTAGCTGACGAGCGACGCGAAACCGCGGCGCCCTGCGACATCGACGCGCTTGCGCACGCGATGGGGGATGCCGCGCACCAGGAACGACCAGATCTGGTTGCCACCGGCCAGGAAGAAGATCGTGACGAACAGCGTGAGCACGAACCCGGTGAGGATCTCGCCGACGGTGCCCGCCGTGGTCAGCGCGGTGTTGGTGAGCGAGGCCTGGTTGTTCTGGATGAAGCCGATGGCGTTGCTGAGGAAGTCCTGGATCTGTTCCTGGCGCAGGTGGATCGGCCCGTTGGTGAGCCAGTCCTTGATCTGGTTGAGGCTGTTGTTCAGCTGTTGCTGCAGCTGCGGCAGTCCGCTGGAGAACTGCGTGATCACGAACGTGAGCAGCCCGCCCAGCACCGCCAGGCCGGCGATCAGCACGATCGCGGTGGCGAGCCCGCGCGGGAAGCGGTACTGCACGAGCTTTCCGACCGCGGGCGCGAGCAGCGCCGCGAGCAGCAGCGCGATCGACACGGGGATGACCACCGCCGCCAGGTAGCCCATCAGCCAGAGCACCGCGTACAGCGCGGCGATCACGACGATGAACCGCCACCCGAGCGCGGCGGCGACCCGCAGTCCTCTCGGGACCAGGCCGGTGATGTCGTTGCTCTCGGCGAGGAACGGTTGCTCGCGCCGTCCGCGTGGTGGCTGGCTCACGGTGCCCACCGTATCGGTCTACCCCGACATTCCCGGTGCCAATCGCGGTGGTGCGTCCCGTGGTTCGCCCGAAGTGGCGCTTGACAGCCGACCGCGGAGTAACCGCGCGCCGCCAGTCGTGATCACGGGCCGTGAGATCGGACCACACTCTGTGTTGTTCACACGATGGTGGCATTAAGCCGTGTCAAGGATGCGTGACGGGGGCGGCTCCTGGTTCTCTCGGTTCCGCACCGGAGATGCGGAACGTCATTTCGCCGAATCCGGGAAACCATTTCAAGTCACGAACTTTCACGTTGAGGAGAAGCACGAGTGACGAACGCGGCGAACGAGGGGCGGGACGCGATGCGCGTCGGCCGTCTCGCGTCGCGTGCGCTGTTCGTCCTCGGTGGCGCGGTCGCCGCGACCGCCGCCGCGTGGGCCATCTCCTCCACCGCCGCGTCGGCCGACACGATCCAGGCCGGCGACGTCAGCGTCACGCCGGTGACCGACGCGACGGTGGCCAACCTCGGTGACGTCACGCGCGGTGTCTCGGAGTTCGCCGGCAGCGTCGCCGGCACCGCCGCGGGCGCCGTGCAGAACGTCTCTGCGTGCGAGCAGGACGCCACCACGTGGTCCGAGCCGGGTCACGACCGGCCGATCTGCTCGCTCGACCCGCGCGACCACATCGGTGGCCCGCACCGCGACCAGGTGCGCACCACGGCCGACCACGAGGTGGCCGGGCGCGTCAGCGACGCCGTGACCGACCTCGGTGAAGACGCCGTGCTGCAGCCCGCGCACCGCACGCTCGGCGCGGTCGAGCACATCGCCCGCAAGCCCGAGGACACCCGCCGCGTGATCGACGAGGCCACGGCCCCGTCGCCCGAGGCGCAGGACTTCGGCCGCAAGGTGTGGGACCTGCTCGACCCGAGCCACACGGGTTCGCTGGTCGACCTCCCCGAGCTCCCGGGTTCGCCGGTCGAACCGGCCGCGCCTGTCGCGGCCGCCACGGCCACCACCGGCGACACGGCGCAGAACCTCGGAGCTGCGGCGGTTTCCACCTCCGACGCGCTGCGGGCGATCTTCGACCGCTCCGCGCACGAAGACTTCGCGGCAGGCGACGAAGCCGGCGCGCCCTCGCGCGGCGACCACCGCAACCTGCCCGACCCGTTCTCCCCGGCGCAGCTTCCGATCGCGCCCCCCTCCATCCCGACTGTCCCCGGTGGCGGCGGCAACTCCGCCCCCGGTGGTCACCTCGACGGCCTCAACTTCGGTGTCCCCTCCTGGGTCACCGCCGCCGTCGACAACGCCGTGGCGGGTTCGACCCGCGCCGGTGTGCGGCACACGCCGCTCAGCCCGGGCCACCAGCCCGGCGTCACTCCTGACTGATTCACCTCACCCGCGGGGTCGCTGACGCGTCCTGAAGTCCGGGCACCTTCGTCGTGCCGGCTTCGCGTCACCGACTGAACCCCGCGGGTTTTCTCGCGATGCGCACTTTTCGCGCTCGCCCTCGCACCACCTCTCACACGGTGCGCTTTCCCTCGATTGATCACGGCGAAATGCGCACCCCCACAAGCCCGCAAGGGAACCCGAAATGAAGGAGAAAAACCCCATGCAGACCTGGGCAAAGCGCGGACTCCAGACCGCGTTGGTCACGGGTGGGTTGTTGATGCTGGGCACCGGCATCGCCTCGGCCGACGAAAACGTCAACCCTGACACCCCGGCCTCCCCGCTCGACCTCAACGTCACCGTTCCGGTCGACGTCGACAACAACGCCATCGGCACCCCGCTGGGTCAGGTGGACGTTCCCGGTTACCAGGGTGAGGTCAGCACCAAGCCCGTCACCTCCGCTGTGAAGGACGCGCTCGCTTCGGCGAAGAGCCCCGGCGGTGCGGCGAGCAACCTGACGGACAGCCTGCCGAAGGCCGACGCGCCGCGGCAGCTGACGCCGACCCACGACGCCCTCAAGGGCAACAAGGTCTCCGGCGACCTCGTCGTGCCGATCCAGATCGTCGACAACGCCGTCGGTGTGCTGGGTGACGCGAACGTCGACGGCAAGTCGCACGAGCAGACCTACTCGCACAACCAGGACATCGCGACCTCCGGCAAGAACTCCGGGCTCGCGGGCAACGTCGTCGCCCTCGACTGGGCGCTCCCCGTGCAGCTGGCCGGCAACGGCGTCGGCCTCGCGGGCGGGTCCGGCGCGGTGCACGGCGGCTCGGCCAGCCAGAGCACCAGCGAGACCGGCAACATCGACACCACCGGCAAGGGCTCGGGCCTGTCCGGCAACGTCGTCGCGGGGCAGTTCGCCACCCCGGTGCAGGTGACCGGCAACGCCGCGTCCTGGATCCTGGGCAACGGCTACAGTCAGTACACCGCCGACACCACGGCCACCTCGGGCGGCTCCGCGCTGACCGACGGCAAGGGCGGCGCGGGCACCGGCAACGTGGTGGGCGCGCCCATCGCCCTGCCGGTGAAGTTCAACGGCAACGCCGGTGGCGTGTGGGGCTCGGACGCCGACGCGTCCTCCAGCTCCTCGGCCGACGCGAAGGCCGGCGACACGCGGCCGGGCAGCCTCAAGGGCATCCCGACCTACCTCGAGACCGACGGTGACGGGTCGTTCCTCGGCGGCAACGCCGCGGCGGCGCAGCTCAGCCCGATCGCGAACGTCGCGAGCGTGGCGGGCTCCTGGATCGGCAACGCCACCACGGGCATGTCGCCCGAGCGTTCCGTGGGCAGCTCGCACTCCAGCACCGTCGACTCCGGCGGCTTCGTCAAGACCACCGGCCAGCAGGCCGCGGGCGCGGGCAACGTGGTCGACCCGGCCGTGGCCCTGCCCGTCGAGGTGTGCGGTGTCGGCGGCACCTACATCGGCAACGCGCACGCCGCGTGCGACAACACCACCGACGCCAACGCCGGCAACGGCAGCTACACCCGCGGCAACGACACCGTGCTGGGCGGCAACGTCGTCAACAGCCAGGTGGCGGGCGCTCCCGAGGTGCACGGCATCGGCGGCAGCCACATCGGCAACGCGTCGGGCACGTCGAACGAGACCAAGACCGTCACGGCCGGTGGCTACGACGGCAGCCAGGGCAACGACTCCTCGGGCTCGGGCAACGTCGTCCAGGTCCCGGTGGGCGTGCCCGCCGAGGTCTTCGGCGTCGGTGGCTCGTTCATCGGCCAGGGCTCGGGCGACGCGCACGAGACCAAGGTCGTCCAGGGCGGCGGCGGTGGCAACACCGACGACGACAACGGCTTCCTGAGCTCGAACCTCGGCACCGCCCCGGTGTCGGCCCCGGTGCAGGTCTTCGGCATCGGCGGCGCGTTCGTGGGCCAGGGCCACGGCACCGCGACCGGTGACACCACCTCGGGTGCCGGCTGGGACGCTCACGCGAAGGGCACCGGCGGCGCGGCCGCCGGCAACATCGTCGAAGCTCCGGTCTCGCTGCCCGTCCAGGGCCACGGGATCGGCGGCGCGGTGGCCGGCATCGGCACCGCCCAGGCCGACAACCTGACCGACTCGACCGCTGGTGGCAACGCGCTCACCGACGGCAAGGACGGCGGCCTCGCCGGCAACATCGTCAAGGCGCCGATCGCCGGTGCCGTGAACCCGTCGGGCACCGGTGTCGCGGGTGCGGCGCTGGGCCACGCGGCCGGTTCGAACGACGTCGCGTCGACCGCGGGCGGCTCCTCGCTGACCAACGGCAACGCGGGCGCGGTGGCGGGCAACGTCATCGGTGCCGACCCGCTGGCGGCCGTCCCGGTCGTGGCGGACTCGGTCTCCGCGGCGGGCGTGTCCTCGGCCGACAGCACGAACACGCAGGACGTGACGGCTGCCGGTGACGACACCACGTCGGGCGTCGAGGGCTCGGTCTCGGGCAACATCCTCGACATCCCCGTGAGCGCCGTTCCGCACGTGGTGACCAACGCCGTTTCCGCGGCCGGTGTCGCCCACGCGACCGGTGACAACAACATCACCGCCACCAACGGCGGCACCCCCACCACCGACGGTGACGGAAGCGCCCTCTCGGGCTACAACTTCTACCACCACCTGCCGGTGAACGTCCCGGTCTTCGGCGTCCCGCTGGAGCTGCTGGGCACCGCGACCGCGGAGGGCACCGACAACACCGTCGTGTCCGAGCCGTCGATCGACACCCCGCTCGGCAACGAGCTCGGTGCCGCTCAGCTGCCGGCGCTGCCCGCGCTGTCGTCGCTCCCCACGGGTGGCGCCATGCCGGGTCTGCCCGCGCTGCCGGACGCCGGTGCGCTTCCGGGCCTGCCCGCGCTGCCGGCCCTGCCGGACGCCGGTGCTCTCCCGGGCCTGCCCGCGATGGCGATGCTGCCGGGTGCCGAGCGCGCCGACCTGCCGGTCAGCGGGCTCTCGGCCCTGAACGAGCTGGGCCAGCTCAAGGGCGCCACCTCCCTGCCGACCGTGTCGGGTCTGGGTAGCGGCGTGCACCTGCCGGGTCTGCCCGTCGGTGGCGAGCGCGCCGACCTGCCGGCTCTGCCGGCTCAGCTCCCGGTGAAGGCGAACCTGCCGACGCTGCAGCAGCTCCCCGCCGTGACGGCGCTGCCGGCTCTGCCCGTCGCGCTGCCGACGTCGGGTGTCCCGGCGCTGCCGACCGCGGGTCTGCCGGCGCTGCCCGCCGTCCCGGCGCTGCCGACCGCGGGCCTGCCCGCCGTCCCGGCGCTGTCGGGCATGGACTCCTCGCCCCTGGCGATGATCCAGCAGCTGGCCGCGAAGGTGACCGGCTTCTTCAAGAAGTGAGCTAGGCAATCCCGAAACGGGCCCGGAAGCAGCCAGCTTCCGGGCCCGTTTTGTATTGGTGCGTCAGGAAAATTCGAGCGAACGCTTCGCGAGACCGTGCCAGAAGCCGTCGATCACGGTGCGGCCGGCCGAATCGCCCGCGCCGAGCGTGACGAACAGCGGCGCGAAGTGCTCGATGCGCGGGTGCGCGACGGCGGCGGCCGGCGCCTTGTGCTGGAAGTCGAGCAGCGCGTCGACGTCACCGTGCTGGATTACCTCGTTGCCCCAGTGGTCGAACTCGCTGGACCACTGCGGCGGTGTGCCGTCGGTGCCGTCGGTCTCGCGCATGGCGCTGAGGTTGTGGGTGAAGAAGCCGCTGCCGATGATCAGCACACCTTCGTCCCGCAGCGGCGCGAGCTTGCGGCCGAGGTCGAACAGCACCTGCGGGTCGAGTGACGGCATCGACACCTGCAGCACGGGGACGTCGGCCTCGGGGTACATCTCGACGAGCGGCACGTACGCACCGTGGTCGAGGCCGCGGTCGGGCGCGTCGTGCACGGGAGTCGTGGACTTCAGTAGCTTCCGCACCTTCGCGGCCAGCTCCGGCGCACCGGGTGCGGCGTATTTCACCTGGTAGAAGCGATCGGGAAAGCCCCAGAAGTCGTACACGAGAGGCACGGTTTCGGTCGCCCCGAGCGTCAGCGGCGCCTCCTCCCAGTGCGCCGACACCACGAGGATCGCCTTCGGCTTCGGCAGATCCGCGGACCACCCCGCGAGCTGCCGCGTCCACGTCGCATCATCCGCAAGCGGCGGCGCACCGTGGCTGAGGTAGAGAACCGGGGTGCGGGCCATGCGTGCCTCCAAGTGTTTGAAACTTCAACTACTAGAGTACTTGACGCTGGGCGGGGCGGCGATATTTCCTCCGAACGGTCTTGCGCTTCGGTGGCGAGGGTTGGGCTGCCGGGATGGAAGGGCGAGGGGTCGCCGCTATTTTCTTCCAACAACGGCGTGCTTCGGTCGCTCGCCAGGGCATTGTGCGATGCGGCGGCCCTGCGATCGTCGACGTGCGTGTTCGGGGGTTTCGCGTAGGTGCGTGGCCGCCTGTCTGGGTGGTCCGCAGTTGGTCCCTCCTGGCACCGGTTGTCCACAGCTGACTCCTCCTCGCGCCGATTGTCGGCGGCTGGTCCCTTCTGGCGCCGGTTGTCGGCGGCTGGTCCCTTCTGGCGCCGGTCGTCGGCGGCCGGTCCCTTCTGGCGTTGGGTTATCCGCGGCCGGCTCCTCGTCGCGCCGGTTGTCCGCGGCTGGCCCTCCCGGCGCCGGTTATCCACAGCTCGTCCGCCCTGGCGCCAGTTGTCCACAGATTTCTCGCCAGCCGTTTTCAGGCCCCTGACCTCGGTAAACTGGAGCGGGGCCGTCCCCCCGAGGTGGGCGGGGGCCTGTTCTGGGGCGGGATGGACAGGCAAGTAGAAGGATCGCGCGACGGAAGCCGGGCTGCCTGCCCACGAGTTTCATCACGAACTACGAAGCGCTGGGTCGCGGATGGGGACGGCAGGCTGGCGGCATGGCTGAACCGTTCGCTTCGGGCGAGCACCTGCGGGTTGCCCAAGCCGCCGCCGGTGCCGCGCGCGCGGTCGAGTTGCTCGAACAGCACCTCGCCGACCACGGTGAGCTGCTGCCGAGCCTCTACTTCGATGCCCTCGGTGTGTGGTACCTCGAGGCCTGGCGTCGTGGCGAGCCCGGCGAGTTCGCGCAGGCCAGGGCGGTCGCGGCGGTGCTGGACGCCGAGTTCCGCAGGGACCCGAAGGTGGAGAACGCGACCGCCGTCGGGTTCCTGGAGATGTTCAGCTACCTGCCCGAGCGCGAAAAACCCGCCGCAGAGACTCTTCCGCCGACCCTGTACGCCGAGTACAAGACGATGGCGGCCTGGCTCCCGAGCTAGTCGTGGGCGAGGTCGGCGAACCGGCTGTAGTGCAGCTGGTGCGCGACGACGATCGTGCTCGTTGGGCCGGCGCGGTGCTTCGCCAGGATGAGGTCGGCTTCGCCGGCGCGGGGGTCGTCGCGCTCCCACGCGTCGGGGCGGTTGATCAGGATGACGATGTCGGCGTCCTGCTCCAGCGAGCCGGACTCACGGAGGTCGGAGAGCATCGGCTTCTTGTCGGTGCGCTGTTCCGGACCACGGTTGAGCTGCGAGATCGCGATGACCGGCACTTCGATCTCCTTGGCGAGCAGTTTCAGCTGCCGCGAGAACTCCGAGACTTCCTGCTGACGGGATTCCACGCGCTTGCCCGACGTCATCAGCTGGAGGTAGTCGACGACCACGAGCTTGAGGTCGTGGCGCTGCTTGAGCCGGCGGGCCTTCGCGCGGATCTCCATCATCGTCATGTTCGGCGAGTCGTCGACGAACAGCGGAGCTTCGGAGACCTCGCTCATGCGGCGGGCCAGGCGGGTCCAGTCGTCGTCGGACATCTTGCCGCCGCGCATGTCGGCGAGGCGGATCTTGGCCTCGGCCGAGAGCATGCGCATCACGATCTCGGTGCGGCTCATTTCCAGCGAGAAGATGACGCTGGTCAGGCCGTGGCGGATCGAGGCGGACCGCACGAAGTCAAGGCCCAGGGTCGACTTACCGACACCGGGGCGAGCGGCGACGATGATCATCTGGCCGGGGTGCAGGCCGTTGGTGAGCTCGTCGAAGTCGGCGAACCCGGTCGGGATGCCCTGCGACTGGCCGCCGCGTGACGCGATCGCGTCGATCTCGTCCATGGTCGGCTGCAGCAAGTCTTCGAGGGCGACGTAGTCCTCGCTGGTGCGGCGCTCGGTCACGTCGTAGATCGCGGCCTGCGCGCGGTCGACCACTTCGTCGATGTTCGCGCCGTCGGCCGCCGCCGCGCCGTAGCCGTACTGCACGATGCGCGTGCCCGCCTCCACGAGCCGGCGCAGCACCGCCTTCTCGGCGACGATCTCGGCGTAGTACCCGGCGTTGGCCGCGGTGGGGACGGTCGCGATGAGCGTGTGCAGGTACGGCGCTCCGCCGACGCGCCCGAGCTCCCCGCGGCGCTCGAGCTCCGCCGACACCGTGATCGGGTCGGCCGGTTCGCCGCGGCCGTAGAGGTCGAGGATGCAGTCGTACACCGCCTGGTGCGCGGGCCGGTAGAAATCGCCGGGCCCGAGCGCCTCGATCACGTCGGCGATCGCATCCTTCGACAGCAGCATGCCGCCCAGCACGGACTGCTCCGCCGCCATGTCCTGCGGCGGCTGCCGGTCGAACCCCGGACCTGGGTCACTCGGCCCCGGATCGGAGTCCGAGTCGTACATCGGACCGCGGTCGTCGGTCAGCGCCACCGCCCCGGACACCTCCTCGACCGGCGGGCAAAGCCGCGGTCATCCCCTGCCACTCGTCACGTCCTGTGTCGAACAGTGCCGCTCCTCGTGCGAACACCTGTTCGATTATGCCGGATCCTCTCCGACTTTCCCAGCCCACCGCCGGACCCTCGTTGATGATGGACCGGCGTCCCCCTCACTCGTGATCTGCCACGCCGGGCGCCACCGTGAGTGCTGGCCGAGAGGGCACGCTAGATCCCCCGGACGGAGGAGCGCAATTCCGGGTGTTGACCGTCCTGTGGATAACTTGTGGACGACTACGGGCAACCAGTCACAGGCAGCCGCCACGCTGTGGACAAGTTGGGGACAGTCCTGATCAGCTTCAGAAGATCCGCAGGTCAAGGCCTGTGTAGAGACTGTGGAGAACTTCGTCGAAACTCGTCCGGCGTGTCGCGCGGACTGGGTTGTTCGGCGTGTCGCCCGGGCGTGTGCACACATGCCTGTGGATGAATGCTACGGAGCGTAGAGGCATGACACGGTGGGCTGAAGGAGTGGGAGACACCGGTCGAGGCGCGCGTTTTGGTGCGCTCAGTAACCACTGAGTGAGAACCCGCTGGTAGGCCGGTCGCAACGCAAAACCGGGTGGGGTTCACCTGGCGGCAACCTGAACGTGCCGCACTCGAAACCCCACCCGGAGTAGTGCTTTGGGTCAGCCCAACGCGCCGTGCGCGGTCCTCAACCGGTCCCCGATGGCCTTCGGTGTACCCGGCGTGAACACGATGAGCGAGTCGTCGCGTCCGGGCCGCTCCTCCATCAGCCACCGCCCCTCGGCGGTGTCGACGAAGTTGATCGGCTTCGGAATCCGCCGGCGCCGCCCACCACTCGGCCGCGTCGCGACGTACAACGACCCCGCCCCGGTCCGCGGCGCCTTCAGGATCCGCTGGATCTCCTTGAGCGGCGCAAGCGCCTCGTTCCGCCCGGTCCCCGTCTGCATGATCGACCGCTGCGACACGTCCTCGGACCCCGCGGCGTGCCCGCTCTGGAACTCGGACTTGCTGGTGACCAGCGGCTGCCCGGGTGCCCCCTGCGCGAAGGGGAGCAGGTCGAGGAAGGTGGGGAGCAGCAGGTCGGGCCGCTGCTGCTGCAGCGTCACGGTGTTTTCGCCCGCGACCTTGACCAGACCGAACCCGCCACCTTTGCCGCTGCCGACCAGCACCGAGTACTGCGAGGGGCTGCCGTCTCCGAATTGCCCGTCGAACCAGCCGTAGTACTCGACCTGCGGGTGCGAGATCGACTCGATCAGGCCGAGCAGATCGCGGTCCATCCCGCGCGGCCCCATCAGACCCATCTCGGTCAACGCCGCGTTGACCTGGAGATCGAGGCTGCGCTCGGCATCCGGGTCGTGGAACACGGGCACATCGGAGAACGTCTGGTGAGGTTCACCGCCCCGACGCTTGATCAAGTTGAACAGCGTCGGGAGGGTGAACTTGATCGGTCGGTCGAGAGTGATCACGTCGTTGTGCCTCATTCACCAATCACGGGTGGCGCGGTCAGCTCGTCGGTGCCGAACAGATCGTTGGCATCTTCCTCGACGAGGTACTTGGTCTGGTGTTCCTCGTCCTCGGTGCCCTTGCCGCCCTTGGCGCCGCCCGCACCCATGCCGCCCATTCCGGACGCGCCGGCCTTGCCTGCGGCGCCCATGGCCCCGCCACGCATGCCGGCCCCGCCGGCCGCACCTTCGCCGAGCCCTGCCGCCGCACCGGATGCCGCGCCCCCGGACCCGAACGCCCCACCGCCGAACGCGCCCGGCCCGAAGCCCGCGACAGCACCCGAGCCAGCACCGCCACCGCTGCCGAACCCACCGCCACTACCACCAGGGCCGAAGCTCCCGGCGCCACCGCCCGGGCCGAACCCGCCGGCCCCACCAGGCCCGAACCCACTCGAATCGAACGACGACGGCGTGAAGCCCTGCGCGGTCGTGCTGTCCGAGCCGGTCGGGTTGTAGGTCCCGGTCGGGATCCCCGTGCCGATCGTGCCGTTGGGGTTGTTCGGGTCGTTGCCACCGGTGTGGCCGGTGGAGAAGTCGGTCGGCTTGGCTTCGAACTTGGGCATGTCGGCCGGGTTGAAGCTGCTTCCGCCACCACCGCCCGGGCCGCCGACGCCGGGAAGTTTGCCGCCACCACCGGGGCCGCCGGGGAGATTCGGGCCACTGGGCGGGCCGGACAGGTTGTTGCCCTGCCACGCGCTGTACTGCGGCAGACCTTGGGCGTTTGCACCGGAGGCGTTGAAGTAATTGGTGTACGCGTCGACGTTGGCCTTGGCGTTGTTGTTGTAGTCGTTGATCTCGTCGTCTTTGTCACTGAACGGATTGACTCCGTCCAGGAAGCCCGCGGACGGCGGATCCTTCGGGATGTCCTGCACCTTCGTCTTGACGGTGCCGAAACAGTCGACCTGGGTGTTGAGGTAGGTGTGGCTCTTGCCGAGGTTGTTCACCGAATCCTGCAACCAGATGCCGAGTGGGTGCGCCCCGGCCTGAGCGGCCGTCGCACCGCCACCCTGCCAGGCGGCGTCCATCTGCTTGTTCAGGTTGTCGATCTCGGTGACCCGCCCGTCGTGGACCTTCTGCAGGTTCTGGGCGGCAGTCACCCCGGTGGTGAGCGACGTCGTGTCGCCGGCCTTGATCTTCTGGTAGATCGTGTACGCGTCGATAGAGCGGCCACCCAGGTTGGCCGACTGCTGCTGAGCTTCGGGACCACCGCTGAAGAGCCCTACCAGGCTGCCCACGGCCGCGCCCGCGACGGCACCGACCGCGGTGCCGACGACCGGCACCACGGAGCCGACGGCAGCACCGGCGACCGCCCCGCCCGCTGCGTACTTCAGTTCCTTGCCGACGGTGTTGGCATCATTCCCCATAATGTGCCACTCCTTCCGAACCGTGTGTCGGCCGCGTGGTGATCACGCCGCCCTCTTGAGATGTGCGATGAACGTCGTCGCGAACCTCTTGGCGTACCCGCACGGGTCGGCTTTGTTCGGTCCGACGCTGAGCTGAGGGTTGATGGACACGGCCAGCTGGTCGGTCACGCCGAGCCACAACTGGCAGTTGCCACTGGGGCGCAGGTCGGCCTTCGAAGTGAATGCGCCGGGGTAGCCGTCCACGGTCACAGTCTCGAAGTACGCCTGGTCGGCCTTCTGGTCATAGATGTCGCTGATCCCGTTGCGGTTCTGCGGCGCGACGTTGATCGCGACGAAGTTCTGCCCGTTGCCCGACGACGTCCAGGTGCAGCCGCTCAGTTCCCCATCGGTCTTCCGCCCGGGAGACGCCAGCCCGACCTGTGTCGCTTCTGCCGAGGTGAGGGCGCTGCACGGGTCACTCAGCAAGTCCTTGGTCGGCAGCGGAGCCGGCACCTTGGGTCCCGAACCGCCACTCGGGGCGCTGGCTGAACTGCCGGTGGCAGACGGCGGCGTCACCCCGCCGGTTCCACCGCTGCAAGCCGTGAGCAAGGCGAGGGCGGCGACAGTGCCTGCGGCGAGTCGAAGGGTGCGGGACTGCATGTGGTACTCAGGCTCCAGTCTTGTTGAGGGCGTCGCGTTGTTCCTGCTCGTGGTACGTGATTTTGTTCTTCGCGGCTTTGAGCGCGGTGATGAAGTTCGAGACGTAGTCGTGCATGCGCTGGTGCTGGAGGAGCAGCGTCTGTCCGGACGGGTTCGAACCCTTGTTGATGAAGTCGTGGCTGGCGAATTCGTCGGCCGGCGCTTTCACATCGGAGATCGCTTGAGCTTTGCCGAGGTCATCGGACAGGTGCCCGAGGAGGTCTTCCCACTGCTTGATGACGCCGTCGACTTCTTCCTCGCTGAACTGGTACCCACCGGCTGTTCCGTAGCTGCCGACCTTGATCGGCGCGGGTGGTGGAACATCGGACATCGGCGTTACCCCCTTTGGCTACCTCTCGCTCCCCAAACGGCGAGATCAGCAGGTTGGATGGTAACGCACGGCCGTTGGTTCCCGCGCGGGTTCAAGAGACCCCATTGAGCCCGCCGAAACTGATCTTGTTCCGGCAAAGCATCACCCGAAAGAGAAGCGCCCCTCGGGCCGGAACCCGAGGGGCGCTTCGCGCAAAACAAAAACCGGTCAGACCGCCGTCGCCTTGACTTCGAGGCGGACGTCGACCTTGACGTCGGGGTGGAGGCGGGCCGGGACGGTGTGCTTGCCGACCGTCTTGATGTGGTCGCGCAGGTCCAGGACGCGCTTGTCGAGCAGCGGGCCGCCGGCGGCCTTGATGGCGTCGACGATCTCGGAGGCGGTGATGGAGCCGAAGAGCTTCTTCGAGCCCTCCGCCGCCTTGCCGTTCAGCTGGATGGCGCCGAGGCCCTCGAGGGTCGCCTTGATTTCCTTGGCGTGGTCGAGGTCGCGGATGCGCCGGGACTCCTGCGCGCGCTGGATGGTGCGCACGTTCTTCTCGGCACCCTTGCTGGCCGGGATCGCGTAGCCGCGCGGCAGCAGGTAGTTGCGGGCGTAACCGTCCTTGACCTCGACGATGTCGCCGGGGCCGCCGAGGTTCGCCACGTCCGTGGTGAGAATGATCTTCGCCATGACGAGCCTCCTCAGCGGGCAGTCGAGGTGTAGGGAAGCAGCGCCATCTCACGCGAGTTCTTCACCGCGATGGCGATGTCGCGCTGGTGCTGGCTGCAGTTGCCGGTGACGCGACGGGCACGGATCTTGCCGCGGTCGGAGATGTACTTCCGCAGCAGGTTGGTGTCCTTGTAGTCGATCAGTTCCGGACGGCCCTTCTTCTCGGCCTTGCAGAAAACGCAGACCTTCTTCTTGGGCTTACGGATGGGTGGCTTGGCCACTGTCTTCTCCTGGATTCAAATCTTGAGGTGTAAAAGTGCGAGATCAGAACGGGGGTTCGTCGGCGAAACCGCCGCCGCCACCGCCCGCGGGCGGGGCCGAGCCCCACGGGTCGTCGGCCGGCATGCCGCCGCCACCGCCGCCTCCGCGGTTGCCGCCGCCGCCGCCGAAGTCACCGCCGCCACCGCGGCTGACCTTGTTGACCTTCGCCGTGGCGTAGCGCAGCGAGGGCCCGATCTCGTCGACTTCGAGTTCGACGACGGTGCGCTTCTCGCCTTCCTTGGTCTCGAAGGACCGCTGCTTGAGCCGGCCCTGCACGACCACACGGGCGCCGCGGGTGAGCGACTCGGCGACGTTCTCCGCCGCCTGGCGCCAGATGTTGCAGCGCAGGAACAGCGCCTCGCCGTCCTTCCACTCGCCCGACTGGCGGTCGAGGGTGCGCGGGGTGGACGCGACCGTGAAGTTCGCGACCGCCGCGCCGGACGGGGTGAAGCGCAGTTCCGGGTCGGAGGTCAGGTTTCCGACCACCGTGATGACGGTGTCTCCAGCCACGGGGACGTCCCTTCGGCTCAGGCCTTGGCGGCGACGGGCTTGGCCGCGGCGCGCTTGACCTCGCGGCGCATGACCTTGGTGCGCAGCACGGTCTCCTGCAGCGACAGCTGACGGTCGAGTTCCTTGACCGCGTCGGCGTCGGAGTTCAGGTCGAGCAGCGCGTAGATGCCCTCGGCGTGCTTCTTGATCTCGTACGCCAGGCGACGGCGGCCCCAGACGTCGACCTTCTCGACGCTTCCGCCCGAAGTGCGGATCACGTTGAGGAAGTTGTCCAGCGTGGGGGCGACCGTGCGCTCGTCGAGCGTGGGGTCCAGGATGACCATTACCTCGTAATGGCGTGACACAACCACTCACCTCCTATGGGCTCGCGGCCACGGACTGTCCGTGGCAGGAGGGTTTGTCCAGGTAAGGGTACCTGGGGGCACCGACAGTCCTGCCGACAGCCCCGGTCAGGCGGCCCGGCGCAGCACCCACGTGCGCACGAGCCCGGCCGTCACACCCGCCAGCACGATGACCGCGAGCAGCATCGGCAGCTGCACGTCGGACGCGCCGCCGGAGGTCGCGAGCGACTCGGCGTTGCCGGCGTTGCGCACGTCGGGGCCATGGCTCTGCGTGTCCTGGCCGCCGGTCAGGGGCGTGGCCGAGCCGGGCAGCGTGCCGTTGGCCGGGTAGCGGATGCCCGGGGCGACGGCGGTGCCCGGCGTCGCGGTGGGGATGCCGTTGTAGTCGCGCTGCGGGGCGGCGCCGGTGGATCCCGGGACGAGGTTGGCGAGCGGGCTGCCGTCGGGGTTCGTGGTGCTGGGCGGCGTGGAGGTGGCCGGCGAGTCCGACGGCGGCGTCGTGGTCGACGTCGGTGGCGTGTAGTTCGTGGCCAGCGTGGTCAGCCCGCAGTTCGACGCGACGGACGTGGTGATCGCGTCGAGCACCTGCTGTTGGGTGTTCGAGGTCGAGCCGAGCGCGCGGGTGCCCTGAAGCGCCCGCGCGACCGCGCTGGCGATGGCCTCGCCGTCGATGGTGCCGCCCGACGAGCTGGGCACCTGACCGACTGTGAGGGTTTTCGAGGCCAGCGCGTTCGCAACGCCGTTGGGGTCCACGCCGTTGAGCGGGATGATCCACAGCAAAGTCTGCTGCTTCGATGCGGCTGCCTGCTTCGCGAGTCCGCTGACCGAGGAGCCGGGCAAGGCGACCGTGTCGCCCATGCTGCCGCTGACCGAGCCCGTGCACTGGCCCGCCAAGGTTGTCGCGGCTGAAGCCGTGCCCGAAGCGAGGAACGCGCCGCCGGTCACCAAGGCGGCCAGCGCGGTGACGCTCAGTGCACGCCGGGTTCTCAGCCAGGTGGGGTTCTTCGGCACGAGCGTTGTCCTCCGGAGTCCGTGGGCGTCGACCATCGCGACAGATAAACGAGCGGGACTCCGAAAAGATACTGGTGAGTCGGTCTAACTCGCAGCGGCCATTCGGCGGAGCACCCAGGTCCGAACCAGGCCCGCGCTGACTCCGGAGAGTGCAAGAACTGCCACCAGCACGGGCCAGTCCAACCCGTTCGTGTGGTCGTCCCCGGTAAGCGGTAACGCCTGCGCCTCGCCCGCGTTCTGCACGCTCGCGTTCACGGCCGCCGGCCCGCCCGGGTTCGAGAGGCCGTACTGCGGCGCGTACCCGGGGATCTGGCTGCCGTAGCGCAGGGCCGGCGACGGCGAGAACAGCCCGGCCATCGCCATCGGGATGTCGCTGTAGTCGCGCATCGGCGCGTAACCCGTGCTGAACGGTAGGTTCGAGAAGTTCGCGAAGCCCGGGAACAGCGAGCCGAGACCACCGCCACCGCCGCCCGAGAGCGGCAGGAGCGGGCTGTTCACCGGCGGGATCGGGGTCTGACCGGCGGGAGTGCCGCCCTGCGGCGCGCCCGGTCCGGTCGCCGGCGGCTGCTGCGGGCTGCCGGGGTTCTGCTGCGCCGGGGAGCCGCCCGTGAGCGCGCGCTGTGTGGAGTCGACGCCCTGCTGCAGGGTGTTCGTGGTTCCCGCGACGGTGTTGTTCAACGCCCCCGCGGCCGGGGCGCCCACCACGGGCACCGGCGCGACTACCGTGTCGACGACGTTCACCGTGACCTTGCACAGGGTGCCGAGGACCTTGTCCAGCGTCCCCGTCAGGACACCGGACACCTGCCCGACCACACCGAGGTCGACCGGAAGCCCCAGCAGCGTCTTGACCTGGACCTTGTCTCCCGGGTGAGCGGTGATCGTGTCGCCGCACTTGGCCACGATGGTTTCGGATGCGGACGCCGGAGAAGGCGCGGCGAGCGCGGCCGAGCCGGCCAGCACGAAGGCGGCGGCGCCCACCGCGGTGGCCCTGCGTGTGCGGTGCTGCCTGGCCATCGAGCCCTCCGCCGCGTCCGGTCCGAACCTGTCTGCCCTGGACAACGACGGTAACGGGAACGGGTGACGCCCGCGCGGCCACCGATGTCAGGCATTCGGGTGGAAGGGCGGGGCACCGCCCGTGTCGATCAGGCCGTCTTGCGCCGCAGCCAAGCGCGCACGAGCGCCGCCGCGACGATGGCCAGCGCGAGCACCGCGATGAGCATCGGCAGCTTCGCCGGCGGCGTGACGGCGGGCAGCGCTTCGGCCGTGCCCGACTTCTTCGCGTCGACGGTCGGCACCTGGTCGGCCGGCAGCTGACCGGGGATGACCTGAGTGATCACCGGCGGCGCCTGAACGAGCCCGGACGGCAGCATGGCCGCGTTGGTGAAGATGCCCGCGATCGAGTCGGCGCCCAGCAGGTCGCTGCCGGTGCCGATGACCACCGGGTCGAGGCTGCTGCCCGGCGAGCCCGGTGAGCCGGGTCCGCCCGGTCCACCCGGCGGAGTACCGGGAGGCGTCTGCGGCGGGTTGTCGGGCGGCGGGTTGCCCCCGCCCGGCGGAGTCTGGTCGGGCGGCGCGTTCGTCACCCCGCCGATCAAGCTCTGCGTCGCGTGACCAGCGGCGTTGGCGGTGTCCTGCGTGAGCGGGCACACGGCGTTGGTCGCCGCGTCGCCCACCACCGGCACCTCGCCGACGCCGAGCCCGCGCACCACGTCACCGACCGGAAGGTTGAGCAGCGGGCTCTGCCCGTCGGACTGCTTCGCCTTCGAGTCGAGGCCGACGGTGAGCCGGTTCGGTGCGTTGAGCGGCGCGCCCGCGTCGAGCGACAAGCCGTTGCCGGACTTGCCGTTCTGCAGCGTGGCCGCGCAGTCGCCGTCGAGCGTGGGGCTCGGGTCCGCGGAAGCCGTTGCGGGGAGCGCGAGCGCGGCCGAGAGAACCGGCAGCGCGGCGGCGATCCCCAGCGTGGTGATCCGGGCGGCGTGCTTCCCCATGCAAAAACCCTCCGTCGGCCCGAAATTGGATCACGGAACGCGCTCACGGTACTCCACGAGCGTCACCAACTGGGGCGTCAGGTGCGGATTCACCCGGGGGTAGCGTGCTTGCATGCAGATTGGCGCCCATGTCCGCGACGACGATCCGCTGGCCGCGGTTGCCGAGCGAGAAGCCGACGTCGTCCAGTTCTTCCTGTCCGACCCGCAGGGGTGGAAGGCTCCGAAACCGCACCCGTTCGGGGAAGCGATCAAGGAGTCACCGGTCGAGGTGTTCATCCACGCGCCGTACCTGATCAACGTCGCGTCGCTGAACAACCGCATCCGCATCCCGTCGCGCAAGAACGTGACGCAGCACGCCGACGGCGCCGCCGCGATCGGCGCGAAGGGGCTCATCGTGCACGGCGGCCACGTCGGCGCCGGTGACGACGTGGCCGAGGGACTGGCCAACTGGCGCAAGCTCTTCGAGCGCGAGGCCGAAAAGGGCGGCTTCGCCGTGCCGGTGCTCATCGAGAACACCGCCGGCGGCGACAACGCCATCACCCGCGAGCTCGACGTGATCGCCCGGCTGTGGGACGAGGTCGGCGAGTTCGGCGCCGGCTTCTGCCTCGACACCTGCCACGCCTACGCCGCGGGTTGGGACCTGGCCGAAGCCGTCGAGAAGGTCAAGGCCATCACCGGCCGCATCGACCTGGTGCACCTCAACAACTCGCGCGACGAGTTCGGCTCGAACCGCGACCGCCACGCCAACGTGGTGGGCGGCGACGGCACGATCGACCCCGAGCTGCTGGTCGAGGTCGTCCGCGCGGCCGGCGCGCCCGTGGTCGTCGAGACGCCGAGCGAGGGTCAGGCCGCCGACATCGCCTACGTGCGCAAGCAGACGGCTTAGGACTCGGGCACAGGAGGCGCCGCCGGCACAGCGGGGCGGTGCCTCCCGAGCCTCCCCAGCCTCCCGAAACCCGCGAACTTCAGGCGGTCACGCGTCCGCTCCAGCACACCGCCCGCCGGGTCGTCGTCGCCGGCGAGCCGGACGAGGTCCGTGCGCGGCCGGTAGATCTCGCGGATCACCAGCACGCACAGGCCCACCACGGCGAGGTCGCGCACCGCGACCGTGCCGAGGAACCAGCCCTCTGGCAGCCCCTTGTGGTCGATGCCGAGGTAGTAGAACATCCGCGGCGCCCACACGAGCGCGTCGATCACCATCCAGCCCAGCAGCAGCCGCCAGCGCGGGATCGCGAGCACGGCCAGCGGCACGAGCCACAGCGAGTACTGCGGGCTCCACACCTTGTTGGTCAGCAGGAACGCGGCCACCACGAGGAACGCGAGCTGGCCGAAGCGCGGCCGCCGCGGTGCGGTGAGCGCGACGTACGCGATGCCGGCGCAGCAGAGCAGGAACAGCACGGCGATCACGGTGTTGAGAATCGCCGGAGTCTGTCCTTTTTGGAGCACACCGTCGAAGCCGGTCCAGCCCGTGGCGTACGAAATGGCGTTGTAGATCGAATCCGGGTCCATCGGCCGCAGGGTGTTGAGCCGGAAGAACTCCCACCAGCCGCGCGTCGCGATGAGGATGAACGGCACGTTCACCACGAGCCACGTGAGCACGGCCAGGCCCGCCGTGCTGCCCCACGCCCGCAGCTTCCCCGCGCGCAGGCACAGCACGAACAGCACCCCGAGCAACAGCAACGGGTACAGCTTCGCCGCTGCGCCGAGCCCGAGCAGCACGCCCGCCAGCGCCGGCCGTTTTCGCGACCACGCGAGGATCCCGGCGGCGGTGAACGCCGTGGCGATGGCGTCGAAGTTCGTGAACGCCTGCACCAGCACCAGCGGCGAGATCGCCACCAGCACCGCGTCCCACGGCCGGCGTTTCAGCGTGCGCCCGGTCGCCCACACCGTGACCAGCCACGCGAGGGCGAGCCAGAACGCCGAGATGTCGAAGTAGATCGCCACCGGCAGCGCGCCCGGCAACCAGCCGGAGTTCGCGATCGAGAGCCACCCCGCCGCGAGCTTCGCGTTGACCCACTGGAACAGGCCGGTCAAGGCCGGGTACTCCATGTACCGGGTCTGGTTCTCCGCCGTTTGCGTGTCTTCTTTCCAGGACGTGACGTACGGGAAGGTCTTCGGGTCGTTGAGCCGCTCGGAGCTGTAGAGCGGCACGATGTCGGAGTAGCACATCGCGACGAACGGGCGGCCCGCGCGCCAGTCGAGCTGCGTGGCGCCGCTGGAGTCCTGGTACTGCTGGATGCAGGACGCCTTGCCGAACCAGCACAGCACCAGCGCGAGGATCGCGAGACCCAGTCCCACGCGCTGCGGTGACCAGAACCAGTGCCGGCCCATGGCGGCGTGCTCGCCCAGCGGACCGCCGATCGGTCTGGTCGCCGCGGCGACCAGCGGGTCGTTCCAGCTCGGCACGATCCGCTCCGCTGGCGTCAGCGTGCGGGGAGCCGCTTCCGGCTCTTCGGCGGTGGCTTGGTCGGGCACGTCGCGGATGCTATCTGGCCGCAGGTCAGGCGCCTGTCATTTAGGGTCGGAGTAGAACCCGGCAAGCACCTCGAATGCCCCACCGAGAGCCACGGCTTCCTCGCCGAGGCCGCTCAGTTCGACGTCGATGCGCTGCCAGGTCGGCACCGGCAGGAGTTCGCGCAGCTGCGCCGACACCGTGTCGCGGTAGACCTCCGGCGCCGCGCACACCATCCGGCCGAACAGCACGATGCGTTCCAGGTCCAGGACCTGCACGAGGTCCGCGAGCCCGATCCCCAGCAGCCGTGCGGCCTCGGCGGGCGTGGCCGCGGTGCGGTGCATGATCTCGACGCAGCCGCGTCGGCCGCACGCGCAGCGCGGGCCGTCGTAGGCGATCGTCGTGTGGCCGAACTCACCGGCGTTGGTGCGCGGCCCGCGGTACACGTTGCCGTCGACCAGCAGCCCGACGCCGATGCCGGTGCCCACGAGCACCACGGCCGTCGCGGTCTCCGGCGTGTCGGGCCACGTGTGCGCGACCGCGGCGGAGTTGGTGTTCTTGTCGAGCGTGACGGGCAGGCCGGTGCGTTCGGCGATGAGGTCGCGAAGGGGCACGTCGTGCCAGCCCGGCATGTTCGTGGCGTCGCGCACGCGGCCTTCGCGGCGGTCGAGCGGTCCCACCGCGCCCACGCCCAGGCCCAGCACCCGCGCCGGGTCGACGTCGATCAGCAGCTCGCGCGTCGCGTCGACCACGGCGGTCACGGCCTGCTCCGGCGTGAAGCCGACGGGCAGCGGGCCCTCCACGGTGGCCTCGACCTCCCCGGACAGGCCGGTGCGCAGCACGAGAAAGCCGTCGCGGTCGAGCTGGGCGCCGAGGGCGCACTTGGCCGAGGGCCGGATCCGCAGCAGCGTGCGCGGCTTGCCGACGCCGGCCGAGGCCTGCCGCTCGACGTCGAGCAGCTGCGTCTCGAGCAGCTCGGCGACGATCTTCGACACGGCCTGCTGCGTCAGCCCGCTGCGCTCGGCCAGCTCGACTCGGCTGAGCCCGCCCGTGCGCAGGATGTGACCGAGCAGCAGCGCTCTGTTGAAGCGGCGCAACCCGCGCAGGTTGACCCCGGTGTCCGGCATCCGGAGATCCTCTCGAAGAACTGGCTAGTTACGCAACAGTGTTGTTTAATGGGTGGTATGGCTGATGACTTGCGGGTCGGCATCCTCGGGTACGGCATCGGCGGCCGCGTTTTCCACGCGCCGCTCGTGGCGGCGACGCCGGGCCTGGTGCCCGCCGCGATCGTGACCGCGAACCCGGAACGCGCCGGCCAAGCGCGCGCCGAGTACCCCGGTACGGACATCGTGCCGGACGCCGACGCGTTGTTCGCTCAGGCGGGTGACCTCGACCTCGTGGTCGTGAGCACTCCGAACCGCACCCACGTGCCGCTCGCGCTGCGCGCCATCGAGCTCGGCCTGCCCGTGGTCGTCGACAAGCCGTTCGCGCCGACCGCGGCCGAAGCCGAGCAGGTCGTGGCCGCGGCGAAGGCCAAGGGCGTCGGCCTCACCGTGTTCCAGAACCGCCGCTGGGACTCCGACTTCCTGACCGTGCGCAAGGTGATCGAGTCCGGCCGGCTCGGCGACGTCTTCCGCTTCGAGTCCCGCTACGACCGCTGGGTGCCGACGATCAAGGACAACTGGCGTGAGCTCGGCGACCCCGCCGAGGCCGGCGGCCTGCTCTACGACCTCGGCGCGCACATCGTCGACCAGGCGCTGCAGCTGTTCGGCCCCGTCACGCAGGTCTACGCGGAGGTCGACCGCCGCCGCGCCGGCGTGCAGGTGGACGACGACGTGTTCGTCGCGCTGCACCACGCCAACGGGGTCCGCTCGCACCTGTGGTCCTCGGCCCTGGCCGCCACGCGCAACCCGCGCTTCCGCGTGCTCGGCGACCGCGCCGCCTTCACCAAGTACGGCCTCGACGTGCAGGAACCCCAGATCAAGGACGGCCTGCGCCCCGGCGACGAAGGCTGGGGTGTCGAGCCCGAAGCCGACGCGGGCACCCTCGGCGTCGACGACGGCACGGACCACACCGAAACCGTGCCCACCGAGGTCGGCCGCTACGAAGACTTCTACGCGCAGGTGCGCGACGCCCTCCGCGGCGAAGCGGCGTTCCCGGTCGACCCGGCGGGCTCCGTGGCCGCGCTGCGCGTGATCGAGGCCGCCCACCGCGCCGGCGCCGAAGGCCGCGTGATCACGCTCGAGTAGCTCGCCGCGACCTCGGCAACCCCCAGTGCCGAGCTCGCGGCCTCCCCGGCTTTTCCTTGCGGGCGCGAAAAAAGGCTCCCCCCGCCCGGATTTCCGGATGGGGGGAGCCTTTTCCCCTTGCGACTCCCAGGTCACTCGTTGGGATCTCCTGGATCCAGCGGTGTCGACGGCTCGTCCGAGCCGGGGCTGTCCGCCGGCCCGCCCGGACCGTCGGGCGGTGTCCCCGTGTCGCTCGGGTCGCCGGGCGACACGGAGTGGCGCCCGCCGTGGCCACGGCCGTTGCCGTCACCGGGGCCGTTCCCGTTGTTGCCGTCGCCGTTGCCGGGATTCTGGTCGTCGGGCCCGTTGGTCGGCGTGATGTCGCCCTGCGGGTTTCCGGTGTCGGACGGCGGCGCGGCGTCACCGATCAGGTCCACCTGCGAGAAGCGCTCGGCGGGCTTGCCCGCGAGGTAGGTGGTCATGAACTTCTGCCACAACGGGCCGGCGATGGTGGACCCGAAGATCGGCGTGCTGCCCTTGCCGTGCAGGTCGAGGTCGCCGTCGCCGCCGACCCACACCGCCACGGAAACCGAAGGCGTGTAGCCGACCATCCACGTCTGCGCGTTGGCGTTCGCCGCCGAAGCCGGCTCACCGGCGCGCTTGGTGTGCTGCTGCGTCCCCGTCTTGCCGGCGCATTCGTGGCCGCTCGGGCACTTCAGCTTCGAGAAGCCGATCACGGGCTTCAGCGCCTCGGTCACGTTGCCGGCGATCTGCTTGCTCAGGTCCGCGTCACCTTCGGCGAACGCCGACTTGGCTGGCTGCGCCTGAGCTTCGTAGGCGACCTCGTTCTGCGAGTTGGTCACCTTCAGCACGAAGTGGCGGTCGCGCTGCTGGCCGTCGTCCGCGAAGGTGGCGTACGCCGAGGCCTGGTCGGCCGGCGTGATCTTGGTGTCGCCACCGCCGAGGGAGATGTTGTTGTTGGAGATGTCGATCTGGGAGTTGCCGCCGCCGTTGTTCTTGGTCTTCACGCCCGCTTCCTCGGCGGCCTGCTCGACCGGGCCTTGCTTGGTGACGTTGAGGACCATGTCGTAGAACACCGTGTTGGCCGAGATCTTCATGGCCTCGGCGACGGTGCACTGCTCGGAGCAGCTGTCGCTGTCACCGGCGTTGCGGACGATGCGGCCGTCGAACTCCCGGTTGTTGCGACCGTCGAAGGTCGAGTTGATCCCCTTGCCCATCTTGAGGAACGCCGTGAGGTCGTACGGCTTCATCGACGAACCGGGGTTCTGCGGCGTGTCGGCCCAGTCGCGGGCCTTCTGCGTCTGGCCGTTGACGTCGATCGTCGCGGGCCCGCCGTAGTACGCGAGCACACCGCCGGTTTTCGGGTCGACGGCCACGAGCGCGTCGAGCAGCCGCTTGTCCGACTGGTTCGCCAGCGCATCGGCGCCCGCCTTCTGGGCGAGGTCCTGGGCCTTCTTGTCGATGGTCGTCTGGATGGTGTAGCCGCCGGAGTGGTACTGGTCGTCCGTGATGCCGTGGGCCTCGAGTTCGTCCTTCACCTGGTCGGAGATGAACTTGTACGGCGCGCTCGAATCGTCCTTGTCCTCCGACAGCGGGACCGGCGTCGGGAACTGCGCAGCCTTGCGGTCGGCCGCGGTGATGTAGTGGTTCTCCACCATGCGGTCGAGCGCGGTGTTCCATCGGTCGTGTGCCACCTTCGGATTCTCCGAGCGGCCCGGTTGCTGGATGAGCCCGGCGAGCAAGGCGGCCTCGGAGAAGCTGAGGTCCTTGACGTCCTTGTGGAAGTAGGCCTGCGACGCCGCGCCGACGCCGTACGCACCGCGTCCCAGGTAGATGATGTTCAGGTACGCGGTGATGATGTCCTGCTTCGAGTACGTCTGGTTCATCTTGAACGACTTCGCCAGCTCGGTCCACTTGCGGGTGAGCGTGGGCGCGTCGTTGTCGGTGGCCTTTTTGATGTACTGCTGGGAAATCGTCGAGCCACCACCGGTGCCGCCGGTGACCTGGTTGTAGACCGCGCGCAGGATGCCCGTGACGTCGAAGCCCGAGTTGGTCTCGAACGTCGAGTCCTCGGTCGCGATGGCGGCGTGCTTCATGATGTCGGGGATCTGGTCCGAGGTGAGCATCTGCCGGTTGCCGCCCGCCGGCACGTCCTTGCCCATCGGGGAACCGTCGGCGTAGAGGTACGTCACGGCCTGGTTCTGGCTCGACGCCACGCTCTGCGGTGAAGGCACGTCGACGCTGAAGTACGTGATCACGAACGCGATCGCGGGGATCACGATGAACACGCCGACGAACGCGTAAGCGCAGCGTCGAATGATCTTCCAGCGTCGCTTCTTCTTCTGGGCGGCCGTGAGGACCGGCCGGCCCTTCTTGTCGAGCTCCGGCTCGTCCGGGTAGACGTCGTCGGGGTCGAGCGGGCCGCCGGCGTCGTAGCTCGCGTCGTAGCGGTCGTCGGCGGTGCCGTTGTGCACGTGGTGCGTCATCAGCTCCGGCTCACGCCGCGGTCCGGGCGGCGGACCCGGCCGGCGTGCGCCGGGAGGAGCCTGCCGGAAGCCGGGCGGCGGCGTGCCGGGCCGGTTCGGGGGCACGCGGGGTCCGGGCTGCGCCGGGTTGCCCGGCGGGGGTGTGCGAGGGCCGCGCTGCGCGGGGTTGCCCGGTGGCGGCGTGCGGGGCGCGCCGCCCTGCGGCTGGTTGCGAGCCCACGGCGGCGGCGCCTGCCGGTCGGCAGGAGGTGGTTGACGCCGCGGATCGGGGTCCTGTTCGGGCCAGGAGCGGTCGTCGTTCACGTGCGGATCCTCTTCTCGGACGCGGGCAAGCTGCGGGCGCAGATCCCCTCACTGGAAGGGGACGCACCGCGAGTGGGGTCGGTTCACTCGACCGGCGCGGCGTATCTCTGCGTAACGGCCCCGGCGGGGGTGGAACCGGACAAAAGTACGCCCAGGGCGGTGGCTGAGCGATGTCGCCTGGGTCACCTCGGGTGGCTGGAACACGAAGAAGGGCTCCCCACCCGAGTCGGAGAGGAGCCCTTCGGCGCGTGTCACCCGCCGGGCTGTTTCGGTGGTGGGGTCACCTCGACCCCGCCACCGTCTCCGCCGCCCCCGCCGTTGCGGATGGGACCACCGCCGTTGCCGGGGCCGCCGCCGAAGATCCCGCCCGGTCGGCTGGTCGTCGTGGACTCCGACGTGGTGGTTTCGCTCGATTCCGTACTCGGCGTGGTGGTCGTCGAGGACGGCGTGGTCGTCGTCGACGAGGGGGTGGTGGTCGTGCTGCTGGCCCGGCTCGGGGTCGTGACGACCGTGTCGGCGTCCTTGCCGATCGGGTCGACCTTCGGGAACTTCTCCGACGGCTTGCCCTTGAGGTAGGTGTCCATGAAGTCCTGCCACGCCGGGCCGGCGATGGTGGCACCGAAGATCGGCTTGTTGTTCTTGTCGTGCAACGGCTTGTTGCCGTCGCCGCCGATCCACACCGCCGCGGAGATCGACGGCGTGTAGCCCACCATCCACGTCTGGGCGTTGCGGTCCGCGTAACCCTTCGGCAGGTTCTTCTGCTTGCCCGGGTCGAACTGCTGCGTACCGGTCTTGCCGGCGCAGTCGTGGCCGGTCGGGCACTTCAGGTGGGACTCCTTGATGACCGGCTCGAGCGCGTCGGTCACGTTGCCCGCGATCTGCTGGCTCTTCTGCTCGTCGGGGTCGAACGCCGGCTTGCCCTGCTGCGTCGCCTCGTCGAACTCCACCTCGTCCTGGGAGTTGGTGAGCTTCGAGACGAAGTGCTGCGGGCGGTAGATGCCACCCGAGGCGAAGGTCGCGTAACCCGCGGCCTGGTCCTCCGGGGTCAACGACGTCTCACCACCGCCGAGCGCGATGTTGGCGTCGTTGGTGCCGAGCCTGGCCTTGCCCTTCGGCGCCGGCTGCACACCGGCCTCCTTCGCGGCTTCGGCGACCGGCGCGGGCTTGGTCACGTTCAGCACCATGTCGTAGAACACGGTGTTGGCCGAGACCTCCATGGCCTTCTTGACCGTGCACTGCGGGCCACAGCTGGCACTTTCACCCGCGTTGCGGACGATGCGACCGCCGAGCTCGCGGTTGTTGGTGCCGTCGAAGGTCTCGCCGAGGCCCTTGCCCATCTTGAGGAACGCGGTGAGGTCGTACGGCTTCATCGACGAGCCCGGGTTCTGCGGCGTGTTGGCCCAGTCGTTGGCCAGCTTGTCCTTGCCGTTTTCGTCCTTCACGGTGTTCGGGCCGCCGTAGTAGGCGACGACCCCGCCCGTCCTCGGATCGACGGCGACCAGAGCTCCCAGGATGTCGGGGTCGGTTTGGCCCTTCATGTTGTCCTGCACGGACTGCACCGCGGCCTGCTGCGCGGCCGGGTCGATCGTGGTGTAGATCTTCGCGCCGGACGAGTACAGCTTGTCCTGGTCGTAGCCCTTCGCTTCGAGCTCGTCCATGATGCGCTGCTGGATGAAGTAGTCCAGCGTGCCCGCGTTCTCCTTCGCCTGTGCGCCCTTGGGCACGAGCGTCGGGAACTTCGCGGCGGCGCGGTCGGCCGGCGAGAGCCAGCCGTTGGCCACCATCTGGTCCAGCACGTAGGACCAGCGCCGTTGGGTGTACGCCGGGTCTTCGGACTTGCTCGGCAGCTGGATCAGACCGGCGAGCAGCGCCGACTCCGACGGGGAGAGCTGGCTGACGTCCTTGCCGTAGTAGGCCTTCGCGGCCGCCGCGATGCCGTTGGCGCCGCGGCCGAAGTACACGATGTTCAGGTAGCCCGTGATGATGTCCGATTTGGACTCTTCGTTGTTGAGCTTGAACGACTTCGCGAGCTCGGTCCACTTGCGGGTCAGGGTGGGCGCTTCGTTCTCGGTGGCCTTCTTGATGTACTGCTGCGAGATGGTCGAACCACCACCGGTACCACCGGTGACCTGGTTGTAGACCGCGCCGAGGATGCCCTTGATGTCGAAGCCCGAGTTGGTCTCGAACGTCTTGTCCTCGGCCGAGTACACGGCGTGCTTGACCACGTCGGGGATCTGGTTCGGCTGCAGCAGCTCGCGGTCGCCGCCCGGCGGCACGCTGCGGCCCATCACCTGGTTGTTGGCGTAGAAGAACGTGATGGGCTGGCTCTGCAACGCTTTCACGTCCTGCGGGGAAGGAACCTTCACCAGGAAGTACGTGATCACGAAAGCGACGGCCGGCACCACGATGAACAGCCCCACGCACGCATACGCGATGCGCCGGATGATCTTCCAGCGCCGCTTCTTGCGCTGCTTCGGCGTGAGCGGCGGCTTGATCGGCTTGCCGTTCTCGTCGAGCTCGGGGCCCTCGTCCTCGAAGTCGTCCTCGTCCGAGTACTGGGGGTGTTCGGCGCTGTCGTACTGGTCGTCGTAACGGTCGTCGTACGGGTCGTACCCGAACTCCGTGCCGTTGTGCACCTGGTGCGTCATCAGCTCCGGCTCGCGTTCGGGGTACGCGGAAGCCGGCGGAGGCGGCGCGGTGCGGCCCTGCGGCGGGCGGCGGGCCGGGCCCGAGCCGGTGCGGCCCGGACCACCGGGACCCGGCTGGCGGAAGCCCTGCGGCGGGCTCGCGGCGAGACCGTTCGGCCCCGGCGGGCCCTGTCGTCCCGGGGGCGGCGGCGGAGCCTGGCGGCGCGCGGGCATGCCGCCCTGGCCGTTGGCGTTGGACACGCGCTGGGACTGCTGGGGGCGCTGCGGAGGCCGTTGCGGACGGCGAGGGGGTTCGTCAGCCGGCCACTGTGGTTCGGAAGAGCGTGGTTCGGAAGAGCGTGGTTCGGAAGCGCGGGGATCCGAGGAGCGGGGGTTCGAACCACGCGGGTCTGGACCACGGCGGTCTGCACCACGCGGCTCGTCACCACTGGGCCACTCGGGCGCGCCGCCACCGGCCGCCGCGCGAGGAGGCCGCGGCCCCCCGTTGCGAGGGGCGCGCCGGGCGGCGGGCGGTGTCTGCCGCTGCGGACGGCGGGGCGCGTCCTCACCCGGCCACGCGGGACCCGGTTCTTCCTCCGGCCACTGGGCACGGCGAGGTGCATCTGGCTCCTGGCCGGGCCAGGAGCGGTTGCGGTCGTCGTTCACGAATGGGCCTCCGAGAGCGGCACTGCCTGCACCGGCGTTCGGGAAGAACCGGCGCGCGCCACCCTGTGCTCTGCAGCGGTCGTGGTACTCGTCACTGGCCGGCTGTCCTCCGCGGCCGGGTGGGCTGGGGCTCGCCCGTGCCGAGGACGTAGGACAGGACCAGGTGATTCCAGTGGCACGTCCGGCACACCTCTACGTCGTAGACGGTGAACTCGCCGAACAGCCCCGCCATGCGGGCCAGTTCGTCGGGTGTCCGCGCCGATCCCGAGACGTGCTTCAGCTCGTCGCCGTACACCCACGACACGAGGGTCAACGGCGTCCGGCGGCACATCGGACAGGCTCGGTCGTCGGGCCTGCCGTGGAACTTCGCCGCCCGGAGCAGGTAGGGGCTCGCGTCGCAGACCTCATGGTCGCCGACGCGTCCGGAGCGGACGCCGGCCAGCAGCGCACGGCGCTGCAAGGCGTAGTCCACGACCTGCCGCTGGGTAAGCACGAGGAACAGAGTACGGGCTCTTCCTGTGTGCGCAGTGCCCCCTGCGGGCGGGCACCCAGGGCGACCATCCGGACACGCCGGAAATTCGATAACTCTCTGGTGACGTTCGCCCTGGTCTGACCGCTTCCGGGGGTTACTTCCGCCACTTCGATGTATCGGCGCGATATAGTTGCCGAGTAGGTTGGCGGAGGCGGCCCCAGTCACTGAGGCAATGTCACTGAGGCAACGGCGGCCGCTGCGGTTTGTTCCCGTGAGGGGGTGCGGTGTGCTCGAACTCGCGATCCTCGGGTTGCTGCACGAGGCACCCATGCACGGGTACGTGCTGCGCAAGCGTTTGCACGAGACGCTCGGGATGTTCCGGGCGTTCTCGTACGGCTCGCTGTACCCGACCCTGCGTCGGTTGCTGCGGGCGGGTTTTCTCGTCGAGGAGCTCGACGAGGCGGACGACCGGGCCTGGTCCCGGCGCGGCCGCCGCGTCTACAAGCTCACCGCCGAGGGCAAGGAGCGGTTCGCCGAACTGCTCGGTGACGCGGGTCCGCAGACCTGGGACGACGAGGGGTTCGGCGTCCACCTGGCATTTTTCTCGCGGACACCGGCCGACGTCAGGATGCGGATCCTGGAGGGCCGGCGGCGTCGCGTGGAAGAGCGTCGCGAGGGTTTGCGCGAGGCGCTGGCCAGGGCCGAGGAGAGGATCGACCGCTACACCCGCGAGCTGCACCGGCTGGGGCTCGAGTCGAGCGAGCGGGAGGTGCGCTGGCTCAACGAGCTGATCGCGCACGAACAAGCCGAGCAGCGTGACCCGCAGGAGTGAGGGCGCGCCGCTCGGGCCGCGGCGTCCGGAAAACGTCACGGCCAGACCTGCAGATGAAGTAACGGATTGAAGGAGAAACCGGCATGGGCGAGAACCGCCGCGTTCGGGTGGCCATCGTGGGCGTCGGCAACTGCGCCTCCTCGCTGGTCCAGGGTGTGCAGTACTACCGCGACGCGGATCCCGGCACGCGCGTGCCCGGTTTGATGCACGTCCGGTTCGGCGAGTACCACGTCAGCGACATCGACTTCGTCGCCGCGTTCGACGTCGACGCCAAGAAGGTCGGCCACGACCTGTCCGAGGCGATCTTCGCGAGCGAGAACAACACGATCAAGATCGCCGACGTGCCGCCGCTGGGCGTGCCGGTGCAGCGCGGGCACACCTACGACGGGCTCGGGCGGTTCTACCGCGAGACCATCTCGGAGTCGGACGAGGCGCCCGTCGACATCGTCGGCGCGCTGCGCGACGCGAAGGTCGACGTGCTCGTCTCCTACCTGCCCGTGGGCTCGGAAGAGGCCGACAAGTTCTACGCGCAGGCCGCGATCGACGCGAACGTCGCGTTCGTGAACGCGCTGCCCGTGTTCATCGCTTCGGACCCGGTGTGGGCCAAGAAGTTCGAGGACGCGGGGGTGCCGATCGTCGGTGACGACATCAAGTCGCAGGTCGGTGCCACGATCACGCACCGCGTGCTGGCGAAGCTCTTCGAAGACCGCGGTGTGCAGCTCGACCGCACGATGCAGCTCAACGTGGGCGGGAACATGGACTTCCTGAACATGAAGGAGCTCGAGCGGCTCGAGTCGAAGAAGATCTCGAAGACCCAGTCGGTGACCTCGCAGGTCGACCGCGAGCTCGGCAAGGGCAACGTCCACATCGGACCGTCGGACTACGTGCAGTGGCTCGACGACCGCAAGTGGGCCTACGTGCGCCTGGAGGGCCGCGCGTTCGGCGACGTGCCGCTGAACCTCGAGTACAAGCTCGAGGTGTGGGACTCCCCCAACTCCGCCGGCATCATCATCGACGCCGTGCGTGCCGCGAAGATCGCGAAGGACCGCGGCATCGGCGGCCCGATCCTGTCGGCGTCGTCCTACTTCATGAAGTCGCCGCCGGAGCAGTACGACGACTCCACCGCGCGCGACGCGGTCGACAAGTTCATCCGCGGCGAGCTGGAGCGCTGACGCTCTTTCCCGCCGGTGGCAGGGCTCCTCGGTTCGCCGGGGAGCCCTGCGCCGTCTGCTGGGAGACTGCTAAAGGCCCAGCGCCGCCGGCAGTTCGTTGATGTCACGCACCACGGCGGTGGTCTGCGCCAGCACCGCCGGGTCCGGCGGGAAGTGCGGGTTCGGTACCGCGTACACGGCCATTTCCGCCGCCAGCGCCGCCTTCAGCCCGTTGGTCGAGTCCTCCACGGCGGCGCACGACGCGGCCGGCACGTTCAGCAGCTTCGCTGCGCGCAGGTAGACGTCGGGTGCGGGTTTGCCGCCGCCGACCTCCTCGCTCGACACCGCCACGGGCACCAGCGACGTGAGGTCGCACGCCTGCAGGAACGCCTGGATCAGCACCGGCGGCGACGAGCTCGCGATCGCCACCGGATAACGGCGGGCGACGGCACGCACCACCTCGGGCGCGCCGTCGATCACGGGTGGGCCCGAGGCGTAGCGCTCGGCCATCCGGGTGATCACGAGGCGCGCGATCCCATCCGGGGTCAGCTGTGCGCCCAGGGATTCCACCAGGTACTGCGCCCACTCGGGGGTGCTCATGCCCTGCTGCGCCCGGGTTGCTTCGGGGAGCCAGGTGCCACCGTGGTCGGCGACGACCTTGCGGCGCACCTCGTCCCACGTCTTCTCGGAGTCCACCAGTACGCCGTCGAGGTCGAAGATCACCGCGTCCATGGGGTAGAGCCTAGTCTGTGAGGCGAATTACTTCGCCACCCTAACTAAATTTGTTAGCCTGGCTAAGTGACCTCCGGAATCGTGGATCTCGCGCACCGCCTGTGGCCGGTCGTGTTCCGGCTCTACTACCTGGTGCGCCGCGAGACTTCGCAGACGTTGACGCCCACGCAAGGCTCGGTGCTGTCCGAGCTGGTGCGGGTCGGACCCGGCCGCATGAGCCGGCTGGCCCAGCTGGAAGGCGTGCGCATGCCGTCGATGACCGATGTCGTCGGGCGGCTGGAGCGGCTCGGGCTCGTGGTCCGCCGTCCCGACCCGGACGACGGGCGGGCC
Source organism: Amycolatopsis sp. NPDC004368 (assembly GCF_053602515.1). Classification (NCBI taxonomy): domain Bacteria; kingdom Bacillati; phylum Actinomycetota; class Actinomycetes; order Pseudonocardiales; family Pseudonocardiaceae; genus Amycolatopsis; species Amycolatopsis sp. NPDC004368. Next base: position 382,667 of record NZ_JBSGDT010000001.1, on the reverse strand, counting down.
GTGCTGGTCGAAGCCACGCGGGAGGGCGAGCGCTTCTACGCCGAGCTCGTCGCCGGCCGCGAAGCGCAGATGCGGGAACGGCTGCTGCAGCTGACGGACGAGGAGCGCGCGGCGATCGACGCCGCCCTGCCCGCGCTCGGCAAGCTGATCAGCGATTTCCACGTCGTACCGGGGAAAAAGAGCGAGGAGGAACTGATTCGCGATGAGCGCTGAGCACCACTCGAGTCTGCTGGACGCGATCAAGGGCCAGCCCAAGCAAGTGTGGATCACGGCGTTCGCCGCGGTCATCGCGTTCATGGGCATCGGCCTGGTCGACCCGATCCTGCTGTCGATCGCCAAGGGCCTGAACGCGTCGCCGTCGCAGGTCACGCTGCTGTTCACGTCGTACCTCGGCGTGCAGGTGATCGCGATGCTGTTCACCGGCTCGATGTCCGCGCGCTTCGGTGCCAAGCGCACCGTGATCGTGGGGCTGACGTTGATCGTCGCCGCGACCGCGCTGTGCGCCGCGGCCGGGTCGATCGAGCAGCTCGTGGGCCTGCGCGCGTTGTGGGGGCTCGGCAACGCGTTTTTCATCGCCACCGCGCTTTCGGTGATCGTCGGCGCCGCCACGGGCGGGCAGTCGGGCGCGATCCTGTTGTACGAGGCGGCGTTGGGTGTCGGTCTGTCGGTGGGCCCGCTGCTGGGCGCGCTGCTCGGCACGATCTCGTGGCGCGGCCCGTTTCTGGGCACGGCAGTGCTGATGGCGGGTGCGCTCGTGCTGTGCTCGGTGTTCCTGAAGAGCGACTCGCACGAAAAGCGCGACCCGGTCAAGCTGCTCGACCCGATCCGCGCGCTGCGGCACCCCGGTCTGCTGCGGACTTCGGTCGCTTCGGCGCTGTACACGGCGGCGTTCTTCGCCGTGCTGGCCTGGTCGCCGTTCGTGCTGGGCTGGAACGCGATCGCCGTCGGGCTGATCTTCTGCGGCTGGGGCCTGTGCGTGGCCGTGGCCGGTGTGGCACTGGCGCCGAAACTCGCCGCGCGCTTCGGCGAACGGCACGCGGCGGCGCTCGCCGTGGTCGGCTACACGGTGCTGATGCTGGTGCTGGCGGTGCCCAGCAAGCCCGTCGTGGTCGTCGGCATCGTGTTGTCCGGCTTGGTTTCGGGTCTGCTGAACACGCTGTTCACCGGCACCGCGATGTCGATCAGCGACGCGCCGCGCCCGGTCGCGAGCGCGGGTTACAACTTCTGCCGGTGGCTCGGTGGGGCCGTCGCGGCCACGCTCGTGGGGCACGTCGCCGACTGGCTCGGCTGGGAGCAGGGGCCGTTCGTGATCGCGGCCGCGCTGTGCGTCGTCGCCGCGGTGCTGCTGTCGTTGCGGGAGAAGCAGGCCGACCCGCACGTGGTGCCGAAGGAAGCCGCGTTGGTGGGCGAAGAGGAGCTCTGAACCCAGGGCGAATACATCTGGTGTTCACCTTCTGATCCGTTTTGGCCGCATATGGTCGCTTTGTTCCCTTCCTGAAGCGACCTGGAGGCCCTGTGTCCACGGAACGCGGGCGGCTGCTGCCGTTGTTCGCCACTCACCCCGGCGGCCGTTCTCCCCTGACCTGCGAATACCGCTGCGGAAACGCGTGCTCGCACGAAGCGCCGAACCCCTCGGGCAACGAGTACTTCGGCGATGTCGCGAAGAGCGTCTCGCGGCGCGGTGTGTTCAAGGCCGGCGCCGTGATGGCCGCCGCGGCCGGTGGCTTCGCAGCCCTGTCGGGCACGGCGGCCGCGGCCCCCGCGAGCCGTGGCTTCTCCGGCGGCGCTCACCCGCGGCCGGTGCCCGGCACCGACTTCGACGCCGTGGCGCCCGACAAGCTCGACCGCGTGAGCATCCCCGAGGGCTACGACCAGCACGTGGTGATCCGCTGGGGCGACGCCGTGGTGCCGGGTGCGCCGAAGTTCGACTTCCGCAAGCAGACCGCGGCCGCGCAGGCGAAGCAGTTCGGCTACAACAACGACTTCGTCGGCCTGATCCCGCAGGATCCCCTGGGACTGCGCAACTTGCTCGTGGTCAACCACGAGTACACCACCGAGGTGCACCTGTTCCCGGCCGACCAGTACGACCCGGCCAACCCGACCGAAGAGCAGGTGAAGATCGCGTGGGCCGCCCACGGCCTGTCCGTGGTGCAGACCCTGCGCGACCCGATCGGCGGCGCGCTGCGCACGATCCCGAGCCCGCTCAACCGCCGGATCACGCTCGACACGATCTTCGAGGTCCGCGGCCCGGCGGCCGGCTCGAAGTACCTGAAGACCTCGACCGATCCGTCGGGCAAGCGTGTGCGCGGCACGCAGAACAACTGCGCCGGCGGCGTCACGCCGTGGGGCACCGTGCTTTCGGGTGAAGAGAACTTCCACCAGTACTTCGCCAACGCGGACAAGGTGACCGATCCGGTGCAGGCCGCGCGGCTCAAGCGGTACGTGATCGGCACCGGTGAGAGCACGCGCAAGTGGGAGCGGTTCGACAAGCGCTGGGACGTCGCGCGCGAGCCCAACGAGCCCAACCGCTTCGGCTGGGTCGTGGAGATCGACCCGAACGACCCGCACTCCACGCCGATCAAGCACACCGCGCTCGGGCGGTTCAAGCACGAGGCAGCGAACGTGAAGATCACCGCCGACGGTCGCGTCGCCGTGTATTCCGGTGACGACGAGCGGTTCGAGTACATCTACAAGTTCGTGTCGAAGGGCAAGTACAAGAAGGGCACGTCGGCTCTGGCCCGCCGCCACAACTCGGCGCTGCTCGACGACGGCACGCTCTACGTCGCGAAGTTCACCGGTGACAGCCCGGCCGCGGAGATCGACGGTACCGGCAAACTCCCGGCCGACGGCGAGTTCGACGGCGCCGGCGAGTGGATTCCCCTGGCGAGCGGCAACAAGTCCTATGTGGACGGATTCACCGCCGAAGAGGTGTACGTCTTCACGCGCCAGGCCGCCGACAGGGCTGGCGCCACGAAGATGGACCGGCCCGAGGACATCGAGCCCAATCCCGTGAACGGCCGGATCTACGCGGCTCTGACCAACAACACCGACCGCGGTGCGGCCGGCAAGGCGGGCGTCGACGAGGCGAACCCGCGCGTCGCCAACAAGAACGGCCACGTGCTGGAGTGGGAAGAAGCACGCGGCGATTCGGCGTCGACGCGGTTCGCGTGGCGCCTGCTGCTGGTCTGCGGCGACCCGGCCACGGCCGACACGTACTTCGGCGGCTTCCCGAAGAACCAGGTCAGCCCGATCTCGTGCCCGGACAACGTCGCCTTCGACCCGCACGGCAACCTGTGGATCTCGACCGACGGCAACACGCTCGGCGCCAACGACGGCCTGTTCTCCGTCCCCGTGTCAGGGCCCGAACGCGGGCATGTGAAGCAGTTCCTGTCCGTGCCGGTGGGCGCGGAGACGTGCGGCCCGGTCGTGACCGACCACCTGGTGCTCGTCGCCGTGCAGCACCCCGGCGAGAACGCGGCCGGCTCGGCGAACCCGTCGTCGCACTGGCCCGACGGCGGCACGACGCAGCCGCGGCCGGCGATCGTTTCGGTGTGGCGGAAGGGGCGCTTCGGGCTCGCCGGCCGGATCGGCGTGCGGTAACTCTTTGGAGTGGCTTTCGCTGCGCCGAACCCGTGCGGAGTAATAGCTTCGAGGCGTGAGGCGGGTGGGAAGAGTCGCGATCGGACGGACGGCGGGCGCGTCGGCCTGCACCTTGGTGCTGGCGGGCGCGCTCGTCGTCGTCCTACCCGGATCCGCCCCCGCTGCGGACACCCCCGCGTGCGGCGGGGTGGCGCCGAACCCGAGTGTGGAGCAGGCTTCGACGCCGGGCGGCCAGCCGACCGGGTACGTGTTCTCGCCAGCCGCGCCCGTGCCGCGCAGCACGCCGCCGGACAAGCTGCCGAAGCTCGTCACCGACACGGCGCACGCCTCAGACGGCCGGGTCAACGCCCAGATCCAGACCCCCGACGGCCGCGTCAGCTCCGCCACCCAGACCCTGCCCGCGGCGCCGGGGAGCATCTACACGCTCTCGGCCTCGACCGGTTCCGTCGGCTCGGCGCTGTCCGACCGCGCCAACGCGCAGTCGACCGGCCTTCGCTTCACGGATTCCACCGGTCGCACCCTGCTGGAGAAATCGCAGAACGTGACCCACGACGTCGGGTCCGACGGCAGGCTCGCGCGCCAGGACCTGCCGGCGGTGACGGCGCCGGACAGGACCACGTCGGTGGTGTTCTTCGCGACCACCAACCGCAACTGGGTGATGTGGGACTGCGTGAACCTGCAACTCGCCGCGTACACGGTGAAGGAAGAGGTGCAGAACCCGCAGACCGGCGCGTGGGGTCCGTCGGCGACCATCCCGGCGGGCGAGACCGCGCACTATCGCACGACCGTCACGAACTCGGGTTCGCTGGCACTCACGGGTGTGCTGCTGAAGGACTCGTGGTGCTCGTCGCTGCCGGGCGCGTTCGACCTGGCGCCCGGCAAGTCCAACGCGGTCACGTGCGACCACCCGAACCTGGCGGAGAACGACACCGGCCACGTGAACAAGGTGCGGATCACCGGCGTCACCTCGCCGAGCGGCACGCTGGCCGACCAGTCGGCCACCGCGTCGATCACGGTCACGCCGCTGCCGCTGATCGACAGGATCGGCGACCGCGTGTGGCGCGACACCGACCGCAACGGCCTGCAGGACGACGGTGAGCCCGGCGTCGCCGACATCCCCGTGACGCTCAAGGACGGCGCCGGCGGCACGCTGGGCACCACGAAAACCGCGGCGGACGGCTCGTACCTGTTCGACAAGCGCAAGGACGGCACGTACCAGGTCTGCTTCGACGTGACGAAGCTGCCGGACGGGCTCACGGTGACCAAGCGGGCGGCCGGTGACGCGGCGAAGGACTCCGATGTCGACCCGGCGTCGGGCTGCACCTCGGCGTTCACGCTGGGCGGCTCCACGCACGACAACGTGAACGCGGACCTGGGGCTGGCACCGCCGCCTCCTCCGCCGCCCCCGGCACCCTCGCCGTCGCCCAGTGCTCCTCCGGCCCCGCCGGAACCGCCTTCGTCTTCTTCAACGCCGACGCCTCCGGAAACCCCGGCTACCTCAGCACCTCCGACTCCAGCCGGCTGAACCCGCACGGCATCGCCGCGACCAGCGCGCGAGCCGGGCGTTCCCCCGGATGCGAGACTGGGTGAAGCCAGCCGGGGAGAGGGGCCATGACCACAGCCACCACCGCCACCACGAAATCCGTGGCGGCGTCCACGCCGTGGCTGAGGTCCCCCACCACCTGGCTGACCTTCGCGACGCTGGCGCTCTACGCGTACCTCTCGTGGCGCCGCCGCTGGATGTCCGACGACGGGTTGCTCGTGCTGCGCACGGTCAGGCAGATCCTCGCCGGTCACGGGCCCGTGTTCAACGTCGGCGAGCGCGTGGAAGCCAGCACCAGCCCGTTGTGGACCTGGCTGCTGGCCGGCCTCGGCACGATTCCAGGCCCGGCGCTCGAATGGCTTTCGGTCGGCACCGGCCTGGTCTGCGCTGTCGGCGGGCTGTTCTTCGCGATGGACGGGGCGCGTCGCCTGTACGACAGTCCGGTCGTGCCGGCCGGTGCGCTGATCGTGTGTGCGCTGCCGCCGTTCCGGGATTTCGCGACGTCCGGGCTCGAGACCGGCCTGGCGCTGCTGTGGATCGGCCTGACGTGGTGGCTTCTGGTGCGCGGCAAGGCGCCCAGGACCACGGCGTTCGTGATCGGGCTCGGGGTGCTGGTGCGGCCGGACCTGGCGCTGTTCAGCATCGTCGCGTTCGCGGCACTCGTGCTGCTGCGGCGGCCGAAGGTGCTCGCGGGCCTGGGCTGGCTCGGGGTCGGCGTGGCGCTGCCGGTGGCGTACCAGGTGTTCCGGATGGGGTACTACGGCTTGCTCGTGCCGAACACCGCGCTGGCCAAGGAGGCGGGCACGAGCAATTGGGCGCGCGGGTTCGACTACCTGCTCGACCTCATCGACCCGTACTACCTCTGGCTGGTGCTCCCGGTGCTCGCGGTCGCGGCGTTCCTGAGCCGCAGGGGGCGCGTGCTCACGCTCGCGCCGGTGGCCGGCGCGGTGCTGCTGGCGGCGTACGTGGTGCGCGTCGGCGGGGACTTCATGCACGGGCGGATGCTGCTGCCCGCGTTGTTCGCGCTGCTCCTGCCGGTGATGGCGCTGCCGCTCACGCGCCGGACGTTCGCGCTGCTGGCGGGCGTCGCCGTGTGGTCGGTGGCCGCGGCGGGGTGGCTGCGGGTGCCGTACGCGAACCAGCACGCGGCGGTCGGCGTGACCGACGAGCGCGCGTACTGGTCGTGGGTGACGGGGCACGAGCACCCCGTGCTGGCGTCGGATTTCCTGCACGAGCCGGTGATGCGCGCGGCCGTCGAGGTCACCGATGCGACGCGGGCGCCGGCCGTGCTGGTCTACAGCTACGGGGAACGGCGCTGGTACCACTTCCCCACGGACCGGCCCTACGTCACGCTCGCGGCCGACAGCATGGGTGCGATCAGCAACCTGGTGTCGCTCGACGTCCGCGTGCACGACGGCTACGGCCTGGCCAGTGACCTCGGTTCGCACTCCACGTCGATCCCCGGCGGCCGGCCCGGCCACTCGAAGTGGCTCACCGCCGCGTGGGAGATCGCCGACGCGGGCCGCGGAGACGTCGCCACCGACGGCCGGATGCACGTGTTCACCCCGGCCGAGATCGAGGCCGCGCGGCAGGCCCTGCGCTGCCCGGGCGCGCAGGACGTGCTGACGTCCACGCGCAGCCCGCTGACGTTCGGTCGCTTTGTCGACAACTTCGCCGGGTCCTTCAGCCGCACGGGCATCCGGTTCGACCGCGACCCCCGCGCGGCGGCGTCCTGCTGACGCTTACGGTGGATCGCATGACCGATCTTCCGCTCGCCCTGGTCACCGGTGCCTCGCGTGGCATCGGCGCCGCCGTCGCCCACCAGCTCGCCCCCACGCACCGCCTCCTGCTCGGCGGCCGCGACGAGGCCGCGCTCGAAAAGGTGGCCGCCGACCTGCCGGGTGCTTCGCCGTGGCGGGTCGACCTGACCGACGGCGCCGCGCTGGCGGCCGCGGCCGCGCAGATCGAGCGTCTCGACGTCCTCGTCCACTCCGCCGGCGCGGCCCGCCTCGGCACGATCGCCGAGGCCACCGCTTCGGATTGGCGAGAGAGTTTCGAGGTCAACGTGGTCGCCGTCGCCGAGCTGACGCGCCTGCTGCTGCCCGCTCTGCGCGCCGCCCGCGGCCACGTCGTCGTGATCAACTCCGGCTCGGGCCGCACGTCCCGCGCGGGCTGGGGCCCGTACGCCGCCTCGAAGTTCGCCGCCCGCGCCCTCGCCGACGCCCTGCGCGACGAGGAACCCGACCTCCGCGTCACCACCGTCTACCCGGGCCGCACCGACACCGACATGCAGCGCGCCGTCGTCGCCCGCGAGGGCGGCACGTACGACCCGGCGCGCTTCCTCCGTCCGGACTCCGTGGCGACCGCCGTGGTCACCGCGGTGAGCGCGAGCCCGGAGGCGCACCTGACGGAAGTGATCCTCCGGCCCCGCTGACCCTCCTCGGGCGCGCCGCCGCAGCGCGCGCCGACCGGTTCGACCAGGGCGTTGGCCGCACAGCCGAGCACTGCCGGCTTGTGGCTCGCGCGCCGACCCCCGGCCGGTCCTGCGTCAGGCGCGCAACCGAGCCGCCGTGTCCGCGACCGACGCCTGGATCTTCGCCCGGTCCACCCGCGTCGGCTCCGCGTCCGCGACGACCTGCTCGCCCGCCACCCACACGTCGCGCACGCGGCGGGAGCCCGCGGCCCACACGAGGTTCGACAGGAGCTGCTCGTCGGGCACGTCGAGGCCCGCGGCGAAGGCCGGGTCGTCGAGGTCGACGTGGACGAGGTCGGCCCAGCGGCCGGGTTCGAGGGCGCCGATGTCGGGGCGGCCCAGTGCCTCGGCGCCGCCGCGGGTGGCCATCACGAAGACGTCGGCGGCGGTGAGCACGGTGGAGTCGTTGGTGGCCAGGCGGGCGAGCATGGCCGTGAGCTGGAGCTCTTCCCACAGGTCGATGTCGTCGTTGGACGCGGGGCCGTCGGTGCCGAGGCCCACGGCGACGCCGGCCGCGCGCAGGTCGCGGATGCGCGCGATGCCCGACGCGAGCTTCGCGTTCGAGCCCGGGCAGTGGGCCATGCCGACGCCGCGGGCGGCGAAGAGGGCGATGTCCTCGTCGGAGAGGTGGATGGCGTGCGCGGCGAGGGTGCGCCCGGCGAACACGCCGAGCGACTCGAGCAGCGCCGGCACCGAGCCGTACGCCGCGCGCTGGTCGAGGTCCTCGTTCGCGGCCTCGGCGACGTGGATCTGCACCAGGGCGCCGCGCGCGGCCGCCGATTCCGCGGTGGCGCGCAGGCCCTCGGGGTTGAGCATGTAGGCCGAGTGCGGGCCGTAGCCGAGCTCGATGCGGTCGCCGGGGCCGAAGCGCAGGCCGTCGGTGTCGATCCAGCGGTCGATGGCCGCCAGCGACGTGCGCCAGTCCAGCCCCGGCAGCTCGATCACCGGCGGCGCCACGAGCACGCGCCCGCCGGTCGCGAGCACGGCGTCCACGACCTGCTCGCCCTCGAAGTACATCTCGGCGCTGGTCGTGACGCCGTGGCGCAGCATCTCGACCGAGCCCAGCAGCATGCCGGTGCGCACGTCCTCCGGGCGCAGCTTCGCCTCGGTCGGCCAGATGATCTCGCGCAGCCACCGCAGCAGCGGGAGGTCACCACCCATGCCGCGCAGGAGCGTCATGGGGCTGTGCGCGTGGGTGTTGACCAGGCCGGGCAGCAGGATCCCGCCGAGGCGCGTCACCTCACCGGCGAACTCGGGCGCCTCGGCCACCGGCCCCACGAACGTGATCCGGCCGCTGTCGTCGACGTCCACGACGGCGTCGCGCAGCAGCGAGCAGGCAGGGTCGGCGGGCAGAACGACGGGCGCGTGGAAGCGGTGCGACATGCCGAGATAGTACGGGCGTGCCAGACAGCCGTGGTCAGGGTGTCTTCTTGATCAGCTTGCCGTCGGCGCCCACGGCGAACCAGACGTTGTCCACGCCCTGGCCGTCGATGTCACCCGGGCCCTGGTCACCGACGTAGAAGTACAGCGGCCACTTCCCGTACTTCGCCTGCTCAACGCCCGGCGAGCGTTCGGTCGCCGTGAGCAGTTTCTGGTCAGCGCCCGCACCGGCGTGGAAATCCTTGTCGCCGGTCAGCGCGGGCCACGAGGCGAGACAATCGTCTTGGCACGTGCTGGTGCCCGAAACGTCATCGGCGAAGGCATAAAGGGTCCGTCCTGAAGAATCCGTGAGAATGGGGCCGATGCTCGACTGGCCGATCTTCACGTCCCCCGACGAGGCCGTGGTGGCGGGAGCCGAACCTTGGGACGCGGAACCGTTGGTGGAGGTACTTCCGCAGGCAGCGAGGGTGCCGAGCAGGACGGCACCGGCCAGGACGATCGAGACGCGCATGAGAACTCCAGTGGGCGAGGACAGCGAATTCGGACGAGACACGGCGCTCGCGCCAAAACGGTTCAGTGCGATTTTTTCCTGAACCGCCCGGCCCCGGGTTCCGTGTCGGTTTGCGAATCCGATGTGAAAGGGACGAACCCATGCGTGCACGAATCGCGGCACTGGCCGCACTGACCGCCGGCCTCGGCCTGCTCGGCGCCGTCACCGCCACGGCCAGCCCGATGCCCGGCACCCCGACCACCCCGGACATGCCCGGGATGAGCGGCATGACCATGGACATGCCCGGGATGGACATGTCCGGCCAGGGCATGGCCGCTCCGGCGCAGAAGCCGGCCAGCCTGTCCGCGGCCATCCAGCGCTCGCAGCAGAAGCCGATCTTCCTGCAGGCCAAGCTCACCGGCGCCAACGAGGTGCCCGTGGCCGGCAAGCCCGCCGTCGGCGACCCGAACGGCAGCGCCACCGGCATCATCGAGGTGCAGGGCAACAAAGTCACCTACGCGTTCTCCTGGAAGGGCATCACCGCCCCCACCCTCGGCCACATCCACGAAGGCGCCGCCGGCGTGAACGGCGACGTGAAGGTGCCCCTGTTCGGCACCGCGATGCCCGCCACCGCGACCGCGGCCGCCGGTACCGCCACGATCACCGACCAGGCCACGGCCGACGGCCTGCGCAAGAACCCGGCGAACTTCTACCTCAACCTGCACACCGAGAAGTTCCCCGGCGGTGCCGTGCGTGGTCAGCTCAGCCCGCTCAAGTCCACCCCGGACATGCTGAAGCTGCTGCAGGGCGGTGGCCTGCACGCGTTCATGTCCGGCAGCCAGGAGGTCAAGGCCGCCCCGGGTGAGCCGAAGGCCGGTGACCCCGAGGCCAACGCCGTCGCCTTCATCCGCCCCACCGGCACGAGCGTGCAGTACTCCTTCGCCTGGTTCGGTTTCCAGCCGACGCTCGCCCACATCCACAAGGGCAACTTCGGCAAGAACGGCGCCGTGGTAGTACCGCTGGTCGGCACGACCGTGCCCGCGGGCGTGTTCGCCTTGTCCGGCACCGTGACCGGCCTCGACTCCGCGCTGGTGAAGGACATCAAGCAGCACCCGCTGTCCTACTACGCGAACCTGCACGACGCCAAGTTCCCCGGTGGCGCCGCGCGCGGCCAGCTGTTCTGAGCCGACAGCACAAAGCAGGGGGCCGGCACACCAGCCGCCCCCTGCTTTCGTCGAGCCTCAGTCCACGACTCCGCTGCGCCACGCCCACGCGGCGATCTCCACGCGGTTGCGCGCCCCGACCTTGCCCTGCACCGACGCGAGGTGCGTCTTCACCGTGGACAGCGACAGGTACAGCTCAGCGCCGATCTCAGTGTTCGTGAGGCCGCGAGCGGCGGCCTTCACCACGTCGAGCTCACGCGCGGTGAGCGGTTCGGTCGGCGGGCGCACGTCACGCTTGTGCCCGTTGCCGCCGTCGAAGTGCTTGAGCAGGCGCACGGTGATCTGCGGCGACACCAGTGCGTCGCCGCGTTCGGCGGCGCGGATGGCCTCGATGAGCAGCGCCGGGCCGGCGTCCTTGAGCAGGAAGCCGCTGGCGCCGTTGCGCAGCGCGGTGTGCACGTACTCGTCGAGGTCGAACGTGGTCACGACCACGACCTTCAGCGGGTCGGTCACGTCCGGGCCGGCGAGCTGCCGCGTGACCTCCAGGCCGTCGAGGCCCGGCATGCGGATGTCGAGCAGGCAGACGTCGGGGCGCAGCTCGCGCGCCTTGGTGACGGCCGAGACGCCGTCGGCGACGTCGGCCACCACCTCGATGTCGTCCTGCGCGTCCAGGATCATGCGGAAACCCATCCGCACCATCTCCTGGTCGTCCGCGATCAGTACCCGGATCACCCGTCATCCCCGTTCGCCTCGAGTGGCAGCCAAGCTTCCACGCGCCAGCCGCCGTCGGGCCCGCGCCCGGCCGTGAGCCGGCCGTGCAGCAGGGCGACGCGCTCGCGCATGCCGACCAGACCGTAGCCGCCTGATCCACCGGCCGGTCGGTGAGCCTGTTCGCGGCCGTCGTCGCGCACCTGCAGGTGCAGCTCGCGGCCGGTGACCTCGGCGTGCACCAGCGCTTCGGTGGCGCCGGACGCGTGCTTGCCGACGTTGGTGAGCGACTCCTGCACCAGCCGCAGCGCCGAGCGGCCGACCTCGTGCGGCAGGTTCGCCGGCAGGTCGAGCACCAGCGTCGTCCTCACGCCGTGGTTGGCGCCGTCGACGAGTTTGCGCAGGTCGGCGTCGAGATCGGTGGTCGCTTGCTCGCTCAGGTCACTCGCACCGGCGGGGGCGTCGCCCCGCATGCTGCGCACGAGCCGACGCATTGCCGCGAGTGCTTCGGTGCCGGCGTCCTCGATGCGGCCCATGGCTTCGAGTGCGAGCTGCGGGTTCTTCTCCCCCATCATCCGCGCGGCCTGGGCCTGCACCACGATGCCGGTGACGTGGTGGGCCACCACGTCGTGCAGCTCGCGTGCGAGCGCCATCCGCTCGGTGGTCTGGGCGTCGGTGACCGCGGCCTTCATCACCTGCGTGCGCTCGGAATCGCGCGACCGCAGGAACATGCCGACCGCGATGGCGATGCCGAGCACCAGCGCCGCGCCCACCGCGAACGAGCCGATTTCCTGCGGATCGGTGAGCGGGTGGAAGCTCGACCGGCGCGTGTTCAGGATCGTCCCGACCGCCACCACGGCCGACAGCACGACGATGCGCGGCCACGCCTTCACCAGCGGCACGGCGCGGACCAGGTTCACCACCACGCCGATCCCGGCGACCATCTGCGCCGGCGGGATCCCACCCGCCAGCTGGTAGTCGTAACCCAGCCCCAGGAACGGCATCACCAGCGAGGACAGCAGCATCAGCCCGGCCACGCCGAGCATCGCGTCGCCCGGCCGCCGTGGCGAAAGCACCGCCACCACCGCCGCCCCGATCGAGCAGAACAGGATCGGGAAGCCCGACGCGCCGCCGTCGTAGGTGAAGCCGAACTCGAACAGCAGCGTGATCGCGAGCGCGACGATCAGCGGCCACTGCCCCATGGCCAGCGCGTTGACACGGCGCAGTTTGCGCAGCCGCTGCTCGCGCACTTCGCGCCTGCCGTCGCCCTGCGTGCGGCCCGCCACCCCGATCACGACGGCCGCGGTGAGCAGGGTGGCGCCGAACAGCATCGCCGAAAAGATCGTGGACGACGAGACGTCGCCGTAGCTGTCGCGGCCGAACACCGCGATCAGCGCCCCGACCACGAGCGACGAGATGCCCGCGAACGCGACACCCGGACGAGCCCGGCGGGCGAGGTAGTAGACCATCTCGGTGCCCGCCACCACATCGGTGATCGAGAGGTTCGCGAGCACGCTCGAATACGCCGGCGTGTGCAGGTAGCGCTGGAAGATCGTGAAGAACGCGAGTGCGAAAGCCGCGACCATCGCCGCCACCGCCGCGCGCCGGCGCGCCCAGATCGCGCACCCGGCCATCGCGAAGATGCCGGGGAACAAGGCGAAGTCCACGAACCGGGGGCCGCGGTTGTCCAGCGCCGCGTCGGTCACGAACACGAGGTCGAACAGCAGCGCCGCGAGCAGCACCACCACGGGCATGCCGAGGCGGCGCACGACCTCGGTCACGCGCGAGGAGAAGGACGGAGACGGCGGAGCTTGGGACACAACCGAACGGTAGAGGATCTCGGGCCGCGCGCACCTTGGCCAGGTGGTTCGAGCCGCATCGGCCGATCGGCCGATGCCGGTGATCACCGGACTGGCCGTCTGCCCGAAGTGGACACCCGGCCCGCCGGGCGAAGGTAGGTGCCAACACAGCAAGACCATCAACGACCAGGGGAGAGACCTCCGGATGAGCAATCCACAGTGGACTTCCGGCCCGGTGCTGTCGGGACGGGGGCTGGTGAAGCGGTACGGCGGGCAGTACGCCCTGGCCGGGATCGACATCGACATCCAGCCGCGGGACGCGGTGGCCATCGTGGGCCCGTCCGGATCCGGCAAGACCTCGCTGCTGCACGTGCTGGCCGGCATCCTGCGGGCCGACGGCGGCGAGATCCACCTCCTGGGCCGGCGGATCGACAACCTGAACGAGAAGAAGCGCAGCGAGCTGCGGCGCACGGAGTTCGGGTTCGTCTTCCAGTCCGGCATGCTCGTCTCCGAGCTCACGGCCGAGGAGAACGTGGCGCTGCCGTCGCTGCTCGCGGGCAAGGGCCGGCGCGAGTCGGTCGCCGCGGGCCGCGAATGGCTGGCGCGCCTCGGCTTGGGCGGCAAGGAAACCCGCCGGCCGGGCGAGCTCTCCGGTGGTGAGGCCCAGCGCGTGGCCATCGCCCGGGCGCTCACCCACCGGCCGAAGGTGATCTTCGCCGACGAGCCCACCGGTGCCCTCGACACGCGCACCGGCCGCGAGACCATGCAGGCGCTGCTCGGTGCCGCGCACGAGTCCGGCGCCGCGGTGATCGTGGTGACCCACGACCGCGAGCTCGCCGAGTCGATGCCGAAGACCGTGGCCATCCGCGACGGCCTGATCGCGGCGGCGACCGAGCAGAAGAGGCTGGCGGTATGAACTCGCTCAAGCTCGCCCTGCGGGTGCTCCGCGTCGACCGGCGGACGCGCACCTCGGCGATCCTGACCGCGGTCGGCGTCGCGGTCGCGACCGGGCTGGTGCTGCTGCTCGCGTCGCTGCCCTTCGCGACGCAGGCGCGCGAACAGCGTGGCATCTGGCAGTCGTACTACAACTTCGACACCAGCGGCACGCCCGTCATGCTCGTCACGGGCTCGAAGGACTACTTCAACGGCCAGGAGATCACCCGCGTCGACGTCGCGGCCACCGGCTCCACGGCCGGGCTGAAGCTGCCGGCCGGGATCTCGAAGCTGCCGGGGCCGGGCGAGACGCTCGTGTCGCCCGCGCTGGGCCGGCTCCTGAACAACACGCCGGCCAACCAGCTCGGCGACCGCTTCGGCAAGCCAATCGCCGCGCTTGGCGACGAAGCGCTGAAGTACCCGGAGCAGCTCGTCGCGCTCGTCGGCCACAGTGAGCAGGAGCTCACGGCCACGCAGCAGGAACGGGCGACGGAGGCTGTCGCGCAGCCGGTGAGCGCCTTCCCGAGCGGAGAGGCGAAGGCGGATGCGCTGCTCACGCTGCTGGCGTGGGTCGGGATCATCGTGCTGCTGGTGCCGAGCCTGGTGCTCGTCGCGTCGTCGGCGCGGCTCACCGCGGCCCGGCGCGAACGCCGCCTCGCGGCGATCCGCCTGGCCGGCGCCACGCCGGGGCAGGTCACGTCGATGGTCGCCGGGGAAACGATCCTGTCCGCGGGCGTCGGGGCCCTGCTCGGCCTCGGGATCAGTCCGGCGCTGCGCGGCCTGGCGACGTTCGTCCCGTGGGGTGGCGGCACGTGGCTGGCTTCGGACTTTTCGCTGCCGGTGCCGCTCGCGGTCTTCATCCTGGTCGCGATCCCGGCTCTCGTGGTCCTGGCCGGTGTGCTCGGCCTGCGGCGCGTGCTGCGCAACCCGCTCTTCGCGACCGGCGGCCACACGGTGAAACCCCTGCGCTGGTGGCGGCTGCTCGTGCTGCCGGTGGCGGGCCTGTTCTTCCTCTACGCCGTGGTCGGCTCCCGCGACGGCGGCTCGGCCGACATGGTGCTGGTGGGCTTGTTCCTGCTGGTCGCGTCGGCGGTGGTGGTCGGGCCGTGGGTGACCTCGGCGGTCGGCGGCACGTTCGTGCGGGGCTGGCGGGGGCCGTCGGGGCTGCTGGCCGGACGTCGGCTGCGAGACGACCCGAAGGGCGCCTACCGCGCCACGGCGGGCATCGTGCTCGCGGTCTTCACCGGCTCGATGGCGCTCACGTTGCTGCCCTCGTTCGAATCACTCGCCGGCGGCGGGCGGACGTATGCGGATTCGGTGCTCTACGCCGACAGCAGTCCCGAAAAGACTGCGGCCGTCGTGGCGAACGCCAACACCACGCTGGCGCGCTACGGCCAGCAGGAACGCGCGATCTCCGTGGGCCAGGTCTACCTCGTGCAGGGCACCGGCGACCAGCGGTCGTACCAGCGGGCGCTGGTCATGTCGTGCACCGATGCGGCCCGGCTCACCCGGCTCGGGATCACCGCGGCCGACTGCAAGCCCGGGGTCGGGCTGTACGCGCCGGAGGAGCTGAACTCCGCCGACTACCGCGTGGTCGGCGATCCGGAACCGACCGACCCGGGCCGGCCGCTCGGCCAGGTGCCCGCAGGCACGTTCAAGATGGCGCAGAACGTGAGCAGCTCGTACCTGCTCGACCCGGCGGCGGTGCCGGCGGGCGTGAAGCTGGGGGCGGCGACCGTGATCGCTCCGACAACGCCGGCGGACCGCGAGATCGTCCGCACGGCGCTGGTCTCGGCCGCGTCCGGCGCGGAGATCGGCAGCCGTGACCAGTACCTCTACGACCAGCAGACGCAGCTTTCGGACCTGCGCCGGGTGACCGTGATCGGTCTCGTCGCCGCCGGTGTCCTCGCGGGCTGCAGCGCGGCCGTCGCCACGGCGGGCTCGATCATGGACCGCCGCCGCACGTTCGGTGCCCTGATGGCCGCCGGTACGCCGGTGAAGGTGCTGTCGAGGGCGCTGCGGATGGAGACGGCGCTGCCCGCGCTCGTCGCGACGATCGGCGCCGGCGTGGTCGGCATCCTCGTCGGGATCGGGTTGTTCAGCACGGCCGGCGAAGGCGGCGTCGTGTTCAGCCCGTGGATCTTCGCCCCGGTCGTGCTCGGCGTCGGGGTGGCGCTGCTCGGAGCCTCGATCTGCACGCCCGCCCTGCGGCGCGTGCAGTCGGAACCACTGGCCGACGAGTAGCGGGCCGGTCCGCCCTTCGCGGGGGTCGGGCGGACGCAGGGGGTGAAAAAGGGGAGAAAAAGGGCCACTGCCGGGGATGGGAACCCGGCAGTGGCCCTTTTTCTTACGAGTTTTCAGTTCGCGGTTCAGCGTTTTTCGAAAATGAGGTCGTGGGACTCGCGTCCTTCGACGTCGGCACGCTGTTCGAACTTCGTGCGCGGCCGCCATTCGGGCCGCGGCGCCCAGCCGCCCGGTTCGTCCTCGTAGCGGTTGCGCAACGCGGGCTCGGCCGAACACACCTCGAGCATCTGCTCGGCGTAGTTCTCCCAGTCCGTCGCCAGGTGGAACGTGCCGCCGGACGCCAGCCGCGACGCGACGAGCGCGACGAAATCGGGCTGCACGATGCGGCGTTTGTGGTGGCGCTTCTTCGGCCACGGGTCGGGGAAGAACAGCCGCACGCCGGCGAGCGCGCCGGGCTCGACGTGCTCGGTCAGCAGGATCACCGCGTCGCCGTGCATGAGCCGCAGGTTCTCGACGCCGAGCTTCTCCGCGCGCAGCATCAGCTGCCCCAGGCCCGGGTCGTAGACCTCGGCGGCCACGTAGTTGAGCTCGGGAGCGGCCGCCGCGAGCTGCGACGTCGTCTCGCCCATGCCGGACCCGATCTCCAGCAGTACCGGTGCTTCGCGGCCGAACCACGCGGTGAAGTCGACGGGTCCGGCAGGCAGGTCGGCGACCGTGCGGCCCAGCCGCGGCCAGTGTTGCTCCCAGGCCCGCTGCTGGCCGACGGTCATCCGGCCGCCGCGATTGACATAACTGACCACGCTGCGCAGCCGTGGCTGGTCCTCGTTCTCCACCCGGACAAGATACGGGCGGGTCAGCGGACCGCTTCGAACTCCCCGAGCCGGGCCCGCAGTCCGGCGAGCCCGGACACGGCGATCGGCTGCGGCGTCGGGCCCGTGTGGGCGGGCAGCACGTCGATCCAGCCGGGGTGGCGGTCGGTGTTCAAGACCGTGGTCGGGATCGAGTGGCCGGACTTGCCGCGCTCGGACGGCATGAACTCCCAGTAGCCCGATTCACCGTCCGCGGCCCAGGGCACGAACTCCCAGCCGGGACGCCGGGAAAGCAGCTGCTGGATCCGGTCCTCGATGCGGAAGCCGAGCTCGCGCGACTCCAGCCAGCCGGCCGCGACGGCCCGCAGCCACCACGGCGCGGGCACCGGGCCCTGCATGCCGCTGGCCCGGCGGTACAAGGCGAGCACGAGGTCCTCGGCCGCGCGGTGCACCCACGCCTGACGGAGATCACCGGGCCGCATCGCGGGCTGCGCGAACCGGGGCAGCTCGATCGCCTGCGACCATTCGAGGTCCAGCATCGGCTCGAGCCGCGGTTGGGGCGCGGCAATTTTCGGCGCAGCTTTGTGTTCTCGGCTGCGTTCTTGTAGTGCCGCTTCGCTGTGATTCGGTAGTGCCGCTTCGCTGCGGGCTGAGGGAATGGGACTCAGGAGTCCCCGACCAGCGTCCACCGTCAAGGTTCACCTCCGGGAGGCTGAGACGGACGAGCACGCTCTTGATCTCGAATATCCTGGTGACTCAACCAGGAATATCCTGGTGACTCAACCAGTATGTCCGCTGCCTGTGAGAGAAGCCACAAGGTCTTAACGCCGACTTAATCCGTTTGCCTCGTGTACACCCGATCTGCACGTGCAGATTAACGGGAATGTGATCGCGGCGGACCGGAACCGCAGCGCGGAACCGGCCCCGCCCCGGCCCGGAACGAAAAGATCCGGGTCGCCCCCCGAATGGCGACCCGGATCTTTCTTCTATCCCCTTTCCCCCGTTCAGCCGGTTCGGCCCCCGCCGCATCCGTCCGAACGTCCCTGTGGTGGGTCTTTCGTCAGGCGTCGCGCTTCTTCGCGACGCCGATCGCGATGGCCAGCAGCACGACCGCGATGCCCGCGAAGTAGGCCAGCGACCAGCCCTGCGAGAGCACCGCGTCCGAAGGAGGCGGGCCCTGCGTCGCCCCGCCGGCGCCGCGGAGGAACTTCTCGGCGACGTTGAACGGCAGCCACTCGTGGATCTTCGGGCCGACGGTCGGGATGAGCTGCACGAGGCTCTCCACCGCCAGCACGTAGATCAGCAGCAGCGCGATCGCGCCGGCGCTGTGGCGGATCAGGATGCCGATCGCCACCGCGATCACCGCGGCGAGGGCGAAGAGCACGCCGACACCGGCGACGTTGATCCACTCGGCCGAGGTGTCGAGCGCCAGCGCATCCGACGGCCGGATCGCGTAACCCAGGGCCCAGGCGCCGAACGCACCGATCTCCCCGATCACGAGCGAGAGCAGCGCGACGACGGTGGCCTTGGCGACGAGCACGGAGGTGCGGCCCGGCACGGCCTGGAACGTGGTGCGGATCGTGCCGAAGCGGTATTCGGTGGTGACCGAGAGCGCGGCCAGCACCATGATCACGGCGACGCCGAACTGGTAGCCGAACTGGGTCGTGGCGACGTCGATGGTCGCCTGGCTCGGCGCCGCGCTCGCCACGAGCGCGGAGAAGCCGGCGGTGAGGACGATGGCGATGAGGGCGCACCACCACGGTGAGCGGGTGGTGAAGAGCTTGATGCGTTCAACCGCGAGCAGAGTCATGGCTTTGTTTCCCCTGGGAAGTACGAGTGGTCAGCGGGCGGTGGGCTGGAGGGCTTGCTGCGCCTCGGCCTCGAGCCCGGTGTGGTACTCGACGGAGTCGCCGGTGATCTGCATGAAGGCCTGCTCGAGCGAACCGGTCTGCGGGCTCAGCTCGTGGAGCACGATGCTCGCCGATGCCGCGAGCTCGCCGATCTTGGCACTGTCCATTCCGGAAACGATCAGCGCTTCGCCCGAGTCGGTCACCTGGGCGCTCGCACGCACCAGGGCCTCGCGCAGGGCGGGCAGCTGCGGCGAGCGCACCTTCACGGTGTTCTCCGCGGCCCGCGCCACGAACTCCTCCGTGGACGACTGCGAGATCAGCTCCCCCTTGCCGATCACCACGAGCTCGCTCGCGGTCAGCGCCATCTCCGAGAGCAGGTGGCTCGACACGAACACCGTGCGACCGTCGTCGGCCAGGCGGTGCATGAACTTGCGGATCCAGAGGATGCCCTCGGGGTCCAGGCCGTTCACCGGCTCGTCGAACAGCAGCACCTCCGGGTCGCCCAGCAGCGCGCCCGCGATCCCCAGCCGCTGCGACATGCCGAGCGAGAACCCGCCGGCCCGCTTGTTCGCGACGGTCGTGAGACCCACGACGTCGAGCACTTCGTCCACCCGCGACGCCGGGATGCGGTTGGACTTCGCCATCCACGTCAGGTGCGCGCGCGCCGAGCGGTTGGGGTGCACCCACTTCGCGTCGAGCAGCGCGCCGACCGTGCGCAGCGGGTCCTTCAGGTCGTGGTACCGCTTGCCCCCGATGCGGACCTCACCGGACGTGGGGTTGTCGAGCCCCAGGATCATGCGCATGGTGGTGGACTTGCCGGCGCCGTTCGGGCCCAGGAAGCCCGTGACCTTCCCCGCGGCCACGCTGAACGACAGGTTGTTCACCGCCAGCGTCTGCCCGTAGCGCTTGGTGAGACCTGATGCCTCGATCATCCCCTGCTCCCTCTGTTACGGCCTGTGTGCCGTGTACCGGCAACATCGTGACCGAGCCGGACCGGTCTTGGCGTCATCCTGAGGGTCGAACTGTTCACCCGACCTGAGTAGTACCCAACCGGTTCCGCGGTGGATGTGCGATCGGTGAAACCCCTGAGACGACCCTGAACTTCGGTGTTCGTAGGTGCTCGAAAACGATCAGCCGAGGCCGGGACGGGCCAGTCCGGTCTCATACGCGAGGACGACCGCCTGCACGCGGTCGCGCAGATCGAGCTTCGCCAGGATGCGGCCCACGTGCGTCTTCACCGTGGCCTCGGAGAGGAACAGTGTCTCGGCGATCTCGAGGTTCGACATGCCCTTCGCGATGAGCACGAGGACCTCGCGTTCGCGGTCGGTCAGCACGTCGAGCTCGCTCGCGTCGCGCACCGGTGAACCTCCGGCGCCGACGAACCGGTCGAGCAACCGCTTCGTCACCGAGGGTGAAACCACCGCGTCGCCCGAAGCGACGGACCGCAGCGCCGACACGAGGTGGTCGGGCGGGGTGTCCTTGAGCAGGAAGCCCGACGCGCCGCCCTGCAGGGCCGCGTACACGTACTCGTCGAGGTCGAACGTCGTCATCACGAGCACGCGCGCGGTACCGGCGGCGACGATCTGCTTCGTGGCCTCCACCCCGTCGAGCACGGGCATCCGCACATCCATGAGCACGACGTCGGGGCGCAGCTCATCGGCGAGCTTGATCGCCTGCGCGCCGTCGCCGGCCTCGCCCACCACGTCGATGTCGGCCTGCGCGCCCAGCACCATCCGGAAGCCGACGCGCATCAGTTCCTGGTCGTCCACGACCACCACTCGGATCACGGCGCCAACCTAACGGGCAGCACGGCCCGCACCTGCCACCCACCGGCGGGCGCGGGGCCCACCTCCAGCGTCCCGCCGTACACGTTCGCGCGCTCCCGCATTCCGATCAGCCCGTTCCCGCCCGCGACCTGCAGTCGCGGGGCCTTCTTCGACGGCGCTCCGGCACCCACCGTCACCTGTTCGAGCTGCCGCGCGCGCCCGGCGCCGTCGTCGCGCACGAGCACTTCCACGGTGTCGTTCTTGCCTTCGGTCGTGCGCCGCACCTGCACCTCGGCGCGCGCGCCCGAGCCGGCGTGCTTGAGCGTGTTGGTGAGCGACTCCTGCACGATCCGGTAGATCCCGAGGGAGACACCCGCGGGCAGGTCGGTGAGGCCGTCGTCCACCCGCAGGTCCACGGGAACGCCGGCGCCGCGCATGCGCTCCGCAAGCTCACCCAGCGCATTGGCGTCGGGCTGGGGCACGCGGGGCTCGCCGTCGCCGTTGTCGCCGCGCAGCACTTCGAGCAGCCGGCGCAGCTCGCCGAGGGCGCCGCGGCCGGTTTCGGAGATCGTCTGCAGGGCCCGCCCGGCCAGCTCGGGGTTGGTCGGCAGCGCGAGCGCCGCGCCGTCGGCCTGCACCACCATCACGCTCACGGAGTGGGCGACCACGTCGTGCAGCTCGCGCGCGATGCGGCCGCGTTCCTCGGCCACGGCGATGCGCGTGGCCTGGTCACGTTCGGTTTCCAGCAGGTGCAGGCGGGCTTCCACCTCCAGCTGGTACGCGCGGCGCGCGCCGACGAACTCGCCGAGCGTCCAGCACAGCGCGATGCCGAAGGCGGTGAACAGCGCGTTGCCCAGCCACGGAGTCGTGGTGTCGAGGACGATCTCGACCGCGGTCATCAGCACGAGTGCGCCGACGTAGACCAGCCCCTGCTTGCGGCCGATGTAGACGAGGATCGAGTACAGGCTCATCGCGAGCGCCGCCACGGAGGAGAAACCGAGCGACAGCGACGCGTGCGCGATGGCGACGAAGTACACGACGTAGGCCGAGGTCAGCGGGTTCTTCCGCCGGAACACGAGCGGCGCGACCATGGCGACGTCGACCGGCAGAGCGATGAACCACGCCGGTGGGTGGCTCTCGGGCCCGACGCTGCCGCCGGCGTAGAGCACCAGGTCGAGGAACAGCAGGAGCGCGGCGAGCAGCGTGTCCCCCGCCATGGGGTGGGCACGCATCCAGAGGCTCAGCCGTCGCACCCGTCAAGATTAGGTCCGCGGCCGGGCACGCCGCGTCATCCTCCAGTAGCACTGTCGGTCGCACTCTCCGTGGCTCGGCATGGCACGATTTCGGTGCGCGATCAGCCGACGAGAGGGGATCGAGGCCGTGACGGAGCCGGGTCGCCTCGCGGGCCCACTGTCGATGTCGGTTGCGCAGCTGTGCCGGCGGCTCGCCACGCAGGTCTCGCCGCGCACCGCCGCCGGGTTCGCCGAGGTGCAGCGCCGGCTCGCCGCACCACTGCAGGTGGCCGTGGCCGGGCGGATCAAGTCAGGCAAGTCCACGCTGGTCAACGCGTTGATCGGGCGCCGGGTCGCGCCCACCGACGTCGGTGAGTGCACCCGGCTGGTCACCCGCTTCCAGTACGGCACCGTCGACCGCGTCGAGGTCGTGTTCACCGACGGCACGAAGCAGGTGCTGCCGTTCGCCGCCGACGGGTCGATCCCGGCCGAGCTGGGCGTGGACATCACGAGGGTGTCACACCTCGAGGCTTACCTGACCAACGCGGTGCTGCAGGGCATGACCGTGATCGACACCCCGGGCCTGGGCTCGCTCGACGCCGCGTCCGTCTCGCGCACCGAGCAGCTGCTGGGCGCGGCGCAGGAGGACACCGGTTCGGACAACCTCGACGACACCTCGCGCAACGCCGTCGCCGGCGCGGAAGCCGTGCTCTACGTGGTGACCCAGGGCGTGCGCGCCGACGACCAGCAGGCGCTCGCCGCGTTCACCGCCGCCACCGCGAGCCGCGAGGCCGGTCCGGTGAACGCGATCGCGGTGCTGAACAAGGCGGACACGATCGTCGCCGAGACCGTGGCCGGCTCGGGTGGTGACATCTGGCTGGCGGCGAAGCTGCTGGCGGAGAAGCAGGCGAGCACGCTCAAGCCGCGCGTGGCCGACGTGCTGCCGGTGATCGGGCTGATCGCCGAGTCGGCCGAGTCGGGCGGGTTCACCTCGGCCGACGCCGACGCGTTGCACCAGCTCGCCGGCCTCGACGACGACGTGCTCGAGACCATGCTCATCTCGGCCGACATCTTCACCAGCTGGGAGTGCGACGTCCCCGCCGGCGTGCGGCTGCGGCTGCTGGAGAAGCTCGACCTCTACGGCGTGCGCCGCGCGGTCGATGCGATCCGCGCCGAGCCGGCCATCACCGCGGGCGCGCTGCGGCGCGTGCTGCTCGACGCGTCGGGCCTCGACGCCGTGCGCCGCCGCCTGGCCGTGGTCTTCGCCGCGCGCGCCGACGGGATCAAGGCCGCCGCGGCGCTCGCGTCGGTGACCGCGCTGGCCCACGCCTCAGGCGACGCGGGCGAGCGCCAGCGCGTGCACGACGCCATCGAGGTGCTGCTCGCCAAACCGGAAGCACACCAGCTGCGGTTGCTGGAAGCGTTGACGCTCGTGGCCTCCGGCGCCGTCGACATGCCGGAGGACCTGGCCGAAGAGGTGCTGCGCGTCGGCAGCAACGCGGACCTCGGCGCGCAGCTCGGTCTGCCCGGCGCCGCCCGGCCCGAGCTCGCCGCGCACGCCCTCGAACGCGCGGGCTGGTGGCGGTCCTTTGCGTCATTCGGCGCAACGCCCGCGCAAAGCCGCGTCGCACACGTCGTGCACCGGGCCTATTTCCTGATCTGGCAACAGATCCGCATGCCCTAGGTTTGTCGGCGCGCACGCGTAGGGTGGATTTCGTGCGGCTGGAGAACACCACCTCGTGGCGGGCGTCCTGGGGGAGCGAGCAGGAGATCGACATCGCTCTTTACCTCCGGGACGTCCTCGCGTTGTCCGTCGCCGACGGCCAGCTGCTGCCCCCGGTCGAGCCCGCGGTGCCCGTGCGCGTGCCGCCGGCGATCAACCGCGCCGCCGTTCAGGCGCAGTGGGCCGACTGGTGGACGGATCTGCTCGAGTTCGTGCGCGTGCGTGGTGAAGGCGCGCGGAAGCCCCGAAGCCGCTTCGGCCGCCCCGCCCCCGGCGACGGGTCGGCCATCGACCTCGCCATCCAGCACTTCACCCCGGCCGCCGCGCGCCACTTCACGGAGGCCCGCCGGCCGGCGCTGCACGCCGCGCTGGGCGCCGCGGGCTTCTACCGCCGCCAGATCGTGGCGGGCGACCGGCTGGGCCAGCTCGTGCGCGAGACCGAGGTCGACCTCGGCCGGCGCGCTCGGCCCTTTCGGCTGTCGGTCATCGAGATCTCCGTCGCGGGCCGCGTCTGGCTCCGCACGGCGGAGGACCAGATCCTGGTGTCGTCGCGCTTCGCCGAAGACGTGCCTTCGCTGGAGCACGCGATGCGCACGGTGATCCGCGAGCTCGCCTGATTTCACAGACGCAGCCGCAAGCGTTTGCGCACGCGTTCCGCTGCTCTCCGGCTGCGTTCTGCTCCACACTGGTGCCGACGAGCAGGGGGTGAGGCGTATGGCGTGGTTCCGGCACCGCGGAACCGACGAGGACGCGACGGACGAGGACACCGGCGAGATCGCCGCGGCGAGC
Source organism: Amycolatopsis sp. NPDC004368 (assembly GCF_053602515.1). NCBI lineage: Bacteria > Bacillati > Actinomycetota > Actinomycetes > Pseudonocardiales > Pseudonocardiaceae > Amycolatopsis > Amycolatopsis sp. NPDC004368. The sequence goes on along the minus strand of NZ_JBSGDT010000001.1, from coordinate 358,165 downwards.
CTCGACGCCCTCATCGCGGAAGCCGACGCGGAGGCCGCCGGAACCGCCGCCGAGACCCCGGCGTCGAACACGGATGTGGACGTCGTAGCTGCACCCGGTGATCTCGAACGCGCGCTGGCCGACCGCCAGGCGCTCATCCAGCTCTGCCTCTACGCCCTCGACCGCGCGCGCAGCGGCGGCGTGGTCCAGCGGCTCGAACACGGCCTCGCCGACATCGGCGTCACGGCGCTGCGCCCCGACGGCGAGCGCTTCGACCCCTCGTGCCACGAGGCCGGCGGCGCGGTCCCGACCGACGATCCGGCGCTCGACGGCGTGGTCGCCGAGACCGAGGTGATCGGGTTCGCCGAGGGCGGCCGGCTGTTGCGCGCGCCGATCGTCACCGTCTACGCGAAACGGACCCCATGACGTCACCGAGCCTTCCCGCCCAGGTCCAGGCCGCGCGCGAGCAGCTGCTCACCGTGGTCCGCGAGAACGACCCGCAGGCCGCGAAGTGGGTGGAGGACGTGCGGCGCGCGCGGGCCGTAAAACCCTCGGTGGTGGTCGTCGGCGAGACCAACCGGGGCAAGAGCACGCTGGTCAACGCCCTGCTCGCGACCCCGGGACTGTCCCCCGTGGACGCCGACGTCGCCACGGCCACGTACCTCGTGTTCGAGCACGCCGAGCAGTGGGGCGCGCAGGCGTGTTACCCCGGGCAGCTCGCGCCGGTGCCGATCCCGCTGCCGGAGCTGGTCAACTGGGTCTCGGCCGCCCACGAGCTGCCGCCCGGGCAGATCCCGCCGCGCTACGTCGAGGTCTCCGGTCCCGTGCCGCTGCTGGAGCGCGTGACGGTGGTCGACACCCCGGGCGTCGGCGGCCTCGACTCGCTGCACGGCGAGCTCGCGCGCGAGGCGGCGGCGAGCGCGACGGCCCTGGTGTTCGTGCTCGACGCGTCGGCGCCGTTCACCTCGACCGAGCTGCAGTTCCTGCGCGATGTCGCCGACCGCGTGGAGACGGTGCTGTTCGTGCTGGCCAAGACCGACGCGTTCCGCGGCTGGCGCGAGATCCTCGAGGCCGACCGGCAGCTGCTCGCCCAGCACGCGCCGCGCTTCGCCGACGCGGTCTTCCACCCGGTGTCGGCGCGGGTGTTCGAGACGGCGGCGAAGGCGCCCAACGAGCAGGTCGCGGCCATGTTGCGCGAGAAGTCGGGCATCGCGGCCGTGCAGGTCGCGCTGCAGGAGCTGCTCGTCGGCCGGTCGATGATGCTGAGTGAGGCCAACACGCTGCGCGCGCTGTCGAGCGCGCTGGCCGGGATCAAGGCGAAGCTGCAGGCGCAGAGCCGCGCGCTGTCGGCGGGTGAGGCCGAGGCCGAGCAGCTGCGTGAACGCCGTGACCAGCTGCAGGCCGAGCGCCGCACGTCCACGCGAGGCTGGCAGCTCAAGCTGCGCGGCGAGATCCAGCGCACCCGCGTGGAGGTGGGCCACGAGAGCAGCCGCGAGATGCGCGACGCCCAGACCCACTTCCGCCAGCGCATCGACTCGGCCAAGCGCGACGAGCTCGCCGCGCTGCCGCAGCAAGTGGACCTCGCGCTGCAGACGACCTCGCAGCGGGTCTCGATGCTGCTTTCGCAACGGCTGAACCACGTGACCAACGTGGCGCTGTCCGAACTGTTCTCCCCCGAGGAGCTCGCCGTGATCCGCGCGCAGTTCGCGCGGGCCGGCGGGCCGCCCGTCGTGCTGCGGCCGCCGGACAAGAAGCCGCCGACGGCCGAGGACAAGCTGCTGGTGTTCATGGGCATCTCGGGCGGCGTCGGCGCCGGCAAGATCGCCGCGTTGCCGCTGGCCGGCGTCGCGATCCTGAACCCGGTGGTGCTGCCGGCCACGATCATCATCGGCCTCGGCGCGGGCTGGTGGATGGCGCGCACGCGCAAGCACGCGGCCGACAAGCAGCACATGAAGCAGTGGCTGGTCGAGGCCATCGCCGACGCGCGCTCCACGCTCGACCAGCTCGTGGCCGAGCAGCTCATCGAGGCCGAGCAGCAGCTGTCGATGGCGCTGGACGACGCGTTGAGCCGGCGCATCGAGGCGATCGAGGCCGAGCTGAAGGACGTGGACCGGACGATCAAGATGGGTGCGCAGGAGCGGGCGAAGAACATCGCGATCACCGCCAAGCACCTGAAGGAGGCCACCGAGGGCCACGCGAGGGCGGAATCGCTGCTCGGGCGCATCCGAACCTTGCGCGACCGCGGGTGATCAGCTTGTGGACGGGAACCGAACCGGCCTAACGTGAGTCATACCGATCGACAGCTGAACGCAGCCGGCGAGACCCGGTCCTAAAAGGGGGCTTTTCCCATGTGGGTCGACGAGAGTGGCGGCACCGAGACCGGCACAGGCGGACCCGAGGCCATGACGGTCCACGTCGAGGGCCAGGACTACCAGGCGGAGGTCAACTACGACGTCGATTCCGACGGCGTGAACGACACCGCGATCGTGGAGCACGACGACGGCTCGGCGCAGGCCTTCATCGACTCGGACCACGACGGTGTGGCCGACGAGTACGCCGTGCTCGACAGCTCCGGCCACGTCGTGGACCAGGCGGTTTACGACGAGTCGAGCGGCTCGTGGGTCGAGTCGGGCGGCGGCGAGCACCAGGGCGGCACCGACACGCACTCCCAGGACGACTCGACCGGCGGCCACATCCACGCCGACCTGCCCGACGGCGAGGTCGACGCCGGGGCCGCGACGATCGACACCGACCACGACGGGCACAACGACACCGCCGTCGTCGAGACCAAGGACGGCGGCACGCTGGCGTTCACCGACACCGACGGCGACGGCGAGGCCGACGTCGCGGTGGAGATCGGCGCCGACGGCAGCACCCACACCTACGAGCACACCGGCACCGGCCAGTGGACCGAGGCCGAGGCGGCCGGCGTGCGCGCGGCCGACCCGGCGGGCGACGCGGCCTGGGGCGGCGACGGCACCCAGCTGTTGTCCGGCGTCGCGAAGATCGATTCGGGGACCGGACAATGGATCAGTCCCAACTGACGCATTTGTAACTCACGTCACAACGGGCCCGGTACTCGCCGGGCCCGTTGTCGTTTCCCGACCGCGGTGATCCTCGCCCGAATTGAGCATCCCGCGTCGAAAGGATTTCCTGCGCTGGACCAATCCAGTGACAACTGAATCGATTCCCTTATCGTTCTTGTGAGAGAACCGACAGGTCAGCTCTCGGTTACCTGCCGGTCATCCGGCTACAGTCGGGGAATCCCAAAAACCCGCACACCGGTTCGCCGCCGGTGTGCGAAGCCATTCGGTCGCCGGCAACGAGGCCCGCACCCGGACACCGCGGTCCGGCGTGTGGGCTTATTTGTCGTCGGAAGTTCGGAAGTCAGGAGTAGAGATGACCGCAGTCGCCATCCCCGGACTGGACAATGCGCCGACGACGCACAGTGGCGTGCTGTCCTGGGTCCGGGAGGTCGCCGAGCTGACCACCCCGGACCGCGTGGTGTGGGTCGACGGGTCCGACGAAGAGGCCGCGAAGATCAACGAGGAACTGGTCGAGGCCGGCACCTTCGTGAAGCTGAAGGCCAAGCCGAACTCCTACTGGGCCACTTCCGACCCGGGCGATGTCGCTCGCGTCGAGGACCGGACCTTCATCTGCTCCGAGCGCCCGGAGGACGCCGGCCCCACGAACAACTGGGTCGCGCCGGCCGAGATGAAGGCCACGATGACCGAGCTGTACCGCGGGTGCATGCGCGGTCGCACGATGTACGTGATCCCGTTTTGCATGGGGCCGCTCTCCGACCCAAACCCCAAGCTGGGTCTGGAAATCACCGACTTCGCCTACGTCGTGGCGTCGATGCGCGTGATGACCCGCGCCGGCCAGGCCGCGCTGGACAAGTTCATCAACCCCGACGGCACCGAGCGTGAGTTCGTACCGGCGCTGCACTCCGTGGGTGCGCCGCTCGAGCCGGGCCAGAAGGACGTGTCGTGGCCCTGCAACGACACCAAGTACATCTCGCACTTCCCCGAGGAGCGTGCGATCTGGAGCTACGGCTCGGGTTACGGCGGCAACTCGCTTCTGGGCAAGAAGTGCTACTCGCTGCGCATCGCGTCGATCATGGCGCGCGACGAGGGCTGGCTCGCCGAGCACATGCTGATCCTCAAGCTGATCTCGCCCGAGGAGAAGGTGCACTACGTCGCGGCGGCGTTCCCGAGCGCCTGCGGCAAGACCAACCTCGCGATGCTGCAGCCGACCATCCCGGGCTGGCGCGCCGAGACCCTCGGTGACGACATCGCGTGGATGCGCTTCGGTGAAGACGGCCGGCTCTACGCGGTGAACCCGGAGTTCGGCTTCTTCGGCGTCGCGCCGGGCACCGACTACCACACCAACCCCAACGCCATGCGCACCATCGAGCAGGGCAACACGGTCTTCACCAACGTCGCCCTGACCGACGACGGTGACATCTGGTGGGAGGGCATGGAGAACACGCCCGAGCACGCCATCTCGTGGAAGCACCAGGACTGGACGCCCGAGTCGTCCGAGAAGGCTGCGCACCCGAACTCGCGCTACTGCACGCCGATGTCGCAGTGCCCGATCCTCGCGCCGGAGTGGGACGACCCGAAGGGCGTGCCGATCTCGGCCATCCTGTTCGGCGGCCGCCGCAAGACCACGGTTCCGCTGGTCAACGAGGCCCGCGACTGGCAGCACGGCGTGTTCATGGGCGCCACCATGTCGTCGGAGACCACGGCGGCCGCGGCCGGCGCGGTCGGCAACGTGCGCCGCGACCCGATGGCGATGCTGCCGTTCCTCGGCTACCACGCCGGTGACTACTTCAAGCACTGGCTCACGCTGGGCAAGAACGCCGACGCGAACAAGCTGCCGAAGATCTTCTACGTCAACTGGTTCCGCCGCGGCGACGACGGCCGTTTCCTGTGGCCGGGCTTCGGCGAGAACTCGCGCGTGCTCAAGTGGGTCATCGAGCGCGTCGAGGGCCGCGGGAACGCCGTGGAGACGCCGATCGGTTTCGTGCCGCGCGCCGAGGACCTCGACACCGAGGGCCTCACCGAGCCGGCTTCCGACATCGAGGCCGCCCTTGCCGTCGACGCCGCGGAGTGGCGCGAGGAGCTGCCGCTGATCGAGGAGTGGTTCGCGAAGATCGGCGAGGTGCCCACCTCGCTGCGTGACGAGCTCGACGCGCTGGCCCAGCGCCTGAGCTGATCGTCTGTCCGAAGGGGACGTTCGCGCCGTTGTGGTGCGAACGTCCCTTTCGTGCTTGCGGCGGCCGGTCGGCCGGCGGCGGGCGCCCGGTAGCGTGACCCGCATGGAGCTCGTTTCGCGGCCGGCCAGCCGATGATCATCGACGCCCGCGGCCTCGGCGTGAAGGCCGGCGACCTGTGGCTGCTCGACGACCTGGACTTCTCCGTCGACCCCGGCGAGTGCGCCGTGCTGGTCGGCCCCAACGGCGTCGGCAAGTCCACGCTGCTCCGGTGCCTCTACGGAATGCAGGAACCCCAACGCGGCCGCGTCCTCATCGACGGTGACAAGCCCGACGAGCGCAGCGTCGCCTTCCGCCGCAAGGTCTCCGTGCTGTTCGACGACTCCGACTTCTTCGCGGAACTCACGCCCCGCCAACACCTGGAACTCCTGGCCGGCTCCTTCGGCACCGACCTGGGCGACTTCGACGCCCTGCTCGCGGACGCCGGCCTCGCCGACCGAGCCCGCGTCACGGCCGGCCACTTCTCCGCGGGCCAGCGCCGCCGCTTGCTCCTGCTGGGCGTCACCGCCCGCCCCCACAAGGTCCTCCTCCTCGACGAACCCGAACGCGCCCTCGACACCGCGGGCAAGGACTGGCTGGTGGACCTCATCAAACGCTCCACCACCGCCGGCGCCGCCGTCGTGGTCGCCACCCACCACCAACCCCTCCTCGACGCGGCCGACAGCGTCCTCGAACTGTGGTGACCGCGGCCGCGCGCCGGCCGCCGGCTTGCGCCCGGTCGTTGCGGCTCCTGCGTCTCTCCGAGCTCGGCTGCGAACCGGCTGCTCCCCGTCGTGGCCCTACCGCCGGTAGCGCGCCTCTGCCGCCCATCCTCCACACCGAAAGCGCAGCCGCCCCGTGGTGACCCTCAGTACCCGCCTCCGTGTTCCCGGCCGGAAGCGCTTCGGAGGCATTTTCAGCGGCGACACCGCCACCTTCGTCCTCATCTTCGGCGTCGGTTTCCTCTTCACCGCCTTCTTCCGCACCGACGCCTGGCACCGGGTCCTTTTCGGACCGTCCCCTGTGGACTACCCCGCGGTGCTCGGACTGGTCACCCTCTGCTGCGCCGTCGGGTGGCGCAGCCTGTTGCGGCGCGGCTTCGTCTGGACGGAACCCGCCGAGCTCACCTGGATGGACTTCGCCCAGGTCGATCGGCGACGGGTGGTGGCGGCGCGCCTCGCGGGCGGGCTGACCGGGTTCGTGGTCGTCGTGGCGTACCTGGCCGGGCTGATGCTGGCGGTGGGTGGCAGCGGCATCGAGCTGTGGCGCGCGGCGCTGGCGCTCGTGATCAGCAGCGCCGTGCTGGTGTTCGCGACGGCGCGGCGCACGGCGTTGCGCGTCGACGTCGCCGGGCCGGTGCTGCTGGCCGTGCTCGGGGTCGTGATCGCCGCGGCGCACGCGAGCGCGGCGGCGGTGCAGTACGCGGGCGCCGGCATCCTGCTGGTGGCCGTCGCGCTGTCGTTCGGGGGTGAGCCGGTCACGCGGGCGGGCCGCGCGAAGCTCCTGGAGGGCTGGAACGCGCGGGTCCTGCGGTCGGTCGCCGTCACGTTCCTCGACCCGATGATGATGCTGCCCGAGGCCACGGAGTCGGGCCGGTGGTCGTTGCGCCCGCCGACGCCGTTCAGGCTCGCGGTGGCGGGGGTCGCCGGGCGGTCGCGGTACGCGGGGATGCTGTTGCTCGTCGCGCTCGCCGTCGCGGTGGGGCACGTCGCGGTGCCGACGCTGCCGGGGTCGGTGCTCGTGGGCCTGGGTGGGTACGTGGCGCTGACGCCGTTCGGTGCCGGGCTCGGAGTGTTGTGGCGCAATCCGGGCCGACGGCGGTGGCTGGGCTCCACGGATGCCGAGCTCGTCCTCGCCCACGGGGTGGTGCTGACCGTCGTCGCCGTGGTGTGGTCGGCGCTGCTCGCGGGCGCGCTCTCGGCGCTCGGCACGTCGGTTTCCGCGCTGTCGTGGGCGACGGTGGCACTCGCTGTGCTTTCGGTGTTGCGCACGGTCACGCGCAAGCCTGTGGACTACAGCAGCGCCGGATTCGTCGACACACCAGCGGGTCCGCTGCCGGCCAACCTCGCCCGCCAGCTCTTCCGCGGCCCCGATGTCCTGGTGGTCGGCATTTTGGCCCTCTCGCTGCTCAGCTGAACGGCCCAGCGCCGGTGCCAATCCGGCCAAAAGTAGGCGGGAACGCAACTGCAAGTTACCCTGGTTGGTGACTTGCCCCGCCGTGGCTGTGGCCGGATTGGCAATCAACAGCGCAGTAGGCTCCCACCGGACGAAGGGAGTTCACGTGGGCGGTGGACACGCTCCGGGCACCGGCCGCCGGGCCACCAGCGAGTTTCCTGCCGGCTGGAGCGACGAGCAGATCATCGCGGTGATCAAGGACGTCGCCAACGACCCGAGCGAGCCCCGCACCCAGCAGTACAACGGCCGCTGGCGCTGCGTCGGCGAGCGTTACGGCGTGCAGGTCGTGGTGCTCGTCGATCCGGAAGGCTTCGTCCACACGGGATACCCCGTCGCCGGCGCGGGCGTGGTGCGCAACCCGGACACCGCGCGCGACCCCGCGAACCCCACGGTGGCCGACCGCGCCGAGAACCGCATCAGCTACTTCGCCGACAGCCTGCTCGACCTGTTGTCCGACCGGCTCCCGGCCGAAGACCTGGCCCACTACCGCACGTTGCAGTGGTCCGGCGAATGGGAGGAGCTCACCGACACCCTCGCCGCCCACATCGCCATCGCCGACGTGCCGCTCAACCCCGACGAGCTCTCCGACTTCGAGAAGCTCCTGAACTCCTTCGACCTCCCGGTGCGCGCGTGCGCGTTCATCAACGACCGGGACCACATCCTGACGAAGCTGCGCGGCTGACCCTCAGCTGGCCTGGGACAGGGCTTCCGGGCTTTCGCACGCCGTGCGCAACATGTCGAGCGGCACCCCCACCGCGTCGGCGATCGCCGCGACCGTGAAGAACGCGGGCGTGGGGATGCGGCCGGTTTCGATCTTCCGCAGCGTCTCCACCGAGATCCCGGCCTCGGCCGCGACGTCGACCATGCTGCGGCCCGCGCGCGCGGCGCGCAGCGCAACCCCGAGGCGCTCGCCGCGGGAGCGCTCTTCGTCCGTCAACGGCACCCGAACCATGGTCCACAGTCTAGTCGAAAGTTGTCCACTGCCTGTGGACAACTCTGTGCACAAGGTGTGGAAACTCGCTCCGGCCAGGCAACCACAACACCTGGGGCCCCGTCGTGACGGAGGCCACCGCTCCTGGGTCACCACCGGAACCGGTCCCAGGCGCCTGTCCACGAGGTTGTCCACAGCCGGACCGGGAATGGCCAAATCGTTGCCCGGTTTGTGTGACGTCCACGGGGTCGAGGTTTTAGGGTCAGGCCCGTCGCGTGTTGCGTGAGTGTTAAGTGAGGTCCCATGTCGACATCCAAACAGGACGGGCGGGTGCGCGGGTTCCAGTTCAGTGCCTGGAACCTGTTGCTGATCGTCCCGTTGCTGATCCTGGTGACGCCGTTGTTCAACTCCGACGGCCCCAGACTCTTCGGAATGCCGTTCTTCTACTGGTTCCAGCTCGTGTTCGTCGCCGCCGGCGTGCTGTGCACCGGCATCGTCTACTGGGCGACGCGCAAGGAGCCGACCAGCGAAGAGCCGGACAAGCTGAGCGTGGACGATCTCGACGAGGGCGAGCGCCGATGACCATCCAGTGGGTGCAGCTGACGATTTTCATCATCCTCTTCGCGCTCGTCACGGTGCTCGGGTTCGTGGCGTCGCGCTGGAAGGCCGGCGCGAACCTCGACCACCTCGACGAATGGGGCCTCGGCGGCCGCAAGTTCGGCGCGTGGATCACGTGGTTCCTGCTCGGCGGTGACCTCTACACGGCGTACACGTTCGTCGCCGTGCCCGCGCTGGTGTTCAGCGCCGGCGCGCTGGGCATGTACGCGCTGCCTTACACGATCGTCGTCTACCCGATCGTGCTGTTGCCGGCGCTGCGCATGTGGTCGGTCAGCCGGTCACGCGGCTACGTGACCCCGGCCGACTTCGTGCGCGGCCGCTTCGGTTCGCCGACACTGGCTTTCCTGATCGCCATCACCGGCATCGTCGCCACCATGCCCTACATCGCGCTGCAGCTCGTGGGCCTCGAGGCCGTGCTGCGCACGATGGGCATCAACGGCTCCGGCATCGTCGGGCACCTGCCGCTGCTGGTCGCGTTCCTGATCCTGGCGCTCTACACGTACCAGTCGGGCCTGCGCGCGCCCGCGCTGATCGCGTTCGTCAAGGACATCCTGATCTACATCGTGATCATCGTGGCGATCGTGTACCTGCCCTCGAAGCTCGGCGGTTGGGACCACATCTTCAACCAGGCGGCGACGAAGCTGGCCACGCCGAGCCCGGCCACCGGCAAACCGGCCGGCTCGATCCTGCTGACGTCGAGCAACCAACTGCAGTACGCCACGCTGGCCCTGGGTTCGGCGCTCGCGCTGTTCCTCTACCCGCACTCGCTCACGAGCGTGCTCGCCTCGCGCGGGCGCAACGTGATCAAGCGCAACATGGTCGCGCTGCCGGCGTATTCGCTGGTGCTCGGCCTGCTCGCGCTGCTCGGGTACGTGGCGATCAGCGCCGGCGTGAAGCCGCTGACCAACAACGCCACCGGCAAGGCCGACGGCAACACCATCGTCCCGCTGCTGTTCGACTCGCAGTTCTCGCACTGGTTCGCCGGCATCGCGTTCGCCGCGATCGGCATCGGCGCGCTGGTGCCCGCCGCGATCATGTCGATCGCCGCGGCGAACCTGTGGACGCGCAACATCTACAAGGAGTACATCCGCAAGAACGCGACGCCGAAGCAGGAAGCCAAGCAGGCCAAGCTGGCGTCGCTGATCGTGAAGCTCGGCGCGGTGCTGGTGATCATCCTGATCGACCCGCAGTTCTCCATCGACCTGCAGCTCATCGGCGGTGTGCTGATCCTGCAGACGCTGCCCGCCGTGGCGCTCGCGCTGTACACGCGGTGGCTCCACAAGGCCGGCCTCATCGCCGGCTGGGTCGTGGGCATGGGCTGGGGCCTGATCATGCTGTACGGGATCCCCAACCCGGCCACCGGAAAGGCGCACTTCGGTGGTTCGGCGCTCGCGATGGGCAACCTGTCGATCTTCGGCTGGCACCCGTTCTCGGGCACCGGCCTCGCCACGGTGCAGATCTACCCGGGGTTCGTGGCCTTGATCGCGAACATCCTGGTGGCCGTGATCGTCTCGGCCATCGCGCACGCGGCCAAGTGGAACTCGGGTACGGACGAGACCGAACCCGAGGACTACCACGCCGACGAGCACGACAAGGACCTGCGCCCCATCGGCGTGCACTGACGGCCTAGTCCACTGTGGACGACCCCCGCACCTCTTGGGGTGCGGGGGTCTTCTCTTTCCCGATCATCGCGTTCGCCACCACGTAGAGCACCACCGCGTTCAACAGGTGCCACAGGAAGTGCGTGCCGGTCGGGAAATCCCCGCAGACGACCCCGTCGATACCGCGCAACGCCAGCGAGAGCGCGAACACCGCACCGGCCACGGCGAAGTGCGGCCAATACGGGTCGCGTGCGTAGGCGAGCACGCCCGCGAACACGGCCAGGCCCACGAGCGCCGGCACGTAGAGACCGCCGCCGAGCGCAGCCATCGCGGCCGTCAGCACCACGAACGCGGGCGCCGCCAGCCACGAGGTGCGCATCCGCACGCCGAAGAACACGTGCGGGAACTTCGCGGCGTAGTAGAGCGCGAACACGAGGATGAACCCGGAGTCGGCGGCGCCGCCCCAGCGCGTGGCGATCAGGTGGAACACCGTGCTGGCCAGGAACACGAGTCCGATGAGCGCCGCCAGCGTCCGCCCGGTGCGGCGGCCGTGCGCGCGCCACCAGACCGCGGCGGCCGAGACGAGAAACGCCAGGTTGGTGACGTCGTTCAAGGGCTCGCCCCAGAGGCCGGGCGCGACGCGTTCGCAGTAACCGTCCACGTATGCGGTCCAGTTCACGGTGTAAGCAAACTCCACGCGAGTGAACACGTGGTGCCGCGGGTGGCGGGTTTGGCGTTAGCTTGGGGCATGAGCGACAGCCGGTTCCCCGTAACAGAACTCGAAGACCTGCCCGAAGACCTCCGCACGCGCGTGGGCGCGATCGCCGAGAAATCCGGCTTCACGCCGAACATCTTCCGCGCGCTGGGCCACCGGCCGGCGGAGCTGCGGGCGTTCATGGACTACCACGATGCGTTGATGGAGCGCGAAGACGGCCTGACGAAGGCCGAGCGCGAGCTGGTCGTGGTGGCGACGTCGGGGGCGAACCACTGCACGTACTGCATCGTCGCGCACGGGGCGATCCTGCGGATCCGGGCGAAGGACCCCGAGCTGTCCGACCGCGTCGCCGCGAACCCGTGGCAGGTGGAGCTGGACGAGCGCGGCCGGGCGATCGTCGACCTCGCGCTGGCGCTGGCGCAGGACTCGGCCCTGTTCGGCGAAGCCGACCTCGAAGCGGCGCGCGACGCGGGCCTGACCGAGGACGAGATCTGGGACGTCGGCGCGATCACGGCACTGTTTGCCATGTCCAACCGGCTGGCGCACCTCACCGCGTTGAAGCCGAACCCGGAGTTCTACCTGATGGGCCGTCAGAAGCGGTAGAACGGGCCGGGCAGGTCGCGGCTCACCTCGAAGCGGCCGTGCCACCACGCGCGCAGCTTGTTCAGCGGCTTCGTCCACACGCGGGGCGCCGGGCCGAAGCAGCGCGGGTCTTCGTGCGGGGTGAACGCGTCGCCGGTCAGGATCGCCACGTCGTGGCCGCGCGGGCAGCGGCCGGCCACGGAGATCATGCCGCGAGTGAGGTTCTCGACCCACTCGACCTCGTCGACGCCCAGCAGCGTACGGCGATCGCAGACGGCGCAGTAGACGACGAACACCTACAGCTCCTTCCGCCAGGTCTCGCCGGTCATCGGTGGGCCGAAGGCACTGGTGGGGGTTGATTTTTCGAGCTCGAACCCGGCGGCTTTGTAGATCCCCCGCGCGGCGTCGAGGGCGCTGAGGGTCCAGAGCTCCATCGTCCGGTAGCCGTGGGCGCGCGCGAACTCCACGCACTCGTGCACGAGCCGCTTGCCGACGCCGTGGCCGCGGGCCGCCGGTTCGAGCAGCAGGAGCCGCAGCTTGGCGGTGGTCTTGTCGGTTCTGTCGGATTTGTCGGCGGCGGGCATGCAGAAGACGCTGCCCACCCGTTCGCCGGCGAGCTCCGCGATCCACGCCGCCTGGCGCGGGTCGTCGCGGTGGTCGGCGAAATCGGCGACCACGCGGGCGACGAGGGCTTCGAAGCGCTCGTCGAGGCCGTACTCGCGGGCGTAGAGGGTGCCGTGGCGGTGGACCACCCAGCCGAGATCGCCCGGTCGGGGGGTGCGTAACACGAGCGTGGGGTCTGCGGTTTTGTCGCCGACCAACGAGGTGATGGTCCCCATCGCGCCGAGCAGCCGGCGCTGGTCCTCGTCGGGGAAGCGCTCGAGGAGCCCGCCGATCCGCCGCGCCGAGCGCCCGTCGAGATCGGCGAACGCCTCCCGCCCGGCGTCGGTGAGCCGCACGATCTGGCGGCGGGCGTCCTGCCCGCTGCGTTCCTTGACCAGGAGCCCGCGGCCCTCCAGCCGGCTGAGCAGCCGGGACGCGTAGCCGGCGTCGAGATCCAGCCGTTTGCGCAGGTCACTCACGTGGAGCTCGCTTTGTTGGGCGACCTCGAACAGCACCCGCGCTTCACTCAGCGAGTACTCCGCGTCGGCGGGCCCTTCGTCCAGGACGCCGATCACCCCGGTGTAGAGGCGGTTGAACGCGCGCACGGTGGCCACGCGCTCCGCCAGGCTCACGTCGTTCATTGACCACCTCAACAAACTCGTTGACGAAGTCAAGCATCACTCCGCAAGCCGCTGCGCGCAAGGGTTCCGCGTAATCGGACAAGTCGTCCAGACATATGGAAACCCCGTGATGCTGCCAGGTCGGGGGTCCGCCAGCATCACGGGGTCGTAGTGGGTATCGATGCCACGAAGCGCGGCGTTACACCCACAGCACTATGTGGTCTAGGTCACTCATGTGGGTGACCCACCAACCAGTTACGGCTCGGTCAGCGCATGAACGGCTGACGCGCCTGGGCGAGGGCAATGAGCTCCTGGCGCACCGTGGAGGTGGCCGCGGTGTCGATCGCGCGGTTCAGCGCCCGGCGAGTACGAGCCTCGGCGCGACGGGCACGGAGCTTGGCGGCGATGTTGCTCATGGGTTTCTGCATCCCCTTAGAGGTGTTTGGTGGCTGTGCTTCTAGTATGCGCTTTTCCGCAGAGAGATGCCAACGAATCAGCGGTGATGTGGCTTACTTGCCGATGAATCATCGGGAGAGTGCGGGTCATATCCGGACAGATTTCGTGTCGGCAGTCACTAACGGGTAACAGGCTAGGGAGCTATTGGGTTCTCTAGAGTTATCAGTAGATAGGGCTATTCGGCGTCATAGAGCGGTAGCGAACGCGCGGCGTACCTCAGCGGTAGCCGGCCAATGCCCGCGCGGCGAGGTCGCAGTAGCTGCCGCGTGCCGAGTGGGCCGCCTCGACCAGGTCGACCGTCGTCAGCGGGTTCGCTCACGGCAGGCGGCCACCAACTGCCCGGCAGCCCAGTTGCTTCGACCGGCTGGGCCGGCGCCGGCCCGCGTGTGTGCCCGGCGTGTGCCGGCCAGTCGCCGCGACCCCCGGTTGTCGTGCTGGACGGCCCACGGCCGCGTGTCAGGCTCGGGTCAGTGTCGCGACCGGCGGCTCGATCGCATCGGGCCACGGTGGAGTGTCAGTCGCGGCCGAGCAGGTAGTGCCCGAAATGCGGAACCGTGAAAGCGATCTGTCCGCGTTCAGCGGAGTAGACCAGCCCCTTCTTCATCAAGCTGTCCCGCGCAGGCGACAACGACGACGGCTTGCGACCCAGGTAGACGGCCACGTCAGCCGTCCCCGCGGCCTCGTCGCGGCCCTGGGTCAGCTCGGCCATCGCGAGGAGGTACTCGCGCTCGGCGGGTGTCGCGCGTTCGTAGCGGGAGCCGAAGAAGCCCACCGCCAGCTCGGACTCCGCCTCGGGGGCCGCGACCTGCACGTCCTTGACCGTGATCGGGTCCGCGGGCGCGGCATCCCACGCTGCCTTGCCGTAGGCCTGGATGAAGTAGGGGTAGCCGCCGGACGCGTCGAACAGCGCGTCGAGCGCCTCGGGCTCGATGCCGGCCTCCTCGCGCTCGATCGGGGCCATCACGGCGAAGTCGGCGTCCTCGCGGCTGAGCCGGTCGATGCGCGCGTAGCGGAACAACCGTTCCGAGTAAGACTTCGACGCCGAGAGCACCGCCGGAACGTGCGGCAACCCCGCCCCCACGACCACCAGCGGCGCTCCCGACTGCGACAACTCGTGGCAGGCCGCACACAACGCCGACACGTCGTCGGGCTGCAGGTCCTGGATCTCGTCGATCAGCAGCGCCACCCCGGTGCCGACGTCGGCCGCCAGTTCCGCCACATCCGTGAACAGCTCGACGAGGTCGATCTCGATGTCCCCGGAGTCGGCGCGGCCTTGCGCAGCCGGCACGTCGATGCCGGGCTGCCAGCGGTCCCTGAGCTTGGCGTCGGCCTGGTTGGCCTTGAGCGCGAACGCCTTGAGGACCCCCAGCACCTCCTCCACCCGATCCGGCGCCCGGTGCCGCACCGCCAGATCCCGGATCGCCCGGTGCAACGCCGCCGACAACGGCCTCCGCAGCTCCGCGTCCGGCCGCGCCTCGATCTTCCCGGCGCCCCACTTGTGCCGGACGGCCATCGACCGCAGCTCGCCCAGCAACACGGTCTTCCCCACGCCTCGCAGCCCGGTCAACACCAGACTCCGCTCCGGCCTCCCCCGCGCGACGCGCTCCAGCACCACCTCGAACGCCTTCAGCTCACGCTCCCGCCCCGCCAACTCCGGCGGCCGCTGCCCAGCCCCGGGCGCGAAGGGGTTCCGGATGGGGTCCACTCTCACACCGTATCGGCGTGTCTAGCGTGAGCCCGATATTCCGCCATATCCCCCTAGCGCGTGTCGCCGATCACTCCGACCCGCGCTCGGTCCCGCGGCCCACCGGCGCCGGCGGCGCTGCTTCGCACAAAGGATCACGACTTGTTTTGCCGTGCCCGGTTGGCCGCGATTGGGTGCTTTGCGCTGCCCATTGCGCGCGGAGAGACCCTTCGCGCAGCTTGAGGTGCGCGAGCGGACTTCTCACGCCAGGTGCACTGTGTGACTGGGACTCTTCACGCTGCGCAGCGCACGGCAAGCACCCGACCGGCAAGGGATGGGCGGGTCTGCAGCCCCGACCATCCCCACCCCCAGCGATCACTCCGACGCGCCCCTACTCCGCCAGGTTCCGCTCCCCGTAGATCCGCATCGCATCCCGCACGAACTCCGCGGCACCAGCACCCCCGATGTCGTGAAACCCGTACCGCGGGTCATCCACATACAGCTGCCCCAGCCCCACGAAATACCCCCGCGAGACCGTCTTCACCGCCGGCCGCAGCCAAGCGTGCAGACGACCCACCACGGCCTGCACCTCACCACCATCCGCAGACAACCCGCCCGACCACGCCTCCCCCAAAGCAGCCGCGATATCCGCCTGCTCCTGCTGATGCGCCTTCTTCTCCGCAGCCGACAACGACCGCCACCACCGATCCCCGGCCTGATAAGCCGCGGCACCCCACCTCGACGTCACCTCGGCCTGGAACGCCGTGTGGTCAAAACCGTCGAAAACTTCCTCCGCCACGAGCGGTTCGCCTCCCTTCAACTTCCTCAACGTGGTCCGCACGGACGCGATCTGCCGCCCGATCCGCCGCTGCTCGTGTTCCAGCTGCCCAAGATGCGTCGACAAAGCGACAACACTGTCGCGCTCGTCATCGAGGGCCGACGCGATGGCGGGCAGCCCCAGGCCCAGCGAGCGCAGCAGCAGGATCCGCTGCAACCGCACCAGGGCGGCCGCGTCGTAGTAGCGGTAGCCGTTGGCGCCGACGTGGCTGGGCGTGAGCAGGCCGATCGCGTCGTAGTGGCGCAGTGTCCGGCTGGTCGTGCCCGCCGTCCGGGCGATGTCCTGGATCGACCACATGCCAGGAACGATAAAAGTTGACGCAGCGTCAAGGTCAAGCGCTAAAGCCTTCTACGGCAATCTAAGAAAAAGCCAATACTCACCTATCGAGAACTAGCGCGGTTCGGCGCCCACCGAGCGGGGAATCCCGGTTGTAAGTTCGACCAGCACGCAAGAACCCGCAGGAAAGGCGACGACCGTGATACTGCGCCGGGTGGCCCGTCCACTGCTCTCGTCGATCTTCATCTACGGCGGCATCGGCATGCTCCGCGACACCCAGGGGCACGCGAAGGCGGTCGAGCCGTTCATCACCGGCACGTTCGACAAGCTCGAGGGCATCGTCCCCGAGCAGGTGCCGCGCGACCCCGCGACGCTCGTGCGCATCGACGCCGCCGTGAAGATCGGCGCCGGTCTCGCGCTCGCGTCGGGCAAGGCGCCGCGGCTGGCGGCGCTCGCGCTGCTTGGCACGCTCGTGCCGACGACGGCCGCCTCGCACCGGTTCTGGGAGAGCAAGGACCCCGTCGAGCGGCAGAACCAGCAGGTCAACTTCCTCAAGAACGCCAGCCTCGCCGGCGGTCTGCTGCTGGCCGCGAGCGACACCGCGGGCAAGCCGTCGCTGGGCTGGCGCGCGCGCCGAGCCGCGGACAAGGCCGGCAAGAAAGCCGAAAAGCTCAGCAAGAAGGCCGAGAAGCAGCTCAGCTGAACAGGCGCGTAGGGCCCTGGAAACCCGGGGCCCTACGCGTCTTCACTTCTCCAGGATCGCCGTCACGCCCTGGCCGCCCGCCGCGCAGATCGAGATCAGCCCACGGCCGGATCCCTTCTCGTGCAACAGCTTCGCCAGCGTCGCCACGATCCGTCCGCCCGTCGCGGCGAACGGGTGCCCGGCGGCGAGCGAGGAGCCGTTCACGTTCAGCTTCGCGCGGTCGATCGAGCCCAGCGGCGCGTCGAGGCCGAGCTTCTCCTTGGCGAACGCCGGGTCCTCCCACGCCTTGAGCGTTGCCAGCACCTGCGACGCGAACGCCTCGTGGATCTCGTAGAAGTCGAAGTCCTGCAAGGAAAGCCCGGCGCGCTCGAGCATCCGCGGCACCGCGTAGGCCGGGGCCATCAGCAGGCCTTCGTCGCCGTGCACGTAGTCGACCGCCGCCGTCTGCGAGAACGTCAGATACGCCTGCACGGGCAGGTTGTGCGCCTTCGCCCACTCGTCCGTCGCGAGGAGCACGGTCGACGCGCCGTCGGTGAGCGGCGTCGAGTTGCCGGCCGTCATGGTGCCGTCCGGGCCGCCGTACACGGGCTTGAGCTTGGCCAGCTTCTCGACGCTCGAATCCGGCCGCAGGTTCTGGTCCTTGGCCAGCTTGAGAAACGGCGTCACGAGGTCGTCGAAGAACCCGCGCTCGTACGCCGCGGCGAGGTGCTGGTGGCTGGCCGCGGCGAGCTCGTCCTGCGCCTCACGCGTGACGTCCCAGACCTTCGCGGTCAGCGCCGCGTGCTCACCCATCGACAGGCCGGTACGCGGCTCGGCGTTGCGCGGGATCTCCGGCACGATCTGGCCCGGCCGCAGCTTCGTCAGGAGCTTGAGCCGGTCACCCAGCGTCTTCGCCGCGTTGAGCTGCACGAGGATTTGCCGCAGGCCGGCGTTCACGGCCAGCGGGGCGTCGCTCGTCGTGTCCACGCCGCCCGCGATGGCGGAATCGATCTCCCCCAACGAGATCTTGTGCGCCACGTTGATCACGGCCTGCAACCCCGTGCCACACGCCATCTGCACGTCCGAAGCGGGCGTCGCGGCCGAGAGGCGACTGCCGAGCACGCTCTCGCGAGCGAGGTTGAAATCCTTGGAGTGCTTGAGCACCGCGCCTGCGGCGACCTCGCCGATCACCTCGTCCTGCAGCGAGAAGCGGCTGACGAGCCCGTCGAGCGCGGCGGTGAACATGTCCTGGTTCGACGCCTTCGTGTACGGCCCGTTGGACCGCGCGAAGGGGATGCGGTTGCCGCCGAGGATCGCGACCTTGCGCACCGCCGCGGTTTTCCTGGTCGCCATTGCGGTCACCCTTTCTGAGTCGTCCCTTCCACACTGTAACCTACTAGCGAGTAGGTTAGACTGCGACGTGACGCGGACGGCACGGGAGGCGCGCGATGGCGGACAGGTACCAGCAGTTCACGAAGACCCCGCTGGGGAAGTTCGTGGTGCCGAAGCTCGGCCTGCCCAGCCCTGCCACGCTGCGCCGTTACCGCCCTGGCCAGCCCGCTCTCGAGGGTCCCGCACTCCTCGGCGCGGCGCCGGGTGGACGGCTCGAAAAGACCCTGACGAGTCAGCTCGCCGGTGCGGGCGTCGAGGTGCTGAGGGAGCCGGCCGAACGCCACGCCGCCCTCGTTTTCGACGCCACCGGCGTCAAGGACCCCGCCGACCTGCGCGAGGTCTACCGCTTCTTCCACCCCGTGATCCGCAAGGTCGGCCCGTCGGGGCGCGTGGTCGTGTTCGGCACGCCGCCGGAGCTGGTCGAGGGCCGCGAGCGGATTGCGCAACGGGCGCTGGAGGGCTTCGTCCGCTCCGTCGGCAAGGAGCTGAAGCGCGGCGCGACGGCGCAGCTCGTGTACGTGGCCGAGGGCGCCGAAGCCGCCGCCGAGTCGACGGTGCGGTTCCTGCTGTCGGCGAAATCCGCGTTCGTCGACGCGCAGGTGATCCGCGTCGGCACGCACGGCACTTCGGCCGAAGCGCCGGCCAGCTGGGAAAAGCCGTTGGCCGGCAAGGTTGCGCTGGTCACCGGCGCGTCCCGGGGCATCGGCGAGGCCATCGCGGAGACCCTCGCCCGCGACGGTGCCCACGTCGTGGCGTTGGACATCCCGGCGCAGGGCGCGGATCTGTCCACAGTGGCCAATCGCGTCGGTGGATCGGCGCTGCAGCTGGACATCACGTCGGCCGAGGCGCCGGCCAAGCTGGCCGAGTACCTGACCACGCGCCACGGCGGCGTCGACATCGTCGTGCACAACGCCGGCATCACGCGCGACAAGACGCTGGGCAACATGACCGAGAGCGGCTGGGACGCCGTGCTCACGGTGAACCTCGCCGCCCAGCTCGCGGTGAACGACAAGCTGCTCGCCGACAAGGTGTTGCGGGAAAACGGCCGTATCATCGGCGTTTCGTCGATCGCGGGCATCGCCGGCAACGTCGGCCAGACGAACTACGCCACGTCGAAGGCCGGCGTGATCGGCATGGTCAACGTCGGCGCCCCGCAGCTCGCGGAATACGGCGGCACCATCAACGCCGTCGCCCCGGGCTTCATCGAGACCAAGATGACCGCCGCCGTGCCCCTGTTCATCCGTGAAGCCGGACGGCGCCTGTCGAGCCTCGGCCAGGGCGGGCTGCCGGTCGACGTCGCCGAGACCATCGCCTGGTACGCCAACCCCGCGTCGGCCGCGGTCAACGGCAACGTGGTCCGCGTGTGCGGCCAGGCCCTGCTGGGAGCGTGACGATGTCCGTCCGGGAGATTTCGGCCGCCCCCAACCTGGCCACCCTGTACCCGAAGGCGCTCTTGCGTCGGGGTGGCGGCTCGACGTTGCCTTCGACGGAGCTCGTGCGTCCGTCGGTGGAGATCTCCGCCGCGCACGTCGCCGCATACACGCAGGTCTGCGGCTTCCGGTTCTCGGACGAGCTGCCCGCGACGTACCCGCACATGTTGGCGTTCGGGCTGCAGATGGCGCTGATGACGGAGCGCGGCTTCCCGTTCCCGCTGCTCGGTCTGGTGCACGTCGCGAACTCGATCACTGTGCGTCGCCCATTGTCCCTGAGCGAGACGTTTTCGGTGCGGGTGCGCGCGGAAAACCTGCGGCCGCACGAAAAGGGCCGCCAGTTCGACATGGTGAGCGAACTGTGGGCGGGCACGGAACTCGCGTGGTCGGAGGTCTCGACCTACCTGCGCCGCGGCGGAAGTTCGTCTCCTTCGCGCCCGCGCGCGACCCTCGTGCCCCCGACGCCCACCGCCGAGTGGTCCGTGCCGGCCGACATCGGCCGCCGCTACGCCGAGGTCTCGGGCGACCGCAACCCCATCCACCTGCACCCGCTCACGGCCCGCCTGTTCGGCTTCCCCCGCGCCATCGCCCACGGCATGTGGACGAAGGCCCACGCCCTGGCCTCCTTCGAGGGCCGGCTGCCCGCCGCGTTCACCGTGGCGGTGCGCTTCAAGCAACCCGTGCTCCTCCCGGCGCGCGCGGCCTTCACCGCGTGGTCGACGGAGGAGGGGTGGGCGTTCGAGCTGTGGCAGGCGCGGAAGGCGAAGCCGCATCTGGACGGCGTGATCTCAGCTCTCTGAGGGCTTCCAGACCTGACCTTCGATGAGGTCGTTGAACCCCAGCCACACCAGGTTCATCAGCCACGACGCCAGCACGCTGTCCGAGATCTCCGGGTGGTCAAGCGCCCAATCGGCCAGCGATTCCGCCGCGCCGACCAGCGCCGCGGCCAGCCCGGCGCCCGAGAACTCCGCCTTGTCCCCGAGGCCCTTGCGCGTGCCCGCGGACACGACGAGCGCGGCGACCAGCTCGATCGCCCGGCCGCGCATCGCGGTGATCTCGGCCGCGAACGCGCCGCCGACCGTCAGCGCCTGGCGGTGCAGCACCGTCCAGGACTCGCGGTACTCCGCGACGAACCGGTAGAACGACCGCAGCCCGTGCCAAAGCTGCATGTCCGGCGGCAGATCCGGCTGCACGCCGGCCTGGATGGCCTCGAGCAGGCGGGTCGCCTCGCGCTGGATGCTCTTGCCGAAGAGGTCTTCCTTCGAACCCAAGTAGGTGTAGATCATCGGCTTGGAGACGCCGGCGACGTCGGAGATCTCGTCCATCGAGGCCGCGTGGTAGCCGTGGCGGGAGAACACGCGCACGGCCGCGTCCAGGATCTGCCGCTCACGCACCGCGCGCGGCAGCCGCCGGGCCCGCTCCGGCGGGCGTTGTTCTTCGTCCGGCACTCTCCGACCTCCCTCTCGCCAGCAGGAAACGGTACCTGCCGCCGCGGCCTGCCCGTGCTTGCCCGCTTACCTACTCGTGAGTAGCCTTTGCCGGAAGATCACGGAAGGGGCTTCGCGATGGACCTGGCCGGCTTGCGCGGCACAGCGCTGCTCGACGCCCTCGGCGGCACCGCCCCCGACGGCATCGACGTCAACGCCGTCGCCGACGCCATCGACCCCCGCGACCTCGGCCGCGACGACTTCCGCCGCCTCCTCGAGTCGTTGATCCGCCTCTCCGAAGACGCCCCGGCGTTCTCCCTGGCCAGGGCCGACCCCACCCGCTTCGCGACGCTGGTCTCCCGCGCGTCACGGGCACAGCTCGAGGCCGTGGTCGCCTCCCCGGACTTGCGTGACCGCCTGCTCGACGAGATCTTCGCCCGCATGGGCGCCCACCTCCGCGTCGACCGCCCGCTGGAGGCAGTCATCCACTGGCGCCTCTCCGGCGGCACCGGCCCCGGCGGCTACGACCGCTACGCCACCACCATCTCCGGCGGCGCCTGCACCGTCTCGCGGACGACGCAGGGCCGCCCACGCGTGACGGTCACCCTCGCCCCGGTCGACTTCTTCCGCCTCATCACCCACCAGGCAACCCCCGCGGTGCTGTTCGTGACGGGCAAGATCAAGGTGAAAGGTGACCTCGCCTTCGCGGCCGGCTTGATCGGTTTCTTCGACCTCCCGAAGCCCGTCTGAGCAGTTAGACTCCCTTGCCGTGTCCCGATTTCCGCGTCCGCAGTCCACCGAGGGGCACGCGGTCAACGGTTTCGCCCGCCAACTCGAGGTCGGCAAGCTCACGCCCGCGCAGTTCGTGCAGGTCCTGGAAACCCTGCACATGCTCGGCACCGCGGGCGCCGGCATCGAGCTCAGCTCCCTGACCACGCAGTCCCTGGTCGACGTCGTCAACCGCGCGTCCCGCGACCAGCTCAAGGCCCTCGCCGACCACCCCGACCTCCGCGCGGTGTTCCTCGACGAGATCTTCCGCCGCATGTCCGAACACTTCCGCCCCGACCGCGCCCGCCACGTCGACTTCGTCGTCTCCTGGCGCTTCACCGGAGGCGACGGAGAGGACGGCTACGACCGCTTCCAAACCGTCATCGAATCCGGCGCGTGCGTCTCGAGCACCGACCTCTCCCGCGCCCCGGACACCACCCTCACCCTCTCGGTCGACGACTTCATCCGCATGGCCACCGGCGCCTCGGCCCCCGCGGCGATGTTCGTGACGGGCCGGGTGAAGGTGAAGGGCGAGTACGCGCCGGCGGTGCGGTTTTCGAGCTACTTCGACATCCCGAAGCCGTCAGCTGGCGAGTAGCCAGCGCGATTGGCAAGTTGCAGCCGGCTGCACCGCTGGCTGGCGCACTGCACGTGTTGACCGTGCGCGGTCGCAGGTGCGATGCGCCATTCCCTAGCCGCGCAGGCGGAGAACAGCGTCGATCGTGGGCCAAAACTGGACGGTCACCTTGACCATGCCGATCAGCACCTGAAACCACGGATCCGCCGCGACCGTCTGTGCTCTGTCGAGCCAAAAAGGATCCAGTCGGCGGTTCGCCGGCTGAAGGCGTAACTGTGGGTAGTAGGGCACAGCCGCGCCGACGATTCCCGCTGCCGCGCCAGGACGCGCCCACACTTGACCATAAAGTCGTCGCCGTTCGGATGATTCGGGCGATGGACTGAAGAGAAAGGGCCGACCTGGTACTAGCCTGCCGGCTGGTCCGGATCGGCCCCTTCTCGAACGTCCTCCTGAACACTCCCTGGCAAAGAACTACGCGAACGCTCCTCTTGGCGAGCTCCGTCGGCTGTGATCGCAACGCCAGCCGCGCACTTTGGAGCAGCGCGGCCTGGACATCGCGGTTTGAGCAGCACGGGTTTGAGCAGCACGGTTTGAAAAGTGACTCACGTTACGGGCGTGGCTCCTTGGTGGCATGTCGCTGGTGGGCAATCTCACTCGCTGTAACTGTCGTCGGTAGGCGGCAGCTGATCAGTTGCGTGACGCACTCGCGGGGCTACACGCAGGTATCCGCAACTCTGGACCGGTCACCAGCGCAAATGGCAGCTGGCGCGTAGGGTGGAGCGTCGGCGAGCAACGCCGCGAGACTGTCGATCAGACCCTGCACGGCGGCGTGATCACCTTTGTGCAGCTGCGCAGCCGCTGCGGCGAGTACCCCGGCGACGTCCACGTCTTTGTTGGCGTCCCCTGTTAGCTGATCCTGCGCTTGCGAGAGGACGGCCTCCGGCCGCCTGTCGCCACGGTTTCCGTTGCGCCGGTCCCTGTTGCCATCGGTCTCGCTGTTGCGCCGGTCAGAAACTCCTGCGGATTTTCCTTTCCGATGCTCCTCGGCGACTTTCAGAGTATGGTGTTGCGCACCCTGCAGGCTGCTCGTGCGCCGTGAGCGCGCACGTACTGATGCACGCTGCATCAGCACGTCATCAACGGAACACGGAACCCGCCGCCCAGACCTGCGCGCTTCTTCCGATGCCCTCTTGTGCATCGCGACGAGGAAGGTGTCACCCGGCACTCTCCGCGCATTGAGGTATTGCGAAAGGGTTGGCTGGGAAACGTGCAAGTCGGCTGCGTTACGGACCATGCTCTGACCCGGTAGGTAGTGGTACAGCTCATTGAGGGTGGCGGCCAGCTTCGCTGCTTCCGGCGAGGCGGTCCGCCTACGACATCTTCCGACCTGCCCTAGTGCTGGCATAGATCCTCCCAATGTGCCTTCGTGAAGCGACCGCGTTAGCTGGCCCTCGCGCTGGCTGATCCTGTTGCACTGCGAGTTGCAGTGTCGCAAGTTGTTGTGCAGCAAGAGTTTCTCGACAGGCTGTTAGGCTAGTTTTGGGCGCAAAGAAGTGGCCGGACCATCTGATGAAGATCGGCCATGGATGGTTGGGCAGATTGTTGACGCGTCGTTAATTAGAAGCATCAACGCAATTAGGGTGCGGGGATCTTGGAGTTGTCAATGCCTCCTCATTGCGCGTCTCGTCGCCATCTTGTGAATTGATCTTGGCATCGTACCGCAACTGCGTACGCGAGGAGAAGCTGCTTCGCGGCGTGCGGTATGAGGTTTGCGGTGTTGTCCGAGGTGGAGGCAGTAGGGGGCCGCAGTGAGGAACTTGTCGGGTGCGGAACCGGCAACGCCTACTTGCTGGTTCTGTCATGTTCTGACCGTTTTGCGACGTTCGCAATGCGCGCATGAGTTCGGTTATCGAACGTTGGCAAAAGCAAACTCCTGATTTTAGCTCTGAGTCTGTCGCAATAATAGTTGATTATTGAGACAATTGGTTATTGCAGTTCTGGGTTATTGCGGGAATTCCTCGGTAAATTTAAGGCGTGAGGCTGCCTTGCGTGGTAGAACTGATTTCGGTCGAGCAAGTTCAGTGGTCCATCCGAAGATGGCCGATCAGAAGACAACCGAGAGTTAGAGGGGGACGACATGCTGCCTTCATGGCGAGACGGCAACCTGGGGACCATGCGGAGGGTTGCCCTGTGGCTGGTTTCCGAAGTCGGCGAGGGGAACCAGTTCACCAAGGAAGCTCTGCGTCAGGCGTTTCCTGGTGTCTCCCAGATCGACCGGCGGATGCGTGATCTCCGGGCGTTCGGGTGGAAGATCGACACCAACCGGGAAGATCTCAGCCTGAGCTCCGCAGAGCACCGCTTCGTCGAGCGTGGTCAGCCGGTGTGGGAGAAGGGTGTGAGCTCCAGGCCGGCGCACGCACCTGCGATCGGAGCTGGGGAGCGGCGCGAGATCATCACGCGGGACGGCGGAATGTGCCGGTCGTGTGGTCTAGCCCCCGGCGATGTCTACGAAGACACGGAAGAACCTGTACAGCTCGACATCGCTCGGCGCAAGGTCCGGCTTCCGGACGGGACCGTTCCCGTGCTGCCCGTGGCTGAGTGCCGACGGTGCCGATTGGGAGCGCGGGATCTCGTCGCCGGGGCAGACCAGGTGGCGGAGCGCGCAGGGCGACTGAGCACAGCTGACCAAAGCGTCCTCGCGAAGTGGGTGGAGCTTGGCGAGCGGAATTTCCGCGACGTTGAGCGTGTCTGGGCTGAGTACAAGGCGCTGCCGGCCGACGCGCGCGCCGCCGTGCGCGACGCGATCGGGTTGAGCTGAAGTGTCTGACCGGCTCCGGGGATATCGTTCCTGGGCGAAGCAGCTGTCGTTCACGCAGGAGTGGTGATGATCAAGGATTACGGGCGACCGCCGCGGGCTGAGCAGAACCGCGCCTTCATCGAGCGGCGGCTGGGCGAGGTTGCGTCTGTTGCTGGCGTAAAAGAGACGCAGACCGTTGAACTGCGGCGTAACCAAGTCCATCTCGACGTGATCGAAGTCCGCGTCGGCGATCTCTACTACAACCCGGCGACACACCGGATCCGGGCTCAGCGCAGCCATGATCCGCGGCTCGACCGCCTCGTGGACGAAGATCCGTGGTCGTTCGAAAGCCAGCAGTACCTCGACAGGCTGTTGAAGGTGAAGCCTGCCAACCCGCACGAGACGGATCCAGCCTTCGACGAGTTGATGGGGAGCCTCAAGGACTACGGGCAAACCGAACCCGGGCTGACCACAGTCGATGGTGTGCTCGTCAACGGCAACACGCGCCGTGCCGCCTTGCTCCAGCTCGAAGGACCTGAGGCGACGATGCGCGTCGCGGTGTTGCCGGCGACCTCCGACTGGACTGACGTGCGGGACATTGAGCTGTCCTTGCAGCTCAGGAAGGAGCACCGGCGGGCTTACTCGTACATCAACCGGCTGCTCGCCATCGACGAGCTCGTCAGCCAAGGCACTCCCATGTCGGTCGTCGCCCAGACTTTCCGGAGCACGGTGCCGGCATGTGAACAGGACTACTGGGTGTACTCGGCGATCAAGTCGATGATTGAGCGGAGCGATGTCAACGGGCACCGCGTCCGGCTCATCGACTTCGAAGAAGACCAGGAGAAGCTTCGGGAGCTTGCTCGGCGGTACCAGAAGGACATGGCAACGCGGCCAGATGGCGCTGAAGCAGTTAAGGAGGCCCGTCTCGCCGCGATCGCGCTCGGGTTCTCCAAGACCGACGTGCGCTGGATCGACTCGCCCGAGTTCCTGAGCCGGTACTTGATCCCCAAACTGCCGGCCGGATTCATTCCCGATGACCCGACCCCGGATGTCCAGATCCCGGGGCTGGGTATGGCGGTTAAGTCAGGGTCGGACGACGCCGCCCGTGCGCGTGCGATCACGGACAAGGTGCTCAAGGCGAAGGCTGAAAGTCAGCTTGTGCCCAACCAGGAGTCCGTAGTGCTTAAGCAGGTTCATGAATCGATGGCGGTGGCACTCGACTTGGCTGGCAAGGAAACGAAGCTCCAGAAGAAGAAGCAGGCTGCGCCGGACAGAGTATTCTCGGCGGTGGACCAACTCGATCAGTGCGCTACCGAACTGGTCATGTCACGGGCCTCGAGTTCACTAGACGAGGAGGCCTTCGACGACGCGTTGTTGAAACTGAAGAAGGTGCTTCGGAGACTCGCATCAGAGAGCTCGCGCACGGTCAAAGCTCCCGGTGCCGGCGTTGACTGGCTTCGCGATGTGGTGCAGAGGTCGGGTGTGGAAGGTTGAGCGCGTCCCCGACCAGTCTGCACCTCGGATTTGACCAGACCAGGACGCGAGCTGAGCTGCGCGCGGCCGAGCAGTACAGGGAGTCCCTGTCCAGCCTGATGGCGCGCTTCCCCAACGGACGGCTGGTCGATCGGTTGGCCGCGGCCGTTCCGATCGACGAGTTCCTCGGGGGGCTCGAAGAGCTCGCTACCTGGCCTGACCCCGCGTCGGTTGTCTGGGAAGACAGCTTCCGCATCAGGGTCACGGAGATGCTCCAGGATGCGGAACGCACACAGCGGATTCTCGACGGGGCTGCGGACGACTCGGTCGTGGCGGCAGATGATGTCTCTGACCTGCTCGACGACGGGTGGACTGCGAACCTGACCGAGTTCCAGCGCCGTGATATCGCGAAACTCCTGACACTCAGGCACGGTGCGAATTTCAGCGTTCCGGGCGCGGGTAAGACCCGTGTGGCACTTGCGGTCTTCTCTGCACTACGGAAGAAGGCCGTGGTCGAACGCATCCTCGTTGTCAGTCCGAAGTCTGCGTATGAAGCGTGGATCGACGAAAGCTATGAGTGCTTCGGCGAGGACCTCACGGTCAAGTTCGTCGGTAGCCGTGGCTTCAAAACGGCCGACCTCGTGATCGTCAACTACGAGCGGCTGGGTCGTTCGCTCGAGCTGCTTGCTGGATGGCTCAGCGCCGGGCCAGCCCTCATGGTTCTTGACGAGGCGCATCGCATGAAGCTCGGTACGGCCGGTGTTTACGGCATGGCGTGCATGTCCCTCGCGCCCCTCAGTGAGGCGCGGATGATCCTCACCGGAACGCCGGCGCCCAACGGTGCACGTGATCTGGAGAGCCTGCTTTCGTTCGTGTGGCCGGGCCGCGGCCGGCGAGTGGTCAACCAAGCAGTGGAGGGCGGTGACCTCAGCCATGCGAGCCGAGTGCTCAAGCCGTTGTATACCCGCACGACGAAACAAGAACTGGGGCTACCTCCCGTCAGCCTGCGGGTCCGCACGGTCGAGATGCCGAGGCTGCACCGAGAAATCTACGACGCGATCGTTGGTCAGTTCACGCCTCGTGCGGAGCGGAGCAGGTCTGATTTCGACGCTCTCGGCCGGACCGTTCTCAGGCTGATCATGGCCGCGACCAGCCCGGCGTTGCTCGCGGCCGGTGCATCCCGTTACGAGCCGATGTCCCTGCAGGTGCCACCGCTGGAAGTGCCGCAGGGAGATCCGCTGTACGACCTCCTCGGCTCACTCGGCGAGTATGAGATCCCGCCGAAGTACCAGGAAGCTCTCGCGATCGTCGCGGAGAACGCTTCGCGCGGACGGAAGACCTTGATCTGGGCCAGCTTCGTACGGAGCATCAGCACTTTGCAACGGCTTCTCGAGGGGTTCGAGCCGGCGGTCGTACACGGAGGCACCCCTGATCGTCAGGAGGAGATCGATCGTTTCCGAGAAGATCCCGCATGCCAGGTCCTGATCTCGAACCCGGCGACGCTGGGAGAAGGCATCAGCCTGCACCAGGTGTGCCACGACGCGGTCTACGTCGACCGTGATTTCCAGGCGGGGCGCTTTCTGCAGAGCCTCGACCGGATCCACCGCCTCGGCCTCGCACCCGGGACGGAAACCAACGTCACCGTCCTCGCCACCCAGGGCACGATCGACGAGGTCGTCGCCATGCGCCTCAACGAGAAGCTGGAGTTCATGGGCCGGATCCTCGACGATTCCGGAGTTCAAAAGCTGGGTGATCCCGACGACGAGCCGTCGGCTGTCGCCGGCATGGACTCAGCAGACATCGACGCTCTGCTGAAGCACCTCATGAAGTGAGTCAGCTGATCTTGGCGCGGTTCTGTTCGAACTTGACGTGACGTTCGTGGTCCTCCTGGCCTACGAACGCTTTGAACTCGCCCAGGCAGTACCTCAGAGCTCCGCTGACATCAGATTCCTCCTCAACCACGAAATCCCGCTTGAGGAGCGTTATGCGTCGTTCCAGGTCGGCAACGCCGACATCTAGCCCAGCCTTTTCGATCAGCTCTTCAGTTGAAATGAACTCGCCCGTACGGTCGCGCAGAATTCGGTACACGGGATCGTGGGGAGTCATTTCCCGGTTCGCGGGGTTCTTCGTCTCATGTTTCAACGCGCTCAGAATGGAACGCCCGATCGCTTCCGCAACGGGCGGCGGGAACGCATTTCCAATCTGGCGGTACCTGGAAGTCTTGAGGCCGGTGAATTCCCATTTGAAACCCTCAAGCCAACCCGAAACGTAACCAGGTAGCCATCCCTGAATTTGAGCTACCATTTCGTTGGTTAGTTTCGGGCCTTCGCCGTTCTCGAGCGCGTATTCGTCGTCTGGTCCGGGTGGCGTATTGGCCAAACCCATTGCGTCGACGCATAACTCGCGCCACGCACGTTTGGCGCGAGTTGGTCCCAGGTCGGCTCCGCCATGCTTTTTTGAGCCTCCGACGATGGTGGGTGCAATCTTGTCGGCGTACTTTTTCCAATCCTTGGCCTGAGGCCAGCCTCCAGCCTTCATCAGCTTGAAGATTGTATCGCCAACTGTTGCGGCCTTGTTTGTTGGCTCAGGCCATGAAAAGTACGCCATATCTTCAGGCTTCATCGCGACGAGAACGAATCGAGGGCGAAGTTGAGGAACACCGAAGTCTGACGCGTTGAGCAGTCGCCATTCGGCTGCGTAGCCAAGATCAATAAGGTGATCCAGAACATGTTGCCGATACCCAGCGAATCGCGGGAGGCTCAATCCGCGAACGTTCTCGAGGAGAAGTGCTCGTGGTTTAATTTTTCCAACTTGTTCGATTGCCCATGCGAAGAGATCGCGTTCGTCACTGGCGCCGAGCTGCTTACCGGCGATGGTAAAAGGAGGACATGGGACGCCGCCCGCGAAGAGAGCGATGCCTTCGTACTTTGCTGGATTGAAGACGGCGGGGTCTGCGACATCGCCGAGGCGTACAAAATCCTGTGTAACCTTTTCGGGTGTGCCCTCGTCGTTGAAGTCAAGCGCCAGCTGGTGCTTATTTTTCTGAAGTTCTGCCTCTTGACCACTGTTCTTTCGTCGAACTGCATCCTTGCACGCTCTGATTTTCTCCAGATTTGTCTTCAGGGTTTTGAACGCGTTTGGGTCCAGCTCAACAGCTAGCCGGTGCTCGAATCCAGCCTTCTCCAAGCCCAGTGCTTGCCCGCCCGCACCGGCGCAGATCTCAACAACCTCGAAGGCCTGATCTTCGGGGGTGCTGGTCATGGTCGTCCCTTCAAGGGTGGCGGCGCGGAGCGTTGCTTGAGACTATCTGGCCTCATGAGTGCACCTTCGAGGTCCCCGCTGCATGACTGAACAAGGCAAAGGTCCAAGTGAGATGGCCCGCCAGCTGCGCTACCCGGCGGCGTCCAGCGAAGGGCGATCCCGCAACATGCGGGCGAACCGGCGAACCGACACCAAGCCCGAGGTCACGCTGCGCAAAGAGCTGCATCGGCTCGGTTACCGGTATCGCAAGGACTTGCCTATCGTGCTCGACGAGGTCCGTGTGAGGCCCGACATCGTTTTCACGGCTCGGAAGGTCGCGGTATTCGTCGATGGGTGCTTCTGGCATGTCTGCCCGGAGCACGGCCGTCAGCCTACGAGCAACGAGTGGTACTGGACGCCGAAGCTGCGGCGGAACATGGAGCGAGATCGTTTGGTGACTGATGCGCTCCGCGCGGCAGGCTGGCAGGTCGTTCGCGTTTGGGAGCATGTCACGCTGGCCGAGGCGGTCTCGGCTGTTGAGAGCGTGATCTCCTAGGGCGAACACGCGTTCGAGCTTAGGCTGTGCAACACGTTCTTGCCAGGAACGTGGAGAGGTGTGTTGTTCACCCCACGTTCAGCTCGTTCTGCCTAACCCTCGACGATCCGCCCCTCTATCACCGGATGCTGCTTCGGCTGCGGATCCTCCGCCACAACCTCACTATCCACCACCATCACCGGACCGCGTCGGGTGTTGGCGAACCGGATAGCCCGCTTCTCAGCCCGACGCAGCCACCACCGCCGCACCAGTGCACGCGACGGCGGGAGCAGCACGAACAGCCCCAGTAGGTCACTCACGAACCCTGGCACCATGATCAGGATGCCACCGAAAGCGACGAGCATGCCGTCGGTGAGTTCCTTGTCGGCGGGGCGGCCGGATTGGGCCTTGGCGACGAAGGCGCGCATGGCTTTGGCGCCCTCGCGGCGGGCGAGCCAGGAGCCGACGAAGGCGCCCGCGATGAGGAGCCCGATCGTGCCGAGGACGCCCACCAGGGAGCCCACGGCCCAGATCGCGGCGATCTCGGCGATGACGTAGAGCAGGAACGCGACAGCCATACCCTCTCAACGCACGAGCTGTCCGATTTTCTCCCGACCCCGACCCCGACCCCGCCCCTCACCCCCCGACCAGAAAAGCCGCCACCTCAGCGCGACTCCCGAGCATGTACTGCCGAGCCTGCGGCGAGCCGAAACGCACCGCAGCCAGCAGGCCGTCCCGGTGTGTCCGCGGCCAGTTCCAGATCCACCTCACAAAATCCCGATCGAGCTTCGACACGCACCCCGGCGCCTGCGTGCCGCGGCCGCGTTCGCGCAGGTGGCGCAGCACGACCCGGCGCAGGCTGGTGGTGCGGGGCACGTCGAGGTAGACCACCGTGTCGGCCAGGGGCAGGCGGAGGTCGAGCGTCGAGCTGTAGTTGCCGTCGATGACCCAGCCGTCAGTAGCCACCGCAGCCGAAACCGCGGCGCGGAATTCCGGGGCGGGCGCCGGCACCCAGCCGGGGCGCCAGTACAGGCAGTCCAGGTGGGTGACGGGGACTCCCAACCGACCACCGAGCCGTCGGGCCAAGGTGGATTTGCCGCTGCCGGAAGGGCCCAACACAACAACACGCCGGTTCACAAGCGACGACCCTAGGGCAGCAGCCCGCAGAGAAGCAGCCCGATTATCAGCAGGTCCGGGCCGCGCGCGAGCTGTCGCACGAGGCCCGTCGGGATGAGGACGCCCTCGTACAGCACGAGGTTCATCGCGCCGAAATCAACCGGGCCGCGGGTGACGGAGCGGACCACGGCGTACGCGGCCACCAGCACCGCGACCAGCGACCCGAGCGACACCGGCACGCCCAGCAGGATCACCGCGAAAGTCCAGACGGCGGCCAAAACGACCAGCACCGACGCCGTCGCCAGCCGTAGCCGGGGTTCGGACGTGGTGAGCCAGCGGCGCAGCGCCGGCACGCGGTGCAGCTGCGCGAGAGGCGCCGCGAAGGGCAGCAGGGCCAGGTATCCGCCGAGACCGAGCAGCCAGACGGAGGACAGCGCGGGGAACGTCGTGTGCACCGCGGTCACGGCGAGCGCGAGGAACACCGGCAACCCCAGCGCGTGACGGCGTGCGAGCGCCCCCGCCACGACGTAACGCAACGCAGCGGGACGGCCCAACGCCATCCACGGCACCGGGCGGCCGGCGGGCAGCAGCGCCCAGACGTCGAGGAACGCCGTGGCAGTACGTGCAGCCAGCCGAGAGCCAAACGCCCACACCAGCTCCGAGCGTGACACCGTCGAAGCGGCAGGTGGGGTCCACGCCAACACCACTGCGGCACCAAGAGCCACCACCGCGAAAATCCACAGTGGACCAACCGGGAACGCGCCGAGCACCGCCGGCACGAGCGGGAGCACCGCCTCACCGCGAAGCGCGGGCCGCCGGGCCATCACGAGCGCCAGGGCCGCGACGGCGACGTACAGAAAAACCGCCTGACCCGACGGAAACCCGATGAGCACCCCGGCGACCACGAAGAAGTACCCCACCACGGCGAACCGCACGGCCCAGCCGCCCAGCAGGCGCCGCGTGAGCACCCGTGGGCGGCGGCCGTCGAAGTCCGCCCAGGTCAGTGTGGCCGGGTCGGCGCGCAGGTGGCCGCGCCGCAGCGTCGCGCGCCAAGCGAGTGCCAGCCCGGCGCACAGCACAGCCACGCTGCCGGACGGCCCCACCGGCGCGTCGCCGAGCAGCTGTGACCGCACCAGCGCCGTGTTGTACAGCGGCGACAGGACCACGCCCGCCACGATGAACCAGCAGAGCACCAGGTCAGGGCGCTTCACGGTCCGAGCTCCCCTCCACATCGAGCGACGCCAACTCAGTCGGGAAGCTCGTCCAGATACGCCCGCGCCTGCAGCGTGAACAGCTCCGCGTACCCACCCCGAGCCGCCATCAGCTCCTCGTGGGTGCCGTACTCCGCCACCTTCCCGTGTTCCAGCAGCAGAATCCGCTCAGCCTGCCGAACCGTCGAGAACCGGTGCGAGATGTACAACGTCGTGCGCCCCGCGGCCAGCGACCGCAGGCGCGCGAACAGGTCGTGCTCAGCCTGGGCGTCAAGAGCCGACGTCGGTTCGTCCAGGATCAGGATGGGCCCCTCCCGCTGGAAAGCCCGGGCCAGCGCGATCTTCTGCCACTCACCACCCGAGAGCGACACGCCCTGGTCGAACCACCGGCCCAACGGCGAGTCGTACCCGGAGGGCAGGCGTTCGATGCGCTCGTCGGCGCCGGCGCGGCGGGCGGAGTCGACGATGTGCGGACGGTCCTCCAACCGCGCGAGGTCGCCGAGGCCGATGTTCTCGGCGGCGGTGCCCTGGTAGGTCACGTAGTCCTGGAACATGGCACTGATCTGGGTGCGCAGCTCGTCCGGGTCGTACGAACGGATGTCCACGCCGTCGAGCAGGATGCGGCCCGCCGTGGGGTCGTAGAGCCGGCACAGGAGCTTGAACAACGTCGACTTGCCGGCACCGTTGCGGCCGACCACGGCCACCGTCTCGCCAGGCCGGATCTCGAACGTCACGCCGTCCAGCGCGGGTTCCTCGGCGCCGGGATAACTGAAGCTCACCGACTCGAACCGGATGTGACCATCCACAGTGGACGGCAGAGGCCGCGGCGACGCGGGCGCCACGATCTCCGGCGAGGTGTCCAGGAACCGGTACAACGTGTCCAGGTACAGGTTGTTCTCGTACATCCCCGAAAACGCCGTGAACAGACCCGAAACCGACGCCTGCACCGAGGTCGCCGCGGCCGTGTACAGGGCCAGGTCGCCCAAGGTCAGCCGGCCGCCGACGGCCTCCAGAGCGATGTACAGCGCGATGGCCGAACCCGCCAAAGTGGACAGCAGTCCCCAGGACGTCGAGCTCACGTTGCGCCGCACCGTAAGCTTTCGCTGCCGGTCGTAGGACACCACGCCGAGCGCCCGGAAGCGCTCCACGAAGTACGGCCCGAGGCCGAAGAGCTTGGTCTCCTTGGCGTACGTGTCCGTGGTGACCAGCGAGGACAGGTAATCCATCCGCCGCTTGATCGGCGACATCATGAACGTCAGCCAGAACGCGCGCGACCCGTACTTCGACTGCGAGATGAACGCCGGGATCGGCGCGAGCAGCGCCACCAGCGCCAGCAGGGGGCTGATCGACACCAGCAGCGCGATCATGCTGCCGAACGTGATCGCCGTGCGCACCAGACCCAGCGCCGACGTCATCATCGACAACGGCCGCGTCGGCGCTTCCTGCGCGGCCTGGCGCAGCATGTCGTACGACGCCGAGCCCTCGAAGTACGCCAGTTGCAGCTTGCTGGCGTGGTCCATCACCTGGTGGCGGATGGTCAGTGTCATGCGTTCCTGCAGCAGCGACTGCGCGATCGACGTGATCGCGCTGCTGATCGCGGTCGCCGCCAGCACGCCGAACTGGAACAGCGTGATCCGCACGATGTCGCCCACTGTGCCCTGGTGCTGGATGGCCGCGACCACGGAGTCGAGCAGGAGTTTCGCGATGTACGCGGTGGCCGTCGGCAGGAGGCCGGACAGCAGCGTGACCAGGGCCAGCAGGATCGTCAACGTCGGGCTGGCCTGCCACGTGAGCCGGGCTACCTTGGGCAGACCGCGCACGGTGCCGGACACCGAGGTCTTCATCCGCCCGAACCGCGACTTCAAGTCCTTGGGCTGCTCGGGCTGCTTCGGTTCCGGGATGTCGACGGGACCGGTGAGGCCGCTGTCGGGCACGGTCTGTGCCGGCCGCCGGCCGCGCCGGCCGAAGCCCCGCATCGTGGCGGCCTCGCGTCCGCCTGGGATCACGCCGACACCGCGCCGTGCAGGAAAACGTCGATCAGCTCGGCGGTGTCCGGTGAACCGGGTATGGCCCGGCCGTGCGCGAACAACATGGACAGGAACAGCGAAGCGGCCTTGTCCACGGGCAGCCGCAAGCGATCGGCGTCGGGCACGAACAGCTCACGCACCGCGCGTTGCATCGCCTCCATCGACTCCCGCCGGCTGTCGCCGGTCACGGACTTGCGGTTGCGTGCCTCCTCCGGCCGCGGCCGGCCCACCGCCGCCCGGGCCATCACGGCACCGACCCGCTGCAAGTGCGCGGTCAACGCCTCGACGGCTTCCGCGAGCCGTCTCTCCAACGGCAGCTCACCCGGGATCTCCCCGATCATCTCCACCGCCTCCCCCGGGTCGAGCGCGGCTTCCACGCACGCGTCGAACAGCTGGTCCTTGTCCTCGAACACCCGGAAAATGGTGCCCTCGCCGATGCCGGCCGCCCGGGCGATCTGCGCCGTGGTGACACCGCGGCCGTGCTCCACGACCAGCGGCAACACCGCGCGCACGATCATCCGGCGGCGGTCGTCGGGCGCCATTCCCGGCGCGCGTTTCCTCGTGTCCATGGAAACCACCGTACGGAGTGAGTGCTCACTCCGTCAACTGGACAACGCATCGGGCCGTCGACTCAAGGGGGAACCGGTGAGCCGGTTGCGGCCCGGAAAGCACCGGGCCGCAACCGGTTCTCGTCAGTACGTGATCGCCACCGCCGGGTCGGCGAGCAGTGCGCCGACGTCGGCGAGGAATTCCGAGCCCTGCTGGCCGTCGACCACGCGGTGGTCGAAGCTCAGCGACAGCTGCATCACCTTGCGGACCTTGATCTCGCCGTCCACGACCCAGGGGGTGTCGCGGATGGCGCCGACCGCCAGGATCGCCGACTCGCCCGGGTTGATGATGGGCGTGCCGGTGTCGACGCCGAAGACGCCGACGTTGGTGATCGTGAACGTGCCACCCAGCATCGCCGCGGGCGTGGTCTTGCCCTCGCGCGCGACGTCCGTGAGCTCGGTCAGCGCGACGGCCAGCTGCTTGAGCGACATCGCGTCGGCGTCGAAGATCTTCGGCACCACGAGCCCGCGCGGGGTCGCCGCGGCGATGCCCAGGTGCACGTAGTCCTTGTAGACGATCTCCTGCGCCGCTTCGTCCCACACCGCGTTGACGTCGGGCGTGCGCTTCGCCGCGAGGCACACGGCCTTGGCGGCGAACGCGAGCGGCGTCAGCTTCACGCCGCTGAACTCACGGGATGTCTTGAGTTTCTCGCGCAGCTCCATCATCGGCGTGACGTCGACGGTCAGGAACTCCGTGACGTGCGGCGCCGTGTAGGCGCTCTGGACCATCGCGGCCGCGGTGGCCTTGCGGACGCCCTTGATCGGGATCCGCCGCTCACGGGTGGCGGAGTCGTACGCTGCATCTGCAGTGGACGGTGCGGAACCGTGGGCCGCGCGTTCGACGTCCTCACGCGTGATGACACCACCGTCGGCCGTGCCGGTGAGCGCGTGGAGGTCGATGCCGAGGTCCTTGGCGAGCTTGCGCACCGGCGGCTTGGCCAGGGGCACGTAACCGCCGGCCGGAGCCACGGGAGCCGGCGCGACGGGAGCCACGGGCGCAGGCGGAGCGACGGCAACCGAAGAGGCCGGCACCGGAGCAGCAGCACCCTTACGCGCCCGCCGCTTCGTCTCCACCGCCTTCGAGCCGTAACCGACCAGCGGCTTCATCTCTTCCTCGGCAGCAGCCGGAGCGGCAGCAGGAGCCGGAGCTGCCTGCCCACCCGGATCCACGTCCAACGTCAGCAGCGGAGCCCCGACCTCAACGGTCTGGCCCACCTCGACGTGCAGCTCCGTGACCACCCCGGCCCACGGAATCGGCAGCTCGACAGCGGCCTTGGCCGTCTCGACCTCGATCACGATCTGGTTGACCGAGACCGCATCGCCCGGCTTCACGTGCCACGCGAGGATGTCGGCCTCGGTCAGCCCCTCCGCCGTGTCGGACAAGGGGAACTGTTTGTACTCGGGCATGTTCCCCTCTCACCAACTCAGCGAACGGTCGACGGCGTGCAGCACCCGGTCCAGGTCGGGGAGGTAGTGCTCCTCGAGCTTGGCCGGCGGGTACGGCGTGTCGAAACCGGCGACGCGCAGCACGGGGGATTCCAGCGAGTAGAAGCACTCCTGCTGCACGCGCGCCGCGATCTCCGACGTCAGCGAAGACTCCGACGGCGCCTCGCTCACGGCGATCAGCCGGCCGGTCTTGCGCACCGACTCGAACACCGGACCCAGGTCGAGCGGCGAGAGCGTGCGCAGGTCGATGACCTCGAGCGACTTGCCCTCGTCCTCGGCGGCCGCGGCGGCGTCGAGCGCCACCTTCACCGACGGACCGTAGGCGACGACGGTCGCGGTGGTCCCCTCACGCACCACGCGCGAGCCGAACACCCGCCCCGGCGACGCGTCGGTGTCGACCTCCATCCTCAGCGCGCCCGAGTGGTAGAGCTTCTTGGGCTCGAAGAAGAGGATCGGGTCGTCGGAGCGGATGGCCTCCTGGATGCCCCAGTAGGCGTCGACCGCGTTGGACACCGAGACGACCTTCAGGCCGGCGATGTGCGAGAACAGCGACTCGGGCGACTCCGAGTGGTGCTCCACCGCGCCGATCCCGCCGCCGAACGGCACGCGGATCACCACGGGCATCTTGATCTTGCCCTGTGTGCGGTAGTGCAGTTTCGCCAGCTGCGAGGAGATCTGGTCGAACCCGGGGAAGATGAACCCCTCGAACTGGATCTCGCACACCGGCCGGAAGCCGCGCACGGCCAGGCCCACGGCGGTGCCGATGATGCCCGACTCGGCCAGCGGCGTGTCGAGCACGCGCTGCTCGCCGAAGTCCTTCTGCAGGCCGTCGGTGATGCGGAAGACGCCGCCGAGCTTGC
The DNA here is from genome assembly GCF_053602515.1 of Amycolatopsis sp. NPDC004368. NCBI lineage: Bacteria > Bacillati > Actinomycetota > Actinomycetes > Pseudonocardiales > Pseudonocardiaceae > Amycolatopsis > Amycolatopsis sp. NPDC004368. The sequence continues at coordinate 320,241 of NZ_JBSGDT010000001.1, read as the reverse complement.
CGACGTCCTCACCCATGATCAGGACCTTCGGGTCCTCTTCCATCGCGCGGCGCAGGCCGAGGTTGATGGCCTTGCCGATGGTGAGCTTCTGCGGTTCGGCCATCAGTGCTCACCCGCCGTCGCGAAACCGTCCAAGTAGGACAGGAATTCCTTCTGCTGCGCCTCGAGCGCCGGTGAGGGCTCGGCGTAGACGTTGGCGAAGATCCGCTCGGGCGGCGGCTCCGGCATGTTGAACGTGTAGTCGCGAAGCTGCGCCGCGAACTCATCGGCCTCGGCCTGCACGGCGTCGAAGAAGCCGTGGTCCGCACCGCCGCCGCGCGCGAGGTAGGCGCGCACGCGCTCGATCGGGTCCTTGAGCTTCCACTCCTCCAGCTCGTCGGAGAGCCGGTAACGGGTGGGGTCGTCGGTGGTGGTGTGGGCGTCCATCCGGTAGGTGAAGGCCTCGATCAGCACCGGGCCGTTGCCGTGCCGGCACTCCTCGAGCGCCCAGCGGGTGACGGCGAGGCAGGCGAGCACGTCGTTGCCGTCCACCCGGATGCCGGGGAAGCCGTAGCCGCGGGCGCGCTGGTACAGCGGCAGGCGCGACTGGCGTTCGGTCGGCTCGGAGATGGCCCACTGGTTGTTCTGGCAGAAGAACACGAGCGGCGCGTCGTAGACGGCGGCCCAGACGAAGCCTTCGTGCACGTCGCCCTGCGAAGTGGCGCCGTCGCCGAAGTAGCAGATGGTGGCTTCGCCCTCGTCGTCCCCAACCTTGCCCTCGAACTTCTGACCCATGGCGTACCCGGCGGCGTTGAGCACCTGGTTGCCGATCACGATCGTGTAAGGGTGGAAGCCGTGGGCCTTGTAGTCCCAGCCGCTGTGGTCCGTGCACCGGAAGATGCCGAGCAGTTCGCGCAGGTCAACGCCACGCGTGTACGCGACGCCGTGCTCGCGGTAGCTCGGGAACGCCATGTCGGTGGGCTTGAGCGCGCGGCCGGAGCCGATCTGCGCGGCCTCCTGGCCCAGCAGCGGGACCCAGATCCCCAACTGCCCCTGGCGCTGCATCGCGTTGGCCTCGCGGTCGGCGCGGCGCACCAGCACCATGTCGCGGTAGAGGTTCCGCAGCACCTCGTCGTCGACGTCCTCGACGTACTTGTCGAACTGCGGCGACGGGATTCGCTGGCCTTCGGGGGTGAGCAGCTGAGTCAGCTCAGCGCCACCTTCGCTCGTTGCTCGCAGACCCGCGATCACCTGTTCGGGCGAGGGCTTGGCCGCTACGGCGGCGGGCCCGTCCCCAGGTTCGGGGTGCGTCCACTGTTCGGACGGCATGCGTTGTTCTCCTCGGTGTCGGCGCCGTGGTGGCCGCTTGTGGCGGCCACAGCGACTGCACCGGCGGGGACCCACGCCCCGGGTCCGGGGCGCCTGGCCATCGTCGGCGTTGACGGTTCTCGCCGCCATCCTGGCACGAAGCTTCACGCGATGGTGAGCCGCGGATGCTGATTTGTTGCTGAGACTCGGGCGTCTGAGCAGGCAAAACGCTGGGAGATCCGAGTATGGGACGGACGATGATCGGGAATCCGCACCGCCGCCCACCAGGCGTCACCGAGCGGGCACCGGTCGCGTTCGGGTGGCGGGTTTCACCGTCTCGGCAGGGGTCGTGACGTCGGTCACCGTGGCAGGATGACTGGCGTGGAACAGAAATCCGTACGTGAAACCGTCGTGTCGACGTGGATCAACGACATCGTGCCGAGCCTTTCGGGGCTCGTCGCGATCCCGGCGTTGTCCCCGGCGTTCGACGCGGACTGGGCCGCGAGCGGTCACCTCGCCGCGGCCGTCGAACACGTGAAGACGTTCATCGCCGGGCGCGACCTGGCGGGCGTGTCGATCGAGGTCGTGCAGCTCGAGGGCCGGTCCCCGCTGCTGTACGTGGACGTGCCCGCCACCGCGGGCGCCACGGACAAGCCGACCGTGCTGATGTACGGCCACCTCGACAAGCAGCCCCCGGTCGGCGGCTGGTCCGAGGGTCTCGACCCCTGGACCCCGGTGATCCGCGACGGGCGCCTCTACGGCCGCGGCTCCGTCGACGACGGCTACTCCGGCTACGCGGCCGTGTCCGCGCTGGAAGCCGTGCGCGCGGCCGGCGGGGAGCACGCGCGGGCCGTGGTGCTGCTGGAGACGGGTGAGGAGTCGGGCAGCCCCGACCTGCCCGCGTACGTCGAGCACCTGTCCGAGCGGCTGGGCGACGTCGGCCTGATCGTCTGCCTCGACTCGGGCGGCATGGACTACGAGCGGCTCTGGCTGACCACGAGCCTGCGCGGCATGCTGCGCCTCACCGTCACCGTGCAGCTCCTCGCGACCGCGCAGCACTCCGGATTGGCCAGCGGCGTGGTCGCCTCGTCGTTCCGCGTGCTGCGGCAGCTGCTCGAGCGCATCGAGAACGCCGAGACGGGCGAGATCAAGCTGGCCGAGCTCAACGTCGAGGTGCCGGCGACCCGGCTGACCCAGATCGAGGCGGTCGCCGACGTCGCGGGTGACTCTCTGCGCACGTCGATCCCGCTGGTCAGCGGCGGTCGCGCGATGTCGGACGACGCCGTGGAGCTGCTGCTGAACAACACCTGGCGGCCCACGCTGTCGATCATCGGCGCCGACGGCTTCCCGCTCCCGGCCGACGCCGGCAACGTGCTGCGCGAGAGCACCACCCTCACGCTCAGCTTCCGCCTGCCGCCCACGGCCGACGCCGCTCCGGCGCTGGAGGCCGTGAAGCGCGTGCTGACCACGGACGTGCCGTACGGCGCTTCGGTGACCATCCACGAAGGCGCCACGGGCGAGAACGGCTGGAACGCGCCCGAGGAGGCGCCCTGGTTCACGGCCGCGCTGCGCCGCATCAGCGACGAGGTGTTCGGCCGGCCTCACCGGGCCACCGGGATGGGCGGGTCGATCCCGTTCATGGGCCTGTTGGGGGAGAAGTACCCGAACGCTCAGTTCCTGGCCACGGGTGCGCTCGGCCCCGATTCGAACGTGCACGTGCCCGACGAATGGCTGAACCTCGACTACGCACAGCAGGTCAGCGAGGCCGTCGCACACATCCTGGACGCCCACGCGCGCAGCTGATTTTTCACGGGCGGCCCCGGTGTTTCGGCGCCGGGGCCGTTGCTGTTCGTCGAGGGCAGCTGGTCGCTACCTGATGGGGCTGTTGGTTGTTTCCCGCGCTCGGAGCTCCACAGTAGACGTGTTGTGGTATGAACCACACACTTTTCGCATCTCCCCTGATACGGGCCGTCACGGCTGCGCAGGGTGATGCTGCCCCGTAACGTACAGGTGCTGTGCTTACCCGCTTACGAGTGGCAATATGCGTGCTCTCGACAGTTGAGAACTACGAGGAGTGACGAAGTGGCCCGAGGACACCAGATGAAGGCACTCGCCCTTCTCCCGGCTTTCGCGCTGGTCGGCCTGACCATGGCCTGCGGCGCGGGCGGCAGCGGGGCTCCAGACGCGGGGAACAGCGGCAGCTCGTCGGCCGCGGCGCCCGGGGGCGCGTCGGACATCCCGGCGGTCGCCAAGGACGACAAGCTCGCGGCGATGGTCCCCGCGTCGGTCACGAGCGACGGCAAGATCCTGGTCGGCCAGGACCAGAGCTACCCGCCGAACGAGTTCATCGACGAGAACGACAAGATCACCGGTTTCGACGTCGACCTCGGAACCGCGATCGGCCAGAAGCTCGGCCTCAAGATGGAGTTCCAGAACTCCGCTTTCGACGGCATCATCCCCGGCATCCAGGCCGGCAAGTACGAGCTCGCGATGTCGTCGTTCAGCATCAACCCCGAGCGCCTGCAGACCGTCGACATGGTCAGCTACTACAAGGCGGGCACCTCGCTGGCCGTGCTGAAGGGCAACCCGGACGGGCTGAACCTCGACGACCTCTGCGGCAAGAAGATGGGCGTGCAGAAGGGCACCACGCAGGTCGACGACCTGCAGGAGCGGTCGGACGCTTGCACCAAGGCCGGCAAGCCCGCCATCGAGGTCACGCAGCTTCAGGCCCAGACCGACGTGAACCTCGCGCTGACGGCGAAGCGCGTGCAGGGTGAGCTCGCCGACTCCCCCGTGATCGACTACGCGGTGAAGCAGACCGGCGGCCAGCTCGAAGTCCTCGGCGCCCCCTACGACACGGCGCCGTACGGCATCGTGCTCAAGAAGGACAGCGGTGACTACACCAAGGCCGTGCAGCAGGCCGTGCAGGCACTGATCGACGACGGCACGTACAAGAAGATCCTCGACAAGTGGGGCCTGTCCGGTGCGGGCGCGGTGACCACGTCGGAGATCAACCCGGCGTCCTGAGGTCGCAGATAGGACGTAGTTCTCGTGTCCAGTAACTTCGACGCGCCTCCGACCGTGGAGGCGCCGGTCGACACCACGCCCATCAAGGCCGTCCCAGTGCGCCACTACGGGCGCTGGGTGGCCGGGGTGATCATCCTTTTCCTGGCGTTCATCGTCGTGCGCAGCGTCGTCACCAACGACAACCTGCAGTGGCCGGTGGTGTGGGACTACCTGTTCAACGACCGGGTGCTACGCGGCCTGACCAACACCTTGATCCTCACCGTGATCTCGATGCTCATCGGGATCGTCGGGGGTGTGCTGCTCGCGGTGATGCGCCTGTCCCCGAACCCGCTCATGAAAGGCGCGGCGGGGATCTACGTGTGGTTGTTCCGGGGCACCCCGCTGATCACCCAGCTGGTGTTCTGGAACTTCCTGGCGTTCGCCTACCCGCGGCTCGGACTCGGTATTCCGTTCGGGCCGGAGTTCGTTTCGTGGGACACCAACACCCTGATCAACCAGTTCACCGCTTCGCTGCTGGGCCTCGGCCTGAACGAAGCGGCGTACATGGCGGAGATCGTGCGTGGCGGTATCTCGTCCATCGACACGGGCCAGCTCGAAGCGGCATCGGCGTTGGGCATGAAGCGCACGACGACCCTGCGGCGCATCATTCTCCCGCAGGCCATGCGGGTGATCATCCCGCCGACGGGCAACGAGACGATCTCCATGCTCAAGACGACATCGCTGGTCGTGGTGATCGGGTACTTCGAGCTGATGGTCGCGGTGCAGACCATCTACGCGCAGAACTTCAAGACCATTCCGCTGCTGCTGGTGGCGGTGATCTGGTACCTGTTCATGACGTCGATCCTCACCGTCGTCCAGATGTGGATCGAGCGGTACTTTTCTCGTGGTACGTCACGGAGTACCGCTGAAAAGAACAAGTGGGCCACCCGGATGTTCGGATTCCGGGCCGGGCGCCCAGGCAGCGGAGGTATCGGATGACGCCAGTCGTTTCCGCGCAGAAGATCTGCAAGAGCTTCGGATCGCTGGACGTCCTCAAAGGAATCGACCTCGAGGTCCACGAACGCGAGGTGCTCTGCCTGATCGGCCCGTCCGGCTCCGGCAAGTCGACGCTGCTGCGTTGTATCAACCACCTCGAGAAGATCGACGCCGGCCGGCTGTACGTCGACGGCGTCCTCGTGGGCTACAAGCAGCGCGGTGACAAGCTGCACGAACTGAGGGAGCGAGAGGTCGCGTTGCAGCGCAAGGACATCGGCATGGTGTTCCAGCGCTTCAACCTCTTCCCCCACATGACCGCGCTCGAGAACATCATGGAAGCCCCCGTCCAGGTCCGCGGAGAACGCAAATCCGACGTTCGCGCGCGTGCCCTGGAACTCCTCGACCGCGTCGGCCTGGGTGACAAAGCATCGTCCTACCCGGCCCAGCTCTCCGGCGGCCAGCAGCAGCGCGTCGCCATCGCCCGCGCCCTGGCCATGCAACCCAAACTGATGCTCTTCGACGAACCCACGTCCGCCCTGGACCCGGAACTCGTCGGCGACGTCCTGGGCGTCATGCGCCAACTCGCCAAAGACGGTATGACCATGGTCGTGGTCACCCACGAAATGCAGTTCGCCCGCGAGGTGGCCGACAAGGTCCTCTTCATGGACGGCGGCGTCGTCGTGGAGTCCGGCCCCCCGGACCAGGTCATCGGCGACCCGCGCCACGAACGCACGAAGTCGTTCCTGGCGCGGGTGCTGAGCCCGAACGCGTGAACGGTGTGGCCGCTTCCCGTTTGAGGGAGGTGGCCACACTGCTGTTCGGTAAAGGCGTGATCAGTCGGCCTTCAACCGGTTGAGGGCAACAGCGCTCAACTCAGTGGCTATTTTGCAGGGGTCGGACAGTTGGGGATCGCCGTTGCGGAGGTGGGTGATGACCGTGTAGGTCAGGTCGTCGCGGACACCAACCGCCAGTGCGCAGTTGCCTGGCCCCCGTCCCCCTGGCTATACACGACTGCTGGATACCCTTCAACGGGAGAGACGACCTTGAAAGTCGTCAAAGCGCCGTCTCGGTCCTGGAGGTACAGGCTGTTCAGGCCCGCTTTGCTGGCGGTGACGAACGAACCCGCGATGTTTCCGGTGCCATTGCCGAAGGTCCATTGACAGGTTTTCCGGGCGTTGCCTCGTAGACGCTGGTTCCCTTGACCGGTCTGCCGAGTCGAGCGACTTCTTCCACAGTCGCCGCTGCACAGGGATCGTTTTCGAAGCGGTCCGTGTTCGTCAGCGGCTTTGCGACCTTGGGCGCCAGCATGGCTTCGCCGGCCGTCGCCGCCGCCGCAAGTGCGTGGCCGCTAGTTGACCCAGCGCATGCGGAGACGAGTGATTCCGCGACGCCGATCAAGAGGCTTGACACGAAGCATCGTGTTTCACTTGACCTACCTTTCCTTGCGAAGTTGTAGCGCCGCTGTTGCGCTTGGTTCAGCGTCCGCCGCGCAACTCGTTCTCGAGCTGCTGCACCTTCTTCACCACATCCTGCGGCCCCGCCCCCGCCAGGCTGATCCACCCCGACTTGTCCACCCCGAACAGAATGCGGCCCTGCTCGGTGTCGATCCAGCCGGGCGGGTTGTCGTTGCGCAAGCGCTTTCCCCGGCTGTCCCGCACGGCGACGTACAGCCGTCCGAAGTAGGTCTTCGGGGCGCGCAGCCACTGCACCACCAGCTTGGCGTCGCGAATGCTCGGGCTCGTCTTGCTCGGGATCACGCCACTCTTGATCGCGTTGAAGTCCGCATCGGAGCAGTTCAGCGAGGCGATCCGCGCCGGCGGCGCCTCCGGCAGCAGCAACGCGAACTCCCGCGCCAACGCCTCCGCCGAACACGGCGCGATGTAGAGCACCTGGTTGACCGCCACCACGGTCACCGCATCCCGCCCACTCGCCGCGGCGCGTACGGTCCGCTCGCCACCGTCGGACTTGACCCACGAGTAGTACTCGACCCCGGGGCGCTGCAGCAGCTGCAGGGCCTCGACGAAGTCGTCGTCCAGCCGGCCGCCGCGCATGAGGCCGCGGCGGTTCAGCTCGGCGTCGGTGTCGGCCGCGAGCTGCTTTCGCTCGTCCGGCGAGTACCACAGAGCCCCGCGCACCAGCGTCGGGTGGATGTCTCCGAGGTTGAGCCGCTCGAGCAACACCTCGTACGTCTGCAGGCTCAGCTCCACCGGCTTGCGCAGCACTTCCCACTCCCCCTTGGCAGACCTGCCGCAAACGGAGCCGCTACTCTCCGTCCCATACCCATTTCGTTACGTGAAACTATCAGGGCGCGCCGTTCCCCGAACGGCACTTTTCCTAAGATCACCCAGCCCGGTGCGCCCCTACGCCCCGATCACCGGCGGCGTCGGGCGGTTGCCGTCGTAGCCGCCGAAGATGGAGTCCGGGTCCTCTTCGGAGAGGAGGATCTTGCGCTGGTGCTCCTCGTCCTCGGGCCCCTTGCCACCCTTCCCACCGGCGGCACCCATGCCACCGCTCATGCCGGGCTGGCCCTTGGCACCGGCTGCGCCCATGCCGCCGGGCCGCGCGGTGCCTGCGCCCTCGCCCATCGCGCCGGCTCCGGTGCCCGCCCCTGCTCCGACACCACGGCCGACTCCGGCTGCACCGCCGCTCGCCGAGCCGCCGGGGCCGAAGCCGCTGCTGCCGCCAGGACCGAAACCACGGCTGCTTCCGCTGCCACCACCGTCTGGGCCGAATCCGCCACTGCCGGGCCCGAACCCTCCGACAGGTCCGAAGCCCAGCGAGGACGCACTCGCGCCCCCGCCGCCGGGCGCGTTGACGCCGGTCCCGCCCGGTCCCTGCCAGGACGACGATCCGGGCCCACCCGGCGTCTGCGTCGGCCCCGCGAACGCGGCGGTCGTGCTGGCATTCGCCGCGGGCACGACGGGTGGAGTCTGCGCACCGGTCGACGAATGCCCCGGTGGAGGGGGCGCCTGATATCCCGCGGCTCCAGGTGGAGCGTTGTAGTTGCTCGGCCCGCCGATGTGACTGCCGGCCGAGTGAGTGCCACTGTCGGCGGCGTGCGTTCCACCGGATGCGCCGGTGTCGATGGGATTGGGTGTGACCCCGCCGGCTGACACATTGGGGTCGTGCGCCGCCGGGTAGTCGGCCGGCATGGTGTCCGTTCGCGGCTGACTGCTCTGGTGATAACCGTCGTAGAGCTCGACGTTCTTGTGGGTGTCGTTGTCGAATTGCGCGGCTTTGATCTCGTCGTCGCTGGCGCCGATCGAAAGCCAGTCTTCGATGGTGTCGTCGTCCGGTCGATTTTGGTCGACCTGGACGACATTGTTTCTCACGTACGTAAACGCTGAAGACTGCTCCTCGATCGATTGCCGCATTGTGTCCATTTTTTGCGCGGCTGTTCGAGAGGTGTTGATCAGGGGACTCAGCCCCGCGCTGCCGGTGTCGGCAGCCTGGCCCTTCCAGAAAGTGTTCAGCGTGGTCTGGCTGGTGGTCAGCTTCTCGGCGACATCGTTGTGTATGTTCCTGAGCTGCCCGCACCCTCCTCCCATGGCGTCCAGGCCGCTCGTGTCACCGGGGTTGTGCAGTTGTTGGTAGATGTCGAATCCGGTTTGCGGCATCTCAGTTGGCCTTCAGTCGGGTGATCTCGGCGGCGGCGACCTGCTCGGCCATCTTGCACGGGTCCGTCAGGTAGGGGTTTCCTGTCCGCAGCTGCGTGTTCACCGTGTACGTGAGTTCATCGCGAACGCCGACCGCCAAGATGCATGAACCAGGGCCCTCGTCTCCAGCGCTGTAAACGACAGCCGGGTATCCCTCAACCGGCGAGTGTGGTGCGAAGGTCGAGAGGCGCCCGGCCTGGTTTTCGAGGTAGAGGCTGTTGAGGCCACGTTTGTTGCCCGAGAAGAATCCACCGCTGACGTTCCCGGTGTTGTCGGCGAAGTTCCACTGGCACGACTTACCGACGACCGACTGCGCGATCGCGGTACCCTTGACCTTGCCTGCAGCCTTTTCGACCTCGCTGGTGGGCAACGCGGAGCAAGGGTCGTCCTCGAAGGCTTTGGTAACCGTCAACGGATGGTCGACCTTGGGCGCCAGCATCGGGTCGCCGGCGGGCGAACTCGGCGCGGCGGGCGTCGGTTGACCTGCTGTCGAACTCCCGCATCCAGCCACGACCAATGCTGCAAAACCCACGAGGGCGAGCTGGTACACGTTACGGATTCGCATCAATCGACCTTCCCGGCGCTGCGAATTGCGTCAATCGCGGCGTGATCTTGGTTCACGTATGCAGTGCGGATCTGCTTCAGGGTGTCGACGTAAGACGAAAGGAAGTCGACCGTTCCCCTGAGGAATTGGTTGTACGCGATGGTGGCACGACCGGTGGCGCCCATGTAGTCCTTGCTCACCTGGTCCGAGCCGGGATAACCGAGCTGGGCGAACTGTGCGGCGACGGTCCGCGCTTGTGAGTAGTCGTCGTTGAGGCTGTCTTCCAGCTGCTGGATGACTTTGTCCATCGACGGAGCGTCGAACTCCCAGCTCCCGCCGCCCGACGCGGCCGCGAAGTCTGCCTTTGCTTGACTCGCGCCGAGTGCGCTGTAGTCCGGAGGCGGCCCCGACGTCACCGTCTGGCCACCCGCCAACGGCACCGTCGGCGCACCCGCCGGTGGTGGCGTGACCTGCCCCGGTGTGACCAGCTCGTTTTGCAAACCCGACAGTTGGCCGGGTTGTCCGTCTGGCATGTCGTGCCTCCCCGCACGGGCCGGCCCACGTCGGAGGGGACGGCCTACCCTGTGTTCAGCTTCAGCTCCAGCAAGTGACCTTAACAGGGACGACGAGCCTCCATGACCGGTTCCACAAGATCACCCGGCGGCCCGAAACAGCTCGTCAAGCGTTGAAAACCAGCACGAACTTGGCAATCCGCCAACAAAGCGCCGCTACTCCATTGGGACGCTTGCCATTCCCCCTCCCTTCCGATTCGCTGGTACTCACCACCAGCGAGCGAGGGGACCCGTGCCGACCGACACGACGTTGCCGCCGTTGGATCCGTTCGCGGGGGTGCCCGACAAGCGCTACGAGGTGAAAGCCGCGGACCTGCTGAGGCCCGGCACCGGCGGAATCCTCAGGTGGCGCAGGCAGGCGACCAACGCACCGATCGTGCAGGTCGAGGACGCGTACATCACCGGGACGCTGGACCTGCGGGCCGCCGAGCTCGGGTACCTGTTCCGCTTCGAGCGCTGCCGGTTCGAGTTTCCGCCGGATGTGCGGGAGGCGAACGTGCTGGGGCTCGTCTTCCGGAAGTGCTGGTTGCCCGGGCTGAAGGCGCGCAACCTCCGCAGCCGCAACGATGTGCGGTTGATCCGGAGCGTGGTGGAGGTCGGGCCGGAGGCCGACGAGATTCCCGAGACGACGATCATGCGCGGCGATGATCGCGAGCGCGGCATGCCCAACGCCGCCGTCAACCTCACCGACGCGGTGATCGAGGGGTCGGTCGTGCTCACGCGCACCACGATCAAGCACCCCCACGGCAAGGCGATCCAGGCCGACCGGCTGGAGATCCACGGCGCGCTGCTCGCGTACCGCCTGGAGGCGCGCGGCGAAGTGCGCGTGCCGGGCATGCGCACGGGCGGCAACGTGAACTTCTCCGGCGCCACGTTCGACAACCCCGAGGGCTTCGCGTTCAACGGCAACGGCATCCACATCGGCGGCAGCCTGCTGTGCGAAGTGGACAACTACGGTCCGGCGGCCGAACGAAAGCGGTTCTCCGCCAAGGGGATCATGTACTTCCCGAGCGCCACTGTGGACAGTGACATCGTGCTGCGGGAAGCGCGGCTGAACGTGGACCAGCGCGGGCCCGTGGCTGTGGACGCGTGGAAGTCCAACGACCCGTACCTCGACCCGCGGCCGGCGCTCGTCGCCGATCGCCTCAAGGTGGACGGGAACCTGGAGCTGTCCGACGGGCTGCAGGCGTTCGGCACGCTGCGCATGGTCAACGCGCGCATCGGTGGCTCCCTGCGGCTCGCGGGCGCCGAGATCAAGATGGCCCGCGGCCGCGCCACCCCGTACTACGACCGCGCGCTGCACCTCGACGGCTCGACCATCGGCGGCGACGTCGAGGCCACCAGCCTGCGGGTGCCCGTGGGGCAGCTGCGCATGGCCGACGTGCAGGTCGGCGGCAACTTCCTCGCCTGGAACTCGATGTTCCTGCACCCCGGCCGCGACGTCTTCTCCGCGCGCCGGGCCAAGGTCGCGGGAAACTTCCAGCTCACCGACGCGACGCTGCAGGGCACGGTGCGCCTGCAGGGCGTGGAGGTCGGCGGCAGCGTGAACCTCTACGGCAGCAAGCTCACCGAGCCGGGACAACGCACGTCGTCGAGCTTCTCGCTGGACGTGCGCACCGCGCGCATCGGCCGGGACCTGGTGCTGACGTCGAACAAGGACCGCGCGTTCGTCGCCGAGGGCGGGGTGAACCTCGACGGCGCGCAGATCGCGCGGCGCCTCGAACTCGGCGGCGCGGAGCTCGGCTCCCTGCCCCCGCACGGGGTCGCGCTCGACGCGAGCGACGTGACGGCCGACGAGTTCCTCTTCGGCTTCCACACCCCGCCCGCCGGCCGCGTCGTGCTGCGGCGGGCGCACTGCGGCACGCTCGGCGACACGGAGGAGTTCTGGGCCGCCGAGGACGGCATCGAGCTCGACGACTTCCGTTACGACGCCCTGAAACGCGGCATCCCCCTCGACGACGACCGCGGTCTCGACCACCGCATCGCGTTGCTGAGCAAGGCCATGCGCGGCTACCGCCCCGGCCCGTACGACCAGCTCGCCGCGACCCTGCGCGCGGCCGGCAACGAAGAACACGCCTCCACCGTGGGCCTGCGCAAGCAGCAATTCCGCTACGACGCGCTCGCCAAGGGGTTCAAGATCTTCGGTCCCGGCGTTCGGCTGTGGAGCTTCTTGCAACGTTCGATGGTCGGCTACGGCTACCGGCCCGTTCGCGCGCTCGGCTGGCTGTTGACGCTGCTGGTCCTCGGCAGCCTGTGGTTCGGCCTCGGCAGCGACGACTGTGTGCGCAACCCCGGCCGCTACGCCGTAAGTGGGCCGCGGTGTCTGGTCAACCAGCAGGACACGGGCCTGCAGTGGAACCCGGTGATCTACACGGCCGACCTGCTGGTGCCCATCGTCGACTTCGGCAACAAGTCGCGCTGGTACATGCACGGCGCCGACAACTGGGTGGCCGCCGGCTTCACGGTGTCCGGCTGGCTGCTCGCGACGACGGTGGCGGCCGGGTTCGGACGGATGGTTCGCCGGGACAGTTGAGCTGCGTGCTACGCGGGGATCGCCTGCCTGCTGCCGACGCCCGCAGCAGGTCCTGGCGGTGCTCGGCGCACGCTACGACCCACGTTTACGTGCCACCGGATGAACACCGGGTCGCCGACCGGATCGACGGCGGCCTCCTCGACGAGGCCACCTGGCTGTGCGAACACGACGCCGGACCAGCCTCGATCAAGAGGACCAAGCCCCAGGGCGATCGCGGTGGACGGCAAAACCCTGCGCGGTCCCTTGACCCGCACCGGCGGTGCCGGAGTGCACCTGTTAACCGCGATCACCCACGAGACGGCAATCGCGGTGCGCGGGGGCCGCCCACCCTCCCTCAGGGGGCTCCCCCAAGGTCCATTTTACCGGCGAGAGCTGACGACAACCCGAAAAGCGGCCGTTCAACCACGAGTTGTCCACAACTGGCGAGCGGCTGTGGACAACCGCAGGCTCACTCGGTCAGCCCCGACCAGAACGCCACCTCACGTGCATCGGCAGGCTTCTCGGCCATCGGCGCGCCACGGAACTCGTGCCGCAGGTAATCGCGCAGGTCCCAGCCGTAAACCACCACGTCGGACTGGTAGACGGAAAACACCGGAAACCCCGACGCACCCGCGATCGCCGGCAGGTAGCGGTGCCCGCACACCGGCACGAGCTGGGGCACGGTGGCGAGACATCGCTGCGCGCAGGCCAGCGCGTTGGACAGCACCCTGGGTCGCTCGCCCCACGACGGGTGCCAGAAGTCGCTGTGCTCGACGTCGTACAGCAGCCCGTCGGCGGGCCAGTCGAGGCGTTTGCGCAGGTGGTCGGGGTTGCCGTGCAGCCAATCGGGCCACCGGTCGCCCACCGGGACGCCGGCGGTGAGGAACGTCCGGTGGTCCAGGGAGAACCGGAACCCGAACTGGGCTTCGACGTCGGTGAGCTCGGCTTCCGACAAGCCCGGGCGCAGGGGCTCGCCGAGGCTTTCCTGCAGCGTGCGGGCCTCCTCCACGGTGAGGACTTGCTGGACGTGTGACATACGCAGAAGCGTACGTACCGCCCACACGGCCTCGCGCGTCCTTTTCCGCCGCCTTGACAGGCGGACAACAAGCCTCCCTCGGCGGGGTGAGCTTCTTCTCCCAGACCGTGGTTGACGGAACACGTCGCGGCCACGTGTAGTTCACTCGTCGCGTGAGTTCCGCACAGGCGCGAGTGCGCGCACCCGAACTGACCGGCGACCTCTGGCTCAACACCGGCGGTCGGCGGCTGTCCCTCGCCGAGTTGCGCGGGCGGATCGTGCTGCTCGACTTCTGGACCAGCGGCTGCGTCAACTGCCTGCACGTGCTCGACGAGCTGCGCCCGCTCGAGGAGGAATTCGGCGACGTCCTCGTGACCGTCGGGGTGCACTCGCCGAAGTTCCTGCACGAGGGCGAGCGCGCGTCGATCGAAGCGGCCGTGCGGCGCTACGAGGTGCACCACCCCGTGGTCAACGACCCGAAGATGGAGCTGTGGTCGCAGTACGCCGTGCGCGCGTGGCCCACGCTGGTGATCGTCGACCCCGAGGGTTACGTCGTCCACGTCGCCGCGGGTGAGGGGCACGGCGAAGCGCTGCGACGCGTCGTCGCGGACCTCGTGACGAAGCACGCCGCGAAGGGCACGCTGCGCCGCGGCGGCAACCCGTACGTGCCGGTCGAAGAGCAGCAGACGGAGCTGCGCTTTCCGAGCAAGGCCGTCGCCACGGCGGAAGGCCGCATCCTCGTCGCGGACACCGGGCACCACTCCGTGGTCGAGTTCGCGTCCGACGGCGAGACCGTGATCCGCCGCTTCGGCAGCGGCGAGCGCGGCGCGCAGGACGGCCCGTTCGACATCGCCACCTTCATCGAACCCGCCGGCATCGCGCTGCTGCCCAACGACGTGGCCGAGCGCGCCGGCTACCACGCCGTCGTCGCCGACACCGCGGGTCACCGCCTGCGTGGTCTCGACCTCAACACCGGCGAGGTCACCACGGTCGCCGGCACCGGCAACCAGTGGCGCAACGGCACCGACACCGGCAAGGCCCTCGACATCGACCTCACGAGCCCGTGGGACGTCGCGTGGTGGGCGCCCGCCGGTGGTCTCGTGGTCGCCATGGCGGGCAACCACACGCTCAGCGTCTTCGACCCGATCTCCGGCGACATCCGCCGCTTCGCGGGCACCACCGTCGAAGGCCTGAAGGACGGCGACGTGCGTGAAGCGTTCTTCGCGCAGACGTCCGGCCTCGCGCCCGATGGCGACAAGCTGTGGCTCGCCGACGCCGAAACCTCGGCGCTGCGCTGGATCGAGCCCGAGGGCGAGACGTTCACCGTGCACACCGCCGTCGGCACGGACCTGTTCTCCTTCGGCCACGCCGACGGCCACGCGGACGAAGCGCTGCTCCAGCACCCGCTCGGCCTGGCCGTGCTGCCCGGCGACCGCATCGCGATCGCCGACACCTACAACGGCGCCGTCCGCCGCTACGACCCGTTCACGCGCGAGGTGAGCACCCTCGCCACCGGGCTGGCCGAGCCGCAGGGCCTGCTGTTGCACGACGGTGAGCTGCTGGTCGTCGAGTCGGCCGGCAACCGGCTCGCGCCGGTCGGCGGAAGCGGTGAAGCACGCACGGTCGCGGGCAGCAAGAACGCCGTGCGCCGGCCGCCGACGGTGCTCGCACCCGGCGACGTCGAGTTCGCCGTGGTTTTCACGCCGCCGCCGGGAGAGAAGCTCGACGACCGCTACGGCCCGTCCACGCGGCTGGAGGTCAGCGCGTCGCCGCCGGCGCTGCTCGCCGACGGCGCCGGCATCGGCACCGACCTCACCCGCCGCATCCGGTTCGCCGACGGCGTAACGGAAGGCGTGTTGCAGGTCGTCGCCCAGGCCGCCAGCTGCGACGAGGGCGGCGAGCACCCCGCGTGCCGCATCACGCGGCAGGACTGGGGCGTGCCGGTGCGCTTCGAAGCCGGTGGTGAGCGAGCGCTCAGCCTGGTCATGGCGGGTGAACCGAACCCGGCGGCACCCCGTCAGTAGCATGGGGGCGTGCCTGACAAGCCCAAGCTCCAGATCCAGATGCTGCAGGACCGCGTGCTCGTGCGCCTGTCGCCGGAGGAGGGCGAACGCCGCAGCAGCGGCGGAATCGTGATCCCCGCGACAGCTCAGGTCGCCCGCAGGCTCGCCTGGGGTGATGTACTGGGCGTCGGCAACAGCGTGCGCAACGTCAAGCAGGGCGATCGCGTGCTCTTCAACCCGGAGGACCAGCTCGAGGTCGAGATCCAGGGTGAGGGCCACTTCGTGCTGCGCGAACGGGACGTGCACGCCGTGGCCACCGAGCGGACCGATCACGGCACGGGGCTCTACCTGTAGCTCCCGGCCACGGGAGGGCAGTCGTGCGCGAAGACGACACACCGCAGGACCTCTTCATCGACGACCTGTTGCCCGAACCCGAGGAAGACGACCTCGCGACGGAGATCTTCGCCGTCGTCGACGGGCCGCCGCTGCCGGAAACGCCGCAGCGGCGCCGGCGCAAGGGACTCGCGCGCACGTTCATGGTCGTCGGCTGCCTGCTCGGGCTTTTCGTGCTGCTGTACGCCATCGACCTCATCACCAGCGCCGGCGACGTGCCGCGCGGAGTGGCCGTGGCCGGCGTGGACGTCGGTGGCCTCTCGCGCGCCGACGCCGAGGCCAAGCTGCGCGCCGAGCTGCAACCCCGGCTCACGCAGCCGGTGACCCTGCACGCGGGTGACGTCACGACGTCGATGCCGCCAGCCGAATCCGGCCTCGGCCTCGACTGGCCGGGCACGCTCGCGCAGGCCGGGCACCAGCCGTGGAGCCCGGTCACGCGGTTCCTGTCGTTCTTCACCACGCGCGACGTCGGCGTGGTCACGCGCTCGGACCAGGAGCAGGTGGCGCAGGCGCTCAGCGGGCTCGCGGCGAGCAAGCTCAACCACCCGCTGGTGGAGGGCAGCATCGGGTTCCAGCCCGGCGCCGACGGTGCGGTCACGCCGTATCCCGTCGACCCGCGGCAGGGCCAGGAGCTCACCGACGTGCGCGCGGCCGCGCAGACCGTGGCCGCCGAGTGGCTCGCGCCCGGTGGCGTCACGCTGAGAATGGCCATCACGCCGCCGAAAGCAACACGTGACGGCGTGCACGCGCTGCTGGAGCAGGTCGTGACCCCGGCCGTCGCCGCGCCGGTGGTGCTGCACGGCCAGGGCAAGGACGTCGAGCTGAAGCCGGCAGCCATCGCGTCGTCGTTCCAGTTCGCGCCGCGCGACGGCGGCACGCTGGAGCTGCGCATCGACCAGGGCAAGCTGCAGCAGGCCGTGCAGGCCGATCTCGCGTCGACCGAGACCGACGGACGCAACGCGGAGATCGTGTTCACCTCGGGCTCGCCGACGGTCGAGCCGTCCGAAGACGCGCGGAAGATCAACTGGGCCAACACTTTCAAGCCGCTCACCGCCGTGCTCGCCAAGACGGCCGGGCGCGACCTGCCGGTGGCCTACGACGCCACGAAACCGAGCCTGTCCACCGATGCCGCCAACGCGCTGGGCATCAAGGAAGTGATCGGCGAGTTCACCACGAGCGGCTTCTCCGGCCCCGCGGCCACCAACATCAGCGTGCTCGCCCAGCGCATCTCGGGGGCGATCGTGAAGCCTGGCGAAACGTTCAGCCTCGGCGCCCGCTCGGGCGCGCGGACCGCCGCCGACGGGTACGTCAGCGCTCCCGCCAACGAAGACGGCACCGGTCCTTCCGTTGTGGGCGGCGGAGTTTCGCAGCTGGCGTCCACTTTGTACAACGCCGCCTACCTCGCCGGGCTCGGCGACGGTGGCCACCTCGCGCACGGGCACTTCCTCGACCGCTACCCGGCGGGCCGCGACGCAGAAGCCGTCGACAACGCCGGAAACCCAGTGGAGCTGAAGATCGCCGACAACGACGACACGGGCTTCGCGATCCAGGCCAGCGTGAGCGGGGATTCCGTGACCGTGCGGATCTGGGGCACGAAGCACTACACCATCGAAGGCCGCACCGGTGGCACGTCGAACGAGGTGCCACCGACCGTCCAGTTCGGACCCGGTCCCGACGGCGCGTGCCTGTCGTCCGTCGGCGCTCCGGGCTTCACCGTTTCCGACACCCGCGTGTTCCACGACCTCGCCACGGGCAACGAGATCCGCGAGGAAACCCGCAACACCACCTACGCGCCGCAGCCGATCGTGATCTGCTGAGGAGTCCACATGGAACGGCCCGGTCCCGCGGAACCGGGACCGGGCCGTGGAAAGTGAATGGCTACCTGTTCACCCGTCGCCGGCCGTACAGGTTCGCGACCAGTGTCACACCGATCGCGGCGAGCACGACCTGCGTGATGATTTCGAGCCAGTCGATGCCGTCGGTGTCGGCGTAACCGATACCGCGGGCGATCCACGTGCCGATGAAGGCCGCGACGATGCCCACGATAATGGTGAGCCAGAGCGGGATCGATTGCTTGCCGGGCGCGACCAGTCGGCCCAGCAGGCCGAGGACCAAACCGATCACGACGGCACTGATGATGCCTGCAATAGTCATCGTCACTCCTCATGCCTGATGGGGTCCGCGGTCCTGCCGCGGACTTGGTCCCGGAGTGCCCCTGCGGCGGGCGACCGAAACCTGCGGCTGTGTTGATTACACCCCCCGAATGCCCGGTCACGGCCATTCGCAGCAGGTGAAGTCACCCGAAAGAAACACGGACGCCCCCGGACCGAGATCGGCCGGGGGCGCCCGCAGGGGAAAACGAGGAGGCTCAGAAGGCCGCTTCGTCCAGCTCCATCAGCGCGTTGTCAGCGCCTTCGACGATCGTGCGGCGCGAGGACAGCTCGGGCAGCACCGACTTCGCGAAGAACGACGCCACGGCCACCTTGCCCTCGTAGAAGGCCACGTCCTTGGCCGCCGCGCCCGCGTCGAGCTTGGTGAGGGCGACCTCGGCCTGCTTGAGCAGCTGCCAGCCCACGAGCAGGTCGCCCATCGACATCAGCAGGCGGACGGTGTGCTGGCCGACCTTGTTGATGCTCTGCGGGTCTTCCTGCGACGCCGTGAGGTAGCCGATCATCGCGCCGAGCATGCCCTGGCTGTCCTCGAGCGCCTGCTTGAGCAGCCCGCGCTCGTTCTTGAGACGGCCGTTGCCGGCTTCGGACTCGATGAACTTGGTGATCTCCCCGGCGAGGAACGCGAGCGACTTGCCCTTGTCGCGCACGATCTTCCGGAAGAAGAAGTCGAGCGACTGGATGGCCGTGGTGCCCTCGTAGAGCGAGTCGATCTTCGCGTCGCGGATGTACTGCTCGATGGGGTAGTCCTGCAGGAAGCCGGAACCGCCGAGCGTCTGCAGCGACTGCACGAGCTGCTCGGTGGCGCGCTCGGAGCCGACGCCCTTCACGATCGGCAGCAGCAGGTCGTTGATGCCGTGCGCGAGCTTCAGCGAAGCCTCGTCACCGTCCTGCGTCCACAGCTGATCCTGGAACGAAGCCGTGTACAGGTAGACGGCTCGCAGGCCCTCCGCGTACGCCTTCTGCAGCATCAGCGACCGGCGCACGTCCGGGTGGTGCGTGATGGTGACGCGCGGCGCGGCCTTGTTGAGCATGTTCGGCAGATCGGCACCCTGCACGCGCTCCTTGGCGTAGTCGCGCGCGTTGAGGTAACCGGTGGAGAGCGTGGCGATGGCCTTGGTGCCCACCATCATCCGGGCGTACTCGATGACCTGGAACATCTGCGCGATGCCGTCGTGCACCTCGCCGAGCAGCCAGCCCTTGGCCGGGGTGCCGTGCTGGCCGAACGTCAGCTCGCACGTGGTGGAGGCCTTGATGCCCATCTTGTGCTCGACGTTGGTCACGAAGGCGCCGTTGCGCTCGCCCAGCTCACCGGTCTGCGAGTCGAAGTGGAACTTCGGTACGAGGAACAGCGAGAGGCCCTTGGTACCGGGCTTGGTCTCGATGCCGGGGCCCTCCGGGCGCGCCAGCACGAGGTGCATGATGTTTTCGCTCATGTCGTGCTCGGCGGACGTGATGAACCGCTTCACGCCGTCGAGGTGCCAGGAGCCGTCCTCCTGCTTCACGGCCTTGGTGCGGCCGGCGCCGACGTCGGAGCCCGCGTCGGGCTCGGTCAGCACCATCGTGGCGCCCCACTGGCGGTCGATCATGAGCTGCGCCCAGCGCTTCTGCTCTTCGGTGCCGTTGTTGTTCACGATCATGGCGAAGTTCGGGCCGGCCATGTACATGAACAGCGGCGCGTTGGCGCCCAGGATGAGTTCCGAGGCGGCCCACTGAACCGTGGGGGGCAGGCCGAAGCCGCCCAGGTCGTTGGTGAGGCCGAGGCGCCACCACTCGCCGTCCAGGAGCTGCTTGTAGCTCTTCTTGAACGACTCGGGGATCTTCACGCTGAAGGTCTTGGGGTCGTACACCGGCGGGTTGCGGTCCGCGTCGGCGTAGGACTCGGCGAGCGGGCCGGTGGCGAGCTTGTTCAGCTCCGAGAGCACGCCGCGCGCGGTCTCCTCGTCCGACTCGGCCAGCACGCCCTTGCCAAGGCGGTCCTGCACGCCGAGTACCTCGAAGAGGTTGAACTCCAGGTCTCGGACGTTGCTCTTGTAGTGGCCCATGTCGTCACTCCGTGTCGTGTTCGGCTTTCCGGCCGGGCACATGTTCCCTTACTCGCCGGTAACTTCAGGATATTACCTACGAGTAACTGGAGCAAGTGAATCCGCTCTTCCAGGGGTGCGGATTCAGCCTGAAAACCGACATCGACCAGGAAGCCGGCTTCAATGCGTGCCGCGCGCCACGGCTCGGTCGACGGGCACGGCGGCGTGGGCGTCATCGGACTGGGTCACGAGGATGCCGCTGCGGAACGCAATGGTCACGGCGTGTGTGCGATCGCGCGCGGACAGCTTGCGCAGGATGCTCTTCACGTGGGTGCGCACGGTTTCGACGGAGAGGAACAGCAGCTTCGCGATCGCCGAGTTCTCCAGGCCCTCGGCGACGAGCTGCAGCACCTGGTACTCGCGGCGCGACAGCGGCATCGCGCCCTTCGGCTGCGTCAGGTGCTCCTCGGCCGGCGCGGCGCGAGGGGACGGCTGGCGCTTGGGCCGGGCAGTGAGCGCGGCCAGCG
This sequence comes from Amycolatopsis sp. NPDC004368, assembly GCF_053602515.1. Taxonomy (NCBI): domain Bacteria; kingdom Bacillati; phylum Actinomycetota; class Actinomycetes; order Pseudonocardiales; family Pseudonocardiaceae; genus Amycolatopsis; species Amycolatopsis sp. NPDC004368. Next base: position 299,538 of record NZ_JBSGDT010000001.1, on the reverse strand, counting down.
CCGGGTCGATGTAGCGACGGTCGCTGTGCGCGCGCCGCACGGCCTCGGCCAGCCGCCGCGGGTCCACCGACCGGGGCACGATCGCGTGCGCGCCGGCCGCGATGGCCGTGGCCAGGTACTGCTGGGTGCGGTTGACGTCGCGCACCAGCGTCACGAGCACCACGGCGGGGTCGCCGGAGTTGAGCAGCTTCGTGAGGTGGCAGTGGGGGTCGAGCGCCGAATCGAGGATCACCACATCGGGACGCACCTGCTCGCACAGCTGCATCGCGGCGTGGTGGCTGGCCGCCTGGCCCGCCCAGTGCAGCCCCGGCGTCCGGTGGACCATCGACGCGAGGCCCTCCCGGAAGATCGGGATCGGGTCGACCACAGCCACGCCGAGGCTGCGGTTCGCGGCCGGTTGTCCGGGCACCGCCGGCGTTCGGTGGAGCTCTCGGTGGTGGGGCTCTCGGTGGGGCTCGATGCCGCGCATCTCGGGCCTCCGTCTTCCAGGTCGCTCCCGGGTCGCCGGACGTCCGCGCACGCCCCCCGGCGTGCCGTCGCGGCACCACCCGGTCCCCCCTGCTGGGACCGGACAGGAATGACACCTTGTCGTTGATTCGACTCCTCTTGAAGGCACTTGTGACGCGGTTTCCCCCTCATGGCCGTATCGGCCGGTTGCAGCAAACTCTCCGTAGAGAAAAGCCCTTGATCAGCGCCTTTTCGGCCCTGTACGGCGACGGGCAATCCTCCGTTTGCTACTGAGGGTGTCGCCCAAAAGTTGGCCGCTCCGTGACAACGCGTGCACGCAGCGCGGCGAACTCACCGGCCAGTCCGATGGGTGTCCAGTGGGCGTTGAGGCCGCTCGGGTTGGGCAGGACCCAGACCCCGGTGCCACCGATCCGGCGCTCCTGGGGGCCGACTTGGGCGCGCTTTTCGCCGAACGCCGTGCGGTACGCGGTGATCCCGAGCACAGCCAGCCACTTCGGTTTGTTGTGCAGGACCTTTTCGACGAGCGTTTTGCCGCCTTCGCGCAGCTCGCCGTCGGTGAGCTCGTCGGCGCGCGCGGTGGTCCTGGCCACGACGTTGGTGATGCCGAGGCGCAGGTCGAGCAGCTCGTGCTGCTCACTCGGGTCCAGCAGCCGCGGCGTGAAGCCACCGGCGTGCAGGGCGGGCCAGAAGCGGTTCCCGGGGCGCGCGAAGTGCAGGCCGAGCGCGCCGGAGTAGAGGCCGGGGTTGATGCCGCAGAACAGCACGTCCAGCCCGGGGGCGAGCACATCGGGAATCGTTTTGTCCTTCGCCGCGGCGAGCTGGTCCTTGGTGGGTCGGATGGGCATGGGCTCAGTCTCGGGCACGCTGGTGGCCCTGACCCCGTGGCGGTTGCCCGGCTGGCTTCGATCTGCGGCTGCCCGCCGCGGGTGGGCGGAAAATCGCGCACGGCGCGTGCTCGCCGGCGCGGGACGGACCCGCGTCGGCGCGGGAGGTTCCCTGCGGGTGCGGGACCGACCCCCGCCCTCCTCTGGGGGGCTGCCCTGTTCCAGTTTACCGAGGTCAGCGGTCCGAAAACGGCGATTGGAAAATCTGTGGACAACTCAGCCTCAGCGGAGCTGAGCGTGGATAACTCCAGGTGGCCAGCCAACTCTGGGAGTAGCCCCAACCTCATCGGCCCAGCTTCGGGCACGCTGTCGGACATGACCCCGGACGGTTGCCCCATCGACCTCTACCTGCAGCTCCCCGCCGTCGGCGAGCCCGAAATCATCCACGGCGCCGTGCCCGCCGGCGCGTCGATCCTGGAGCTGGGCAGCGGCTGCGGCCGCGTGACGCATCCGCTGACCGAGCTCGGACACGCCGTGGTCGCGGTCGACGAGTCCCTCGACATGCTCGAGCACGTCCGCGGTGCCGAAACCGTGTGCGCCCGCATCGGCGATCTGCGCCTGGGCCGCGAGTTCGGCGTGGTCCTGCTCGGCAGCCACCTGGTCAACACGGCTGACGAAACGGAGCGTCACAACCTGCTCGCCGCGGCCCGGCGACACCTCGCGCCGAGCGGTCGGCTGCTCGTCGAATGGCATCCGCCGGAGTGGTTCGACCACGTGGCGGCCGGGCCCGGTGGTCGGCTGGGTGACATCGCCGTCTCGCTGCACGACGTCGTGCGCGACGGCCCTCTGCTGGCCGCCACCGTCCGATACACGGCTCCGAACCACCACTGGCACCAAGAATTCACCTGCCGCCGCCTCGATCTCGCGGAGCTGGCCGACGCGTTGACCTCGGCCGATCTCGAGTTCGACCGCTGGGTGACCGATGACCGGGATTGGTTCTCCGCACGCGGGGTAGCGGATCAGGCACCGATCTAGGTACCCTGTGTGATCTCTCGCACAACGTCGTAGGGAGGAGCCCGCGTGCAGCTTTGGGTTGTGCTCGCACTGGTGGCGCTCATTCTCGCGGCCGCCTCGCTGATCGTGGTCCTGGAAGACCGGCGCGCCGCCCGGCGGGCGGCGCAGCGGCGCAAGGCGCGGCTAGCGAGCCTGGGCGAAGTCGATCCGCTCGCGCCCGGCCGGCTGAGCGTGGACCGCTGAAGGGATTCCGCGCAGGGCCAGCAGCAGCGCGCCGAAGAGCCACCCGAGCCCGGCGCCGAAGGTGTTGGTCATGAGGTCGTCGACGTCGAAGATGCGGTAGACGAACGGCGCCGTCCCGAAGTTCGCGGTGAGCTGCGTGATCTCGATGGCCAGTGAGGCCGTCGCACCCACCGCCAGCGCGCCGACGAGGCCGCGGCGCCACAGGATCCGCGCGAAGATGCCCAGCGGGACGAACAGCAGCACGTTGAGCGCGACCTGCTGGAACGTCTGCGTGCTGAACCAGTGGGAAGCCGAGAGACCGTGCTTCACGAGCTCGGTGTGGATGTCGGAGATCCACTGGAACGGACGCAGCTGCACCGTCTGCTCGAGCCGCCGCCCGTTCGCGCTCGGCAGCGGCAGGAACACGACCGCGAGCGTCATGCAGGCGTAGAAGACGAGCATCGCCGAGGTCACCAGGCCGCGCAGCCGTGGGCGACCGTGGCGCGCGAGCTGAACCACGAGCTGCGGGATGAGCAGCGTGCCCCACACCGCGACGAATCCGATGAGTCCGTACTGCAGGGCCGTGACCTGTGCGTTCGTCATGCCGAGAACGTTATGGATCTTGGGGGTCGCGCCACTTCGGTCGAAGAGCCGGACGGATCGTGGCCGGGTCGGCCATCTGGCCGAGGCCCGCTTAAGCCGATCGGTCAGGCTCGTCGTCGCGCTGCTTGTCCTCGGCCCGCTCCGAGCGCCACGCCGCGAAAACCGTGCCACCCACCAGCAGCGCGACGACCACGATCACGGTCAGGACGATCTGCAGTTCCATGGCGGCTCCCCGGGGTTCGGCCGGTTGATCGTGGCACGGGGGCTGAGCGTTACGGCGGGCAGTGCCGTTGCCCGAACCGGACACCAGGGCGGAAACGCCGGGTGACATTTGCCCATCACCATCCTTTTTCCTCTGGTGAGGACCCTTCCCGTTGGGCAGACTGCACCGCCGTGTGCCCGTCCAGGGGACGACGGGCGCCGAAAACGGAGGAAACATGAGGCTCTTCACCCGGCTCGCGGTCACCGCCGCGGCCGCACTGGCCACTGTGGCCGCTACGAGCGTGCCGGCGTCGGCGGCTCAGACCACCACGGACGTCCGGATCATCACGCTGAACGACCTGCACGGCAACCTCGAGCCGCCGTCGGGGTCGGGCGGCAAGGTGTTCATGGCCGACGGGACCAGTGTGGACGCGGGCGGCGCGGCGTACGTGGCGACGCACGTGAAGCAGCTCGAGTCGCAGGTGTCCAACTCGATGGTGCTGTCCGCGGGCGACAACGTGGGCGCGTCGCCGGTGATCTCGGCGCTGTTCCACGACGAGCCGACCATCGATTTCCTCAACGAGCTGGGCGTGAAGGCCTCCGTGGTCGGCAACCACGAGCTCGACGAGGGTTACCAGGAGCTGCTGCGCATGCAGTTCGGCGGCTGCAACAAGACCGACGGCTGCCAGTTCCGTCCCACGTACAAGGGCGCGAACTTCCCGATCCTCGGGTCCAATGTGTACTTCACCAACGGCCTGCCCGCGCTGCTGCCGTTCTCGGTGCAGTTCTCCGGCGGGGTGCCGATCGGCATCATCGGCGCGACGCTGAAGGACCTGCCGTCGGTCGTCACGCCCGACGCGATCAAGGGCCTCAAGTTCGGCGACGAGACCCAGGCCATCAACCGCACCGCGAACCTGCTCGACCTGCTCGGCATCAAGGCCCAGGTCGTGCTGCTGCACCAGGGCGACGAAACGCTGCCGGGCTCCGGTCCCAACGACTGCAAGGTCGCGCCGGGCGGCGACGCCGACGTGATCGCCAAGAACGTGAGCCCGAAGGTCGACGCGATCTTCACCGGCCACAGCCACCAGCAGTACAACTGCGTGATCAACGACCCCGCGGGCAACCCGCGTCCGGTGATCCAGGGTGCGTCGTTCGGGAAGCTGCTCTCCGTCGTGGACCTTGAGATCGACAAGCGCACGAGGGACGTCGTTCGCTCGCAGACCAAGGCGCACAACGAGATCGTGACCCGCGACGTGACGCCGGACCCGGCCGTGGCCAAGCTCGTGGACGAGGCCAAGACCAAGTCGGGCCCGATCGCCAACAAGCAGGTCGGCACCATCACCGGCGACCTGACCGCGGCCGGCGCGCCCTCGGGCGAGTCGAAGCTGGGCGATGTGATCGCCGATGCCCAGCTCGAAGGCACCAAGTCCAACAACGCGGTCGTCGCCATCACCAACCCCGGCGGCATCCGCGCGGACCTCACCTACGCTTCCTCGCCCAACGGTGAAGGCGACGGCGTGGTGACCTACGGCGAGGCGTTCACCGTGCAGCCGTTCGCGAACATCATGCAGACGATCACGCTCACCGGCGCGAACCTGAAGAACGTGCTGGAACAGCAGTGGGGCCAGCCGGGCGGCACCAAGATCCTGCAGATCTCGAGCAGCCTGCACTACACGTACTCGGCGTCGGCGCCGATCGGCTCGCGCGTCTCGAACATCACGGTGAACGGCACGCCGGTCGAGCCGGCCGCGACGTTCCGCGTCTCGGTGAACAACTTCCTCGCCGCGGGCGGCGACGGCTTCACCGAGTTCACGAAGGGCACCGACCTCGCGGGCGGCCCCGTGGACCTCGACGCGCTGATCGCGTACCTCGGCGCGCACCCGGGCATCGCCCCGCCGCCGGCGGACCGGATCACGATGGTGCCGTAGCGGCATTTTCGGAAGCCCCGCCCCTTCGTCGTCCCGAGGGGCGGGGCTCTCGTTTTTCCAAGCACTTTCTGTCCCGGCGGCGCACCATGGTCGTCATGAACTGGGACGATGTGGTCGCGCTCGCCGCCGAGCTACCGGAAACCGAAGAATCCACCTGGTACCGCACGCCCGCGCTGAAGGTCGCGGGCAAGGGCTTCGCCCGCCACCGCACCGAAGCCGAGGGTGGCGTGGTCCTCTTCTGCGGTCTCGAGGAAAAGGAGGCCCTCCTCGCCTCGGACGACCCGGCCTACTTCACGACGCCCCACTACGACGGCCACGGCTCGATCCTGGTCGACCTCGCGAGCGTGGATCCGGTGCAGCTGAAGGAACTCCTGTTTGAGTCGTGGCGACGGAAGGCTCCGCGTCGGCTCTTGCTCTGATTCCGGTTGCCGCTGTTCTCTCGCGTTTGCCGCCGGCTCCCAATTCCCGCGGCGTGCCTCCGGTCGCCGGCTTGCTCACGGCGGGTCGCCGGGTTACTCGGGGCATGCAGCCGGTCGCGGACTGTCTCGCGGTATGCGTGGTGGGCGCCGTCTTGACTTTGGGCATACGGCCAGTCGCGGACTCTCCAGCGGCATCCAGGTGAGCGACTTCCCACGGCGCGCCGCCGCCCGACTCCTGCGTGCAGTCGGGAAACGACTTTCTCACCGCATCCGGGTGATTTTCGAGCTTGTCCACAGGCTTTCCGCAGTTGTGGACAACTGGACCACTCCGGCGTCCTTTTCCCGAATCTGTCGGTGGGGGCCGATTAGACTGGGACGGAGACGCCCCCTTGGGAGGGCCGGGGCTGTGTGTCTCTCCCGGCGCGGCGGAAAGATCACGCCAGTCCGGTGGGATCGTCACGCTAGGCAAGGGTGGGCAAGCTTCTGCGGCACCGAACTGGCGCCCACATACCTGGCCGGCTTCGAGGTCGTGGGCCGGGCCGCCGTGGTCAGGTCGCGGGTCGCGTGCGGAGATCGCCGGCGTCGGATTGCTGGTTGTTGCGCAGCTCGCGAGTGTGCGTGAAGACCAGCCCCCAGAGACGCGCCCGGACCGCTCGAACCGTGTCTCCCGATCGCGATTCACTCAGGCAAGCTGAGCAACCGCGAGCGACCACCACCGGCGCGGCGCCGTCCCGACCCGCCGTTCGACAGGTGAACTCGACCCCGCCCCGTTGCCAACCCGGCCGTCAGTCGATGAGCTCGCCTTCCAGCAAGCTCATCAAGTACATGTCGTAGTACTTCCCGTCCCCACCCCGGAAACACTCACGGTGCCGCCCGTCCTCACGGAACCCGACCTTCCGGTACACGTGCCGTGCGCGTTCGTTCTCGGCGACCACCCACAGGGCGATCAGGTGCAGCCGCATCATGTCGAACCCGTAGCGGCACATCAGCCGCAACGCTTCGGTGCCGTAGCCGCCGTTCCAGTGGTCCTTCTCGCCGATGTAGATGTCCAGCTCGGCGCGCCCGGTCTCCGGCGTGGCGTCGCGCAGGTCGGTCACGCCGATCAGCGCGCCCGAGGCCACGGATTCGATGCCGAGCACCACGTGGGAGTGCGTGTTGACCGGGCGTTCCTCGCAGCGCTTGCGCACCTGGTCCAGCGAACGCGGGTACGAGGCGTCCATCCACTGCCCCACCTCGTCGTCGTGGATCCAGCGGTACAGCGACTCAGCGTCCGTGGTCTCCAGCGCCCGCAGTCGCACCAGCTTGCCCGTGAGCAACGGTTCACCCCCGTTTGACCAGCAGGAAGTCCTCCACGCCGACGAGTCCGAGGAACTGGCGCACCCCCGGCGGCATCGCCCGGCGGGACCCATCATGCACCAGCCGTGGATCACTCACCCGCCATTTTCGGCCGCGCGTGATCAGCTCGGCGTGGCCCGCGGCGAGCACGTTCTTGAGCCAGTCGGTGTCCGGGCCGTAGGTGAGCGCGATGACAAAACCCTCGGACGTGCGGAACACGTTCAGCGGGGTGCGGAACTCCTTGCCGGAGCGGCGGCCGTGGTGCACGAGGATCCCGAACCCCGGCAGCCGTCCGGCGAACGGTCCCGTGACGCGGTTCGTCACCACGCGGTTGAAGTGGGCGAGACGTTCGGGCAGCACCATCCGTCCAGGATAATCCAACGGCCGTGGAATTAGCGCGTTTTCAGCCCGGTGCGAGCCCGTCTCGGACGTCTGGTGGGATGGTCGCGGACGCCGGCACGACGCGGGGAGAAGAGCATGTCGAACGAGTGGCCGCTGCGGCAGGACCCGGAGTCGCCGGTGATTTTCGCGCGGGCGTTGCTGGAGGATCCCTCGCAGCTCGCGTTCGTGGTCCTCGACGATGACGACGACTGGTTCATCAGCGACGGCGCCGAGTTCGACGAGGACATGGACGTCAACCGCGAGCAGTTCGGGGCGTTGTCGCTGGGCGAGGCCGTGGAGCTGATCCCGCAGCTCACGGCCCTGGCGTCGCTGCCGACCGGTATGGCGGCCGACTGGGATCCGGAGCGCTCGGCCTGGCTGCTGAGCTCCGTCGCCGACTCCGACGACGAGGCCGAGGACCGCGAGATCCGCGAAGCGCGCATCGCCGCGTGGCCGCACCCGGGCTCACCGCTCGATGAAGTGCAGCTCTCGACCGGCCTCACCGAGATCGTGACCGGGGCCGATGCTCCCGTGCGCGCGGTGCGCCAGGTGGTGCGCGAGGGTGACGGCACGTGGCTCTTCGTGGGCTTCGAGGTGCCCGAGGCCGAGGACTTCGAGGTCGAGGGCCTGGAGCTGGAGCACGTGGTGAGCCTGTACCCGGACGTCGTGACCGTGCTGCAGGCCGCGCCCGGCCAGGTTTTCGACCGCGCGGAGCCGGGGTCCGAGTGGGAGCTCGTCGAAGGCTGAAGTTTTTCCGCGGCGATTGTCCTGGCGCGGTGGGGGCCGTTCGTCCTTAGAGTGTTAGCCGGCGAACGGCGCCGGTCCGGACACTTTCAGGAGCAGTTATGCCCACCTATGCCGCGATCATCTACTCCGCCGACGTGGACCCGACGCAGCCCGAAGCCGCTGCGATGATCAAGGACTACAACGAGTTCGGCGCGGCCGCCGCGGCCGTCATCCGCGGTGGCAGGGCCCTCTACCCGACGGCGACCGCCACCACCGTCCGCGTGACCGGCGGCAAGGGCGGCGACATCGTGACCAGCGACGGCCCGTACGCCGAGACGAAGGAAGCCCTCACCGGCTTCTACCTCATCGAGTGCGCCGACCTCGACGAAGCGGTGAAGGTCGCCGCGCAGATCCCGGGGGCGTGGGACGGCGCCGTCGAGGTGCGGCCGGTCGTCGAGTTCACCCGGTGACGCTCGCCGGTGACACGCTGGCGCGGCTCATCCGGGACGAGGGGACCCGGGTGCTCGCCACGCTCGTGCGCGTCACCGGCAGCGTGGACCTGGCCGAGGACGCGGTGCAGGACGCCGTCGTGCGAGCGCTCGAAACGTGGCCGCGCGACGGCGTCCCGGACAACCCGCGGGCCTGGCTGCTGGTGACGGCGCGGCGGCGCGCCGTCGACGTGGTGCGCCGCGAGGCCAAACGCGTCGGGAAGGAGGCGGACGCGATGCCGCTCCCCGACGACGATCCACCCCCGTCGGTAATCCGCGACGACCTGCTGCGGCTCGTGTTCACCTGCTGCCACCCGTGCCTTTCGGTCGACGCGCAGGTCGCTTTGTCGCTGCGGACCCTCGGCGGTTTGTCGACCGCCGAGGTCGCGCGCGGCCTGCGCCTGCCCGAGGCGACGGCGGCGAAGCGCCTCACGCGCGCGAAGCAGAAGATCGCGACGGCCGGGATCCCCTACCGCGTGCCGGCGGCCGACGAGCTGCCCGCCCGCCTGGACGCCGTCGCGGCGACGGTGTACCTGATCTTCAACGAGGGGTACGCGGGCTTCCGCGCCCCGCTTGTCGACGAGGCCGTGCGGCTGGCGCGGCTGCTCGCATCGCTGATGCCGGACGAGCCGACCGTGCTGGGGCTGCTGGCGTTGCTGTTGCTGCACGACGCGCGCCGGTGCACGCGCGTTGCCGACGACGGTTTGCCCGTGTTGCTGGCGGACCAGGACCGTTCGCTGTGGGACGCGGTGCTGATCCAGGAAGGCGTTGTGCTCGTGGGCCGCGCGTTGCGGCGGACGCCCGCGGCCCCGAACGCCTACGTTGTCCAGGCCGCGATCGCCGCGTGCCACGTGCTGGCGCCGACGTACGCGGCCACCGACTGGGACGTCGTGATCTCCTGGTACGACGTGCTGTTCACCGTCCGCCCGAGCCCGGTGGTGTCACTGAACCGCGCCGCGGCCATCGCCGAACGTGACGGCGCCGCGGCCGCACTGCCGCTCGTGGATTCTCTCGACGGGCTCGGTGACTACCCCTGGTGGCACGCGACGCGCGCGGAACTGTTGCACCGCCTGGGAAACCGCCCCGCGGCCGCCGCGGCCCTGGCCCAGGCCGAAGCGACGGGCTTGACCGCCGGCCACGCCTCCCGGTTGCGTCGCCGCCTGGGTGAATAGGGCGGCCTTGACACGTTCGCGGCGCGGCGCGTTCGATGGGGCCACGCCCTGCGGCCCGGTGTGCACGCCCGCGCCCAGGGCGCCCAGCTTTCCAGCCCCAGGTCGCGCATGCGGAAGAGCGGTCGTCCTGCACGACGTCTCGCAGGAGGAATCCACCGGCTTCTGGGCATGTGCCCTACCGGAACGTCTATTGTGGATAGATTTCGGAGCGGTACTCCTCGTTGACGAGCCTGAGCCATTCCTTCGCCCAGCCACTGGAAATCGCGATCTCCTCGAGGGCGCCGGTGGGCAGGCACAGGAACCTGAGCCGTTGCCGGGCTTCCGGCTCGCTGATCCTGTGCCGCAGGTCCTCGAGCTCTGTGATTGCGTCGTCGACGGAGGCGTAGCTGCTCCAGGTGACGTCCTGCTCGCCGCTGCGCAGGATCTCGAGGAGCTCGGTGATCAGGTCGCTGAGCCGCATGGGGCCATTGTCCCTGGAGTCCGGCTGCTGCGACATGGCCTTCGACGACGCGATCACGTGGTCGGAAGCAACTGTCGGAAAGCGCGTGTCCCGCCACCGCGGCCTCCGCGAAGGCGGCGCCCCGTGGCTGCTGCAGTTCACCGACGGCTCCTCGGCGGTGCTCCGTACCGGCTCCGCCCTGGCCACCGAGGCCACTGCCCTCCGGCTGGCCACCGCGGCCCACGTCCCGGAACCACCCTGACCGCCGTCCTCGACTGGGACTGCGCCGGCGCCGGTCACCCGAGCCTCGACCTCGCCTCCCTTCGCCTGGACGCCGCACTCATGTTCGGCACCCCCGCGGCGGCTGTTGTTCTCTCGGGCTGGGCGCATCGCACCGGTCGCCGCGCATCGGACCTGCCGTACTAGGACGTGGTCGCGGCGCTCAGCACACCTCCGCAGCTGGCGCCTTGGCTCCCCGCCATCCATGACCAGGGCCGCTCCGACCTCACCGCTGCCACGCTCACTTCCCGCCGCGACGCGTTTCTGCGGTCGGCGCTTGATCGACTGGCCGACGGTGATCACGGTAAATCGAATCGGTGACTGTGCATGCCGTTGACTCGCCGCTGAACCTCCCACCAAGATCGCGGCATGCGAACCATTGGGCAGCGAAGAATCGGGCCGGTCCGTGTCACGGTGGGCCAATGGCTCCTCATCAATTGGGCCCTCGAAACCGAGGTCTACGCCCGCATCGACGACGGCGCATGGGCCAGGGACGTGCAGGCGGCCCAAAGCATCCGCGAGGCGGGCTGGGCCTGGACGAGATCGTTCGACGACAGTCGCAAGGACTCGCTGGGATGGCCGCCACGGGACGAGATCGTCACCATGATGCTGGAACCCCGGCAATGGGCGCTAATGCTGTCGGTGCTTCGCACGCTGAATGAGTCCCAGGAGGACAACAAGTTGCGTGACTTGGCGGAAGTGGTGTCCGCACAACTGCCTGGGCTGAAATGGCCCTGAGGAGTACAACAATTCTTGGAGCGGATGACGGGAATCGAACCCGCGTATTCAGCTTGGGAACCAGGGTGATCATGGCCGATAGTGGCTCTGACCTGGGGACCGGGCTACCTGCGGTCGGCCGCCGTTGACCGTGGTTGACCGGCCTGAATGGCACGGCAATGGCACGCCGCCGCCTACCCACTCCCCTCCCTTCACCCCGATACGAAGCCCGCACGCGGCCGGTGGTGCCGGGTCAAGGCACGCTTTCCCGCCTTGACGCGGTGTCGCCGGCCGTTGTCACGATCCGGCTTCGGGGTGGAGACTGGCGACCTCCGTGCGTAACGCTCGCGGCTCTGAGAGCGACCGTGACGGCATGGCTCTCGATGGGGAGGCTCCTCCGGCCCTGACTCTGTGGCGCATGCGCGCCGTCGGTGAGCGGCGCTACGCACGCGCCCCACTGGCGACCGCGCCGCCCGGCCGGTGGGCGAAGCGGAGCGGCAGCCCGCCGTGCCGGAGCGGGTGCGGTCGCCCACGTGAGGGGCTACATACCGCACCGGCGCGCCGCCGACGGCGGCGCCCACTTGATCCCCTAGAGCCAAGTTCGGCAGCAGAGTCTGAGGGCATCCATACGGCGATCAGCGCGCTGACCAGTGCAAACAGTGGGATGACCAAGTTCGTGCAATGTGGCAAGATGGCAATGACTGACGTCATCACGGCACCAGCGCCGCGGCGACGCTCTGCACACAGCCAGCGAACGGAGGCATCTCAGGTGGCTGTTCCCAAAGTGGCTGCCGAGGACACCACCATCGTCGTGAAGGGCATATTCAGCCCTGCTCTGTTTTCTCCGAGCTGGCTTCTCATGCAGCAGCTGATCGGGCCTGGGGAGTTCGACGCCGCTGAAGTTCAAGTTATCGCTTCGGAGCTAGCGTCATTCCGGGCCGGATGGCTAAACCTTCAGGTCACCGCCGATGGAATTCAAGCATCAACCACGGACCCCGGCGAGTCTGAGCGCTTGCGCGATCTGGTCGTGGGGATTCTGAGCACTCTTACCGTAACTCCTGTCGCCGCACTGGGCATCAACACAAATATTCATTTCGTAGCTAGCGATTTCGAGCACTGGCACGCGTTCGGCGATTCGTTGACCCCAAAGGAATTTTGGAACGGATTTCTTGAGTTGTCTGGCATGAGAAGCATTACAATGATTGGCGCGCGCCAAGACTCACATGCCGGACAAATTCAGGTTACAGTTGAGACCTCCAATTTGATCGAAAATGGCGTATTCTTCGCCCACAACGATCATTTCAGTCTTAACAGAAGCAGTGATACGCCGAAGAGTCGGGCCCAGTTGCAAAAAATAGTCCAACAGCCACTTGAACCTTCATTATCCAAGCGAGATCTAGCTATCGATATTCTCGGTTCCGAGTGGGGTCAAGCAATGACCCGAGCAAGGAATGTGCTTAGTAAGATCTCCAAGAAGATGGGTGAAGTGTAATGGGAGCCTTGGTACCGACTAAGTCAATCAGCTCAGCGTTGCTGAGAAGTGTCGGCACTTCACCTAGCTCAAACTCCCCGGCTAAGCAAGAAGAAGACACCTGGCTGCTTGAGCGCAAGAATGAGCTCGCCCAGGACGCGACGCGCCAGGTTCGAGTTAGCCGCATTGCGGTCCGCAAAGCACTGCAGCGGATCTTGCCTTCCGGCCCCAGTGGAGTCCTAACCGAAAATTCGAGCCACAGCGGAACCGTAGAAGAACCCGCAGCAGAACGAATCCGTACCTTGCGGAATTTTCTTGTTCATGCACGTGACACCAGCTCAGAACCTGTCACTCATTTCAATGTTACGGGAATGCAGAAATGGGAGGGTCGCGTCCTCCGTATTGATGGCGAGGTATTCGAGGCGGAACTTGCACCATTAGAACATTCTGGACCAGTCGTCCATGCAGATTTCGATGTCTCGCAGCTCGCGACTGAGATCGACCCCAAGGAATTGCAGCCTGGGGACATGTTCTATGTGACTGTTCGTACCATCACTGAAGCCGGCGGGCCACCTACGCGAACTTCAGCTCTGCGACTAAAGCGAGTGGGTCGGTGGACTGAAGATGAACTGAATCGAATCAAACAGCGAGCTGCGAGACGGTCGCGTGAATTCAACAAGTATGTCGACTAGCCCACCAGATGAAGACGTCATTGAAGTATCGATATTTGGGCCCGGAAAAGGCGAGTCCGTCGCCGTCCACCTAGGTCATGAGCAATGGATAGTAGTCGACTCATGCGTGGACCAATCGAACCACAAGAATCCCGTTATCGAATACTTCGAGCAAATAGGCGTTAACATGGCAACCGCCGTGAAGATGGTGGTTGGGACCCATGCGCACGACGACCATATTGCAGGAATTTCTGATATTTTACGGAAGAGTGAGTCTGCTTTATTTGTGGGATCTTCCGCTTTAACATCGGAAGAGTTTATGGCTACAATCGAAATTGACAGGGAAACGGAGAAACTACTTAGAAGTAGTATTCGAAGGGAGTATCGAAAGGTATTCGAAATAGTTGAAGACCGTGGTAGGCGTCGAAACTCGACTCCCATGAGGCGGGCGTACGACGGTCGAGTTCTGCTGGAGGCCACTCATGCTAATGGCCCCTTCGCTTCCGTGCAAGCACTTTCCCCTTCTGATGAAGCCGTGACTCGGTCCATTAAAGCTATGGCCAAGGGTTTTGCTCAGGCAAACGACCGCCAAATCTTGACATCTGCCGATCCAAACGAACTAGCGGTTGCTTTATGGGTCACGGCGGGCGACAAAGATATTCTACTTGGCGCCGACCTTTTGAAGGGCCCTAAAAAATGTGGATGGAGTGCAATTCTCGACGGATTCAAACCCAAGCGGAAAGCATCTGTATACAAGGTCCCGCACCATGGCGCGCCAAACGCTCATCATGACGGAGTGTGGAGCGACCTACTGACGGAAACCCCGTTGGCGTTGCTGGCGCCGTACCGAGCTGGCGTGACACCACGACCGTCGCCAGAAGACGTTACGCGCATTTGCACATTAGCAGACAGTGCCTACATAACTGCATCGCCCGAACAGATAGCAAAATCCACCGCAATACGAAGAACTGGTACAACGTTGACAGGTGTCGCCAAGAATGTTCGGGACCCTGCCGGAAAGTCAGGCCAAGTTCGCGCCCGAAGCAAAATCGGCGTCGACACATGGACCGTCGATCTCATTGCGCCAGCACGACGGTTGTGTAGCTAAACACGATGCGGCCAACTCGCAACTTGCTGGACGTCAGATAATCCGACTGACGAAACCCATCGAAATAAGATTGCGATACGCGTGCTCTACGCTGTCCGGGACCGCCTGAGGCGCGGCAAATCCACGCTCGGCATACAGAGAAATCCGCTGCGTGTCGCCGACGAGCATGTTGATGATGCGGTCCACGTCGCCGATGCTCTTGATGTACTCGTCGAGGGGCAGGGGTCGAGACGCGCAGATAACGTCGACTTCGGGCCAAAGTTTCTCGCACGTCGCATAGGCACGGCGCTGCTGGTACGGGCGCGAGATCAGCGTGACCGACGTGGCCTCGATCCCCTCCTTCTCCAGCAGCTGACGGCTCAACGTGATGTTGTCCCCGGTGTTCCGCGCCTCCGGCTCGACCAGGATCGCGTCATCGGGGACCCCCAGTTCCAACGCGTGCTCCCGGTAGTGCACGGCCTCCCCACGCGGGAACCGCTCGACAGTCGTCGGTGCGTTGGCTCCAGTGAAGACAATCCGCGGGAAGTACCCCTTGTGGTACAGCTCTGCCGTATACGTCGCGACGCCGAGATCGTGGCTCCCCAAGCCGATCCCGACATCGGTGGGCCGGAGTTCGTGGTGCATGTCGTGGTAGTCCCAGAGCGTTTGGACGTCGGCGCGGAGGCTGTCCGGCAGGGTGGTCGAGTGCTCGGGCATGCATGGACTCCGGGATCAGTCGGGGAGCTTGAACGTATACGACCAGGAGAAACGGCTCGCGGCGTGGACGCCACGCGCGAACTCGACGACCCGGCCGTCTGCGGTGAACGTGCGGCGCTGCAGGACCATGACGGGCTCGCCGGCCGGGAGTTCCAGCGTCTCGATCTCGCCGGGCGTGGGCATGCGTGAGTAGAAGGTCTCGCTGATCGTGTCGGGTTCGAGGCCCTGGAGGGTGAGGACGAGGAAGCCACCGCCTCGGCCGGCTGGTCCTGGGGTGTCGTCGACGAGGCGAGTGCCCTCGACGTCTTCGGGCCGGTAGTAGCTGGAGAGGGTGTGCGTGGGGTGGCCGGCGTCTTTGACCAGACGCGCGCGCTCGTAGACGAGTGAGCCGACGTCGACACCCAGGGCTTCGGCGATCTCCTTGTCGGCCTCGACCTTTGAGACGGTCTGCGTCTGGTCGGTGGGCTTCCACTCGCGGCCGGACGCTTCGCGGTCGGCGATGAACGCCACCGTGTCGCCGTACTTCCACTTGCTCTTGGCGTAGCGGTCGGTGCCGAGGCGCTTCATCGGCGGGCGGGCGCGAACGACGGTGCCGCGTCGGCGGATCGGTGTCACCAGCCCTTCGGCCTCCAGGACGCCGACGGCTTTGCGGACCGTGTTGACGTTGACGCCGTACTCCTCGGCCAGCTCCTCTTGCTTCGGCAGCGTCGAGTCCGGGGCGTAGTCGCCCCGCTGGATCGCGTCGCGCAGGCTCGCGGCCAGGTCGCGGTACCCAGTGCCCACGTGGTCCTCCTCTGTCGGTCGATAACGCTAGCGGTATCGGCTCATCATGGTCTACTGAGCGGGTTAGAGATAGTTCTATTGACAAGTTGATCGTCGCAGCCTCTAATAGAACTACTTCTAACGGGGAGAGCGGTCCCACAGGGACCCCAGAGACCAGACATGACGACAGAAGGGGCAACCACCATGGCGATCAGCAAGGGACACCGGTTCGCGATCGACTTCGACGAGGCTTTCCCGCTCGGCCTGGTGCTGGTCGGCGAGGTCGCGCCGGACAACGAGTATCAGTCGCGGGAGGACCGGGCGGCGGGTCGGCCGGCTCGCCAACGCGTGGACGAGACCACGGGCAAGCGGCAGTGGAAGGCGACGGTCACCGACCCGAACGAGACCAACTCCAAGCGTGCGTCGTTTGACGTGACGTTCCTGGCCGACGTTCAGCCGGTGCCGACGACGTCCGAGGCTCTGCCCGGCATGCGACCGATCGAGCTGGAAGGGCTCACCGCTGAACCCCGCGTGGCCGGGAACGGGGAGTTCAAGTACCAGTCCTACGCCTTCCGCGCGACGGGCTTCAAGGCCTCTGTCAGCTCGGCGAAGCCGGCTCGCAACACCTCGACTGAGTCGGCGCAGAAGGCGGCGTGATGAAGCGGGTCCCCGCCGGGGTCGACTTGGTGCAGGCGTGGGAGCACGCCTACCGCCGGTACGGCGCTGCGTCGGAGTTCGCGGCTCGGGTGGGCCGGGGAGACCACGGTGGGGCTTCCGCGATGGCGGACGCGTCGTGGTCGGTCGCTTCGGCTTGGCGGGCGCTCGCAAACAACCGGGACGACTTGGAGTGGTGGCTCCTCGCAGCAGTGGAGTCGGCCGCCGAGGCGTTCGAGGACCAAGCACGGTATTGGCAGCAACAGGAAGGACTCGACGGTGGCGTTCAACGCGACCTGGACCCCGGGAGCGGAAGCGGTCGCCGGGATGCATCAGCTTGGTTCGACACCGCTCCCGGGGCTGGTGCTGTACCTCGCCCCGGACAGCCTGGCGATCGCTCCGCCGAACGATCCGGCTCAGTGGCCGAGGTTCACGGAGTTCCTTCGCCAGCTGCGCGACGGGGCGGACCAGCTGGCGGCAGCGCTCGACGCGCAGGGAGGCCAGGAACATGACCACGACCGCTGAGCCGACAACGTTGCTCGAAGCTCACGACGTCGCCAACGCCCGTCGACCTCCATCGGGTGCGAACGCCTCGGCGTGGCTGGCTTTCCACCAGGCGAACGCGCGCATGTATCGCGCCGTCGCAGGTGCGGACCGCTGGCACCACCACGAAGCCAACTACTGGGCCGGCTTTGAGGAACGTCAAGCGGCCACTGTGTCCGAGCGGATTCAGGAGGACAAGACGGAGCGTCGTTAGTCCTTTGTAGAGGAAGAAACCAAGAACGCGCGTGAGGACGTGCGGCGCTGAAGCGCGCCCTCATGCGGTGGTGTGAAACGTAAGGCGCAGAAGCGGAAACCGGCTACCAACCATGCCGCTCCTGCGCCGTCCACAACCAGCGGAAGTGAACAATGACAACGCTAAACGATGGTAATCGGCGCGTGTCAACGGGGGTCACCCGGACGCGTTGCTGCTCCTGCAAGCGATTCGCGAAGCTGCTTCCCGGCGAGACGAAGTGTGCAACGTGCTCGGGAATGCTCCCCTTGAACCTCACGCCGCGAGGTGGTCGCTGATGTCGGCCGGATTCGTAGTCGTGGCAATGGCGGCGCTCGGCGTCGGTGTGTGGGTGTTGCACAAGGTCGGCCGTGCGCTGGCGTCGGTGGCGGAAGCCCTGGCGGCGGCTGCGGTGGTCTTCATCGCGCTCTGGTGGGTGTGCAAGGCCATCGTCTGGGCACTCGCGCAGCTCGCGACGCGGTGGCGGACCAGGCTCGCCGTGGTGGCCGTGCTCGCGTGGTGTGCGGTGCTGGGCTGGGTGTCGCTCGCTGCGGTGCTCGGTGGTGTCACGCTTGTGCTCGGCGCCTGGCGGTTGATCGACACGATGTCGTTCGACCAGCGGTGCTGGCGGTTCCTGCGCTCGTGGTGGGCGCGGTGGTGGATGTACAACCGCAAGCTTCCGGCGTGGCTGCACGCCTGCGGCCTGTCGGTGCGTGACGGTTCGTTGCCGGTCGTGGTGGATGTCAACCTCCTCGGACGTAAAGCCAGTCGCTCGACGTCTCCGGCCGCAACGCGGATTCCGAAGGTGCGCAAGGTTCGGTCGGGTGCCTCGTGGGATGAGGTGCGGGTGGAGCTCGTGGCCGGCCAGAAGCCGGAGGACTTCGACGAGGCGGCCCGCGCGCTGGCGGTGGCTCGCAAAGTCGCGCGGTGCCAGGTGCGGGAGGTCGCGCCGAACGTCGTCTCCATCGATTTCCAGCGTCACGACCGGCTCTCGTCGCTCGTGCACTGCCCGCCGTTGCCGGAGGGAGTCGAGTCCGGCGGGGTTGATCTGCGCAACGTGTGGGCAGGGCGCACGGAATACGGGAAGGCCTGGCGCATCCCGCTGCTCGGCTCCGGGGCCCACACGCTCACGGCTGGCGCCTCGGGTGCGGGGAAGAACTCGGTGATGTGGTGCCCGCTCGTCGCGGCTGCCTCGGCGATCCGCTCCGGCGTCGTCCGCATGTCCGGCATCGATCCCAAGGGGATGGAGCTGGCCTACGGGCGTGGGATCTTCTCCCGCTACGCCGTGAGCGGCAAGGATGCGTTGGAGGTCCTGGACGGCCTGGTGGACGAGATGGAGTCGCGTAAGCGGGCCTTCGCCGGGCGAGTCCGCACGATCCCTGTATCGACCGAGTACCCGTTGGAGCTGCTGGAATTCGACGAGATCGGGGCGCTGACCAAGTACACCGACCGCAAGACCCGTGACGCCATCGTGGAGCGCGTGGCCCTGCTGACCACACAAGGTCGGGCGCTGGGCATGTCGGTCCGCGGCTACGTCCAGGAACCCACTAAGGACACGGTCCCGGTCCGGGAGCTGTTCACCCGGCGCGTGTGCCTGCGAGTCACCTCGAAGACCCACGTGGGCATGGTCCTCGGCGACGGCGCGTACGAGCGCGGTGCCTGGGCCAACCGCATCGGCGATTCCGAGGCGGGCGTGGGCTACGTGTGGGGCGAGGGCATCCGCGAACCCCTGCGGGTCCGTGCCGGCTGGGTGTCAGACGAGACGGTCAAGGCACTGGAGCAGTACGTCACCAACGGCGGTCGTGCAGATCTGGGCGCCCGTGGGATGGGGGTGGCTGCATGAACCGGCTGATGGTCTTCCTCGATGCGGTCCGCGACCACTTGGACTTGCACCATTTGCCGCCAGCGGCGTCGGTGACCGTCACCGCCTGGTCCGATCCGCTCGTCGTCCAGCTCGATGTGACCGACCTGTCGGGGGTCGCGGCCGGCCTCCTGCGGTGGGTCTCGACCCTCGACGAGATAGCGGCCATGATCTGGCGACCTCGTTCGAGCGGCCGGGTCCACCTCGTCATCAACGGTCGGACTCCGTGCGGCGTCCCGGTGCAGGTCTACGGCGGGGTGCCGTTCGACAAGGTGACGTTCCCGGATCTGCCGGAAGGCGTTCGCCAAGACATGCCCATCTTCGTCCTCCGGGGCTGGGCTGACGCCGGGGAGGTGGCTGCCTGATGGCCGAAACTCGCGCTGAACGACTGCGCCAACCCCTCGCGGCAGACGTCATCAAGGCGACGGCGGAGAAGCACGGTGTGTGCGTTCGACCGTTCACGATGGAAGTCGGCGACAAGGAAACCGGGGAGCTGCAATACGTCCCCGTCCCCTGCGGATCCACTGTGGAATCGGTGTGCCTGCCTTGCGCACGAAAGGCCAAGGCGCTTCGGCAGGTTCAGTGCCGCGAGGGCTGGCACATGACCGAAGAACCCGACCTAACCTCCGAGGACCCCACCGAGGACCAGAAGGAACTACTGACGTACCGCGCTGATCTCGTTGCGGCCTACCGGGAGGTTTTGGAACACGATCCGGCCGAGGCGGAGGAGGTGCACGCGGAGGTCGCCGGGGTGGATGAAGAACTTCGGCAACTCGGGGTTCGGGGCCGTCTGCCGTCGCTTGACCCGCCCACGAAGAAGCCGGTGAAGCGCTCGACGAAGCGTCGCCAGGACGCGCCCAACCTGCCTCGGAAGAAGGTCGCCAAGACCACCGTGGGCAGGGAGTTCGCGGGCAAGTTCCGGCCGTCGATGTTCGTCACGCTCACCTGCGACACCTACGGCCGGGTGCGCTCGGACGGCACACCGGTCGACCCGTCGACGTACGACTATCGCCGGGCAGCTCGGGACGCGGTGCACTTCTCCGCGCTCGTGGACCGGTGGTGGCAGAACCTGCGCCGGGTCGTGGGCTGGGACGTGCAGTACTTCGCGACGGTTGAGCCGCAGAAGCGGACGGCGCCGCACCTGCACACCGCGCTCCGCGGTTCGATCTCGCACGAGACCATCCGCATGGTCACGGAGGCGACGTATCACCAGGTCTGGTGGCCCAATCACGACCAGCTCGTCTACACCGACCGCGTGCCCAGCTGGGACGGGCCGGAGCGAGGCTTTGTCGATCCGGAGACACGGCGACCACTGACGACCTGGGATGACGCCGTGGACGAGGTCGAGGAACCGGCGCACGTGGTGACGTTCGGGCGGCAGGTGCATTCCAAGGGCATCCTCGGCGGCACCGAAGAGGCCGGCCGCCACATCGGCTACTTGACGAAGTACCTCACCAAGTCCACGGGCGAGGTCGTCGAGGCAAACGGCGCGGCCCAAGTCGCTCATCACGACCGTCTTCACGCCGAGCTCGCCGTCACCCCGTGCTCGCCGCGCTGCGCGGTCTGGCTGCTCTACGGCATCCAACCCAAGGGCGCCAACGGCAAGATGACGCCCGGGCACTGCAAGGGGCGCGCCCATCGGCGGACCACGCTCGGACTTCCTGGGCGCCGGGTGCTGGTGTCGCGGAAGTGGTCGGGCAAGACGCTCGTGGACCACAAGGCCGACCGCAAGGCGTTCGTGAAGCAAGCCCTCGCGGTCGTCGGGATCGAGAAGCCAGAACCCGATCCGGCCCGGCTTGTCTGGCGCAAGGTTGAGTCCACCGACGCCCACGTCCCACCTCGGGATCACCTGGTCATGCGCGCCATCGCCGAACGGATCACGTGGAAGGCCGAGTACGACCGGGCGCTACTCGCAGCGGGGCCGCCGGAAACTTCGGCAACTCGGCAAGCGGCCTGATCCGGAAGGGGGAACGGATGGAGACGAAGTACCTGACGGTCGACGAGGCGGCCGAGTACCTGAACACCGGCGTCCGCTTCGTGCGGCGGCTCATCGCGGAACGACGGATCGCCTTCCACAAGGCCGGCGCACACGTACGGCTGGCGGTGGCCGATCTGGAGGAATTCATGCAGTTGGGACGGGTTGAGCCGATCACCCGCGCTTCGGTCCGTCGGGATCTGGGAAAGGCGGCCTGAAATGGCGAACAAACACGGGCACCGAGGATTCGGAAGTGTTCGGCAACTGCCGTCGGGCCGCTGGCAGGCCCGATATCCCGGGCCGGATGGCATCACGAGGACGGCGCCCAACACCTTCGACACGAAGCGGACGGCGGAACGTTGGCTGTCCGAGGTCGAAACGCAGATCGCGCACGGTGAATGGACCGACCCAGAACGGGCAAAGCGCAAGCTCCGCGACTATGCGGACCAGTGGATCACTGAGCGACCGGGCCTGCGTCCGCGCACGGTCGAGCTGTACAAGTGGTTGCTGCGCAAGCACATCGACCCCGGTCTTGGTTTGGTCGAGTTGGGCAAGCTCTCGCCAGCGCTGGTGAGGCAGTGGCGGTCGGACCGGTTGGCGGCGGGCGTCTCGGAGACGGTGACGGCCAAGTCGTACCGCTTGCTGCGGGCGATCTTGAACACGGCGGTGGACGAAGACAAGATCCTCATGCGCAACCCCTGCCGCGTTCGGGGCGCAGATCGGGAGAACCCTGACGAACGACCGGTGCTCACCGTGCCGCAGGTGTTCGACTTGGCCAGTCGCATGCCGGAGCGGTTCCGCGCCCTGGTGCTACTCGCCGCGTTCGGTTCGTTGCGCTGGGGTGAGGTGACAGCCCTGCGTCGGTGCGACGTCGCCGAGGATGCGGCGTGGGTCCGGGTGACCCGAGCGATGGTCGAGGTTCCCGGCCGTGGGCTCGTCGTCGGCCCGCCCAAGTCGAGGGCGGGGGTGCGGACGGTGATCATTCCGGCGGCGGTCCGGCCTGATCTGCTCCAGCACCTCAAGACCTGGGTCAAACCGCCGCAGGATGCGCTGCTCTTCACGGGTGAGCGGGCTGGGCACGCTGTCCGCCGGCCGAACTTCAGCCAGCGGACCCGGTGGACGGAGGTCGTGGAGAAGATGGGACTGAAGGGGCTGCACTTCCACGACCTGCGGCACGCCGGGAACATCTGGGCGTCCAAGGCCGGCACCTCGACTAAAGATCTGATGGCGCGCATGGGGCACGACGACATGCGGGCGGCCCTGATCTACCAGCGGGCGACCAGCGACGCCGACCAGCAGATCGCGGACCGGCTGTCCAAGCTTGTCGACCGGCATCGGAAGGGCGCCACGCCGGAGGACGACGAGGGTGACGACGGCCAACCGGTTCCGGTCGGCTAATGGCACATTAATGGCACGTGAGAAATGGCAGAGCGGCAAAACAAAAGCCCCAGGTCCACAGTAGACAACCTGTGACCTGGGGCTCTTGCAAGAGAGCGGATGACGGGAATCGAACCCGCGTATTCAGCTTGGGAAGCTGATGTTCTACCATTGAACTACATCCGCAGTGCCCAGCCAGCTTACACGGGCGCGGGGTCGGTGTGTCCAGTGGGGCGTGGGTTGACGCCGGCGGGGGCAAGTGACAACACTTGTTGTCCGACGGTGGCGGCGCCGGAGGTGGATGTGGTGGACGACCCGGTGTTGTTCCGGCAGGGCGGGTTTCGGCTGGTCGCGCGGTTGCGCGGGGTCGAGGGGCTGCGGGCCGGTGAGGAGCAGGTGCGGCGGTTGCGCGAGTTTGCGCAGCGGCAGGACGCGCCGGCGGACGCGTTGGTGGAGTGGCTCGGCCGGGAGGCCGGCAACCACGTCGAGTTCGAGCGGGCGTTGGCGCACGGCGTGACCGCAAGAACCAGCCCTGAGCTGCGGGAGTTCATCCGGACTATCGAAGCGACGCCGTACTGGGTGGATCGGGCGAAGCTCACGCGGGGGGCGCGGGCGATCACGCGTGCGGGGCTGCTCGGGTTGTTTCCGCTGGGCGACATGTCGTTGATGGGCGGCTACCTGGCGTCGCGGGCGACGAAAGCGCTGGTGGGGACCGGGGAGATCGAGTATCGGGCCACGAAGAGGCTGGTGGAGACCGCGGCGTGGTGGATTGACGTCACGACGCCCGGGGCGATGGAGCGCGGAGCCGCGGGGTATGAGGCGGCGGTGCGGATCCGGGTGGTGCACGCCCACGTGCGGCGCGCGATGAACCGGCGCGAGGACTGGGACTACGAGCGCTGGGACCGGCCCGTGAACCAGGTGCAGACCGCGGGCACGCTGCTCCTCTTTTCCCTGGTCTACGTCTTCGGCACACAACTGCTCGGCGTGCGCTACACCGAGCGCGAACGCGCCGACATCCTGCACCTCTGGCGCTACATCGGCTGGCTGGTGGGCGTCGACGAGGAGCTGCTGCCCGCGGACGAGGACGACGCCTGGCGGCTGCTCTGGCTGCTCGCCGCGACCGAGTTCATTCCCGACGACGACTCGAAGCGCCTGGCCAAGGCCCTCGTCGAGAGCCATGCGGCGATCGGGGAGGGGCGCGGTGTCCGCGGCAAGGTGCTGGCGCACGTGAACGTGCAGGTCCACTCCGCCATCAGCCGTCTGGTGCTCGGCAAGCAGAACGCCGATTTCCTCGAGCTGCCGGACGATCCGGTGGCGCAGGCCGCGGTTGTCGCGGTGGCGGGGGTGAACTTCGCGGCCGAGACGGCGCGGCGCCTGATTCCCGGGGCGACGGCATTGCAGGAGCTGCTCGGCGGGCTCGGCCGGAGGCGGTACCTGAAGCGGGTGAACGAGGTGTTCAAAGCGGGCACCTTGAACGGGAGCCACGAACGCGCTGCCTGATCCAGCCTGCCCCCATCCACCCGTTACGCTTCATCCGTGCTGCTCAGTGACCGTGACCTCCGCAAAGAGCTCGATGCCGACCGCCTCGGGATCGATCCGTTCGACCCCGCGATGGTGCAGCCGTCGAGCATCGATGTGCGGTTGGACCGGTTCTTCCGGGTGTTCGACAACAGCAAGTACACGCACATCGACCCGCAGCTGCAGCAGGACGAGCTGACCTCGCTGGTCGAGAAGGAGGGCGAAGAGCCCTTCGTGCTGCACCCGGGCGAGTTCGTGCTCGGCTCGACGTACGAGCTGGTCACGCTGGCCGACGACCTCGCCGGCCGCCTGGAAGGCAAGTCGTCGCTGGGGCGGCTGGGGTTGCTGACGCACTCGACCGCCGGGTTCATCGACCCGGGCTTCTCGGGGCACATCACGCTCGAGCTGTCGAACGTCGCGAACCTGCCGATCACGCTGTGGCCCGGCATGAAGATCGGGCAGCTGTGCATCTTCCGCCTGTCGAGCTCGGCGGAGTTCCCCTACGGCTCGAAGGAAGCCGGCTCGCGCTACCAGGGCCAACGCGGGCCGACGCCGAGCCGGGCGTACAAGAACTTCCACCGCGTGGACACCTGGCGTTAGGTCGCACCCGGAGCGGTTTCACATGAAACGGCTGGTGGTGAGCTGCGGCGCTTACCGGTCGCGCCCGGGTCAGGCCGGCGTCGATCACGGTGTTGGTCGGATCGCGCGCGAGCGGCTGGATCCCGACGATCGGCCGGAAGGTGCCATAAGGGTCGAGCGCTCGACCATCGAGGAGCCCATGCCGGATGGGGAACCACGTCGCGGCGACCCGATCACCCGTGGCCAGCTACTCCGAAGGGGCGACGAACGGTGATCGCCGTCCCCGGAGGGGGGTGCGGCGGTCACTCACGAGTCGACCGTGTGTCTCGCCGATCGCTCGCTGGAGTGAGTTGCGGCCACGGCCGGGTTGGAAACCGCCGGTGGTTCACCGGTTCGTGGAAAGCTCGCGGGCATGGGCTCGGCCGGGAAACGTCTGCTCGCGGTATTCGGCCTCCTGGCCACTTTGGTCGTGCCCGCGCACGCGGACACCGTCAAGGGATTGCAGCAGAATTACCACCAAGTGGTGTACGGCGATTTCCTCTACGCCGGTAACAGCGTGGTTGAGTGCACGCCGGGTGACGCCGAGTGCGCGAAAGCTGCCAGTCGCACGGCGAAGAAGCAGGCCGACGGGTTCGCGCTGCGCTGGTCCGATGTGGACTCCGACGCGAGCACGTTCGATTCGTCGAGCGCGGCCGTCACGATTCCGCCCGGCGCAAAGGTCGCGTTCGCGCGGCTGAGCTGGGGCGGCACGCGGTCGGCGTGCGCGAGCCCGGCCGGGTCGCCGAAGACGCAGGCTGTGCGGTTTTCGATCGGGGAAAGCGAAGCCAAGGCCGACACAACGCCAACCTCCTACACCGAGGACGACCGCTTCTACTCCGCCTACGCCGACGTGACCGGTCAGTTCGCGACCGCCCCCACCGGCGCGCCGCTCACCCTCACCGCCGCGAACGTGTGGACCACCGCCGGCCGCGGGTGCGGTGGCGGCTGGTCGGTGGCGATCGTCTTCGCCTACCCCACGCGCGATCCGCAGTACGCGCCCGCCAAGCGCGCGATCTACGTCTACGACGGCCACGCCGCCCAGAGCGCGAACGGTCCCGCCACGACCACCACCGTCACCGGATTCCGCGCGGCCTCGGCCGATGCCCACGTGGGGGTGACCGCCGAAGGCGGCGACTGGGGCACGACGGGTGACCGGTTCCTCATCAACGACAAACCCGTCGCCGAACCCGGCACCGGCGCGTCGGACAACTTCTTCGTCGCGAGCACCGACAACGCCGCGAAACCCGCCGCCAAGAACACCTTCGGCATCGACGCGAAGGCCTTCAGCAGCGACGCCGTGGCCAGTGGTGCCACCAGCGCGAAGCTCGCTTTCAGCACCACCGGCGACGATTTCGTGACGCAGAGCCTGGTGTTCTCCGTGCCGGTACCCGATCTGCAGCTCGTGACCCACGCCGAACCGCCCCGCGCGCACGCGGGTGAGCAGGTCACCGTGACCGTCGGCGTGACGAACCCGAACGACACCGCGGCCACCGGTGTCGAGGTGACCGACGAGCGGTTTCCCGCCTGCGCCAAGAAGATCGGTCCGCTCGCCGCGGGCGCCACCACCGGTTACCAGTGCACCGTGACCGCGCCCGAAGACGATGCCGCGAGTACCGCGAAGGTCACCGGAACCAGCACGCTCGGTGACGCACTCGACGGCAGCACCACCACTCGCCTCGACGTCGTCCATCCCGCGGTCTCGCTCGCGCAGCAAGTCGACAAGGCGGCTTACCGCACCGGAGATCCCGTGACGTTCACCGTCACCGCCACCAACTCCGGCGACGTGTCGCTGCACGACGTCGCCATCACCGACACGCAGGTCGGCGCGTGCGCGCGCAAGATCGGGACCCTCGCGCCGGGCCAGCACACCACCGGGACTTGCACGGCGAAGGCGCCGGTGCCGGGCACCAGTGCGTCCGTCGCGGGGACCGATCCGCTGGGCAAGACCGTGATGGCGAACGCCGATGTGAAGGTCCCCCTCATCGCCCCGGCGATCGACGTCACCAAGATGGTGAACCCGGCCGTGGTCCACGATGGTGAGCCGGTGACCTGGACGATCACCGTGCGCAACACCGGCGACAGCCCGCTGAACCCCGTGGTCGTCACCGACGCCACCACGCCGGCGTGCTCGCGGACGTTCGGCGCGCTGGCCGCGGGCGCGCAGCAGAGCTTTCCGTGCCCGGCGAACCCGGCGCTGACCACCACGAACACGGTCACCGCGGTCGGCACCGACCTGTCCGGCCAGCTTGTCGCGGACACGGCCTCGGCCACGGCGAAGGTGATCCACCCGGCGTTCTCGCTCACGAAGACGGCCGCGCCCGCGCAGGTGCGCGAGGGCGACCGCGTGACCTTCACCGTCACGCTGAAGAACACCGGCGACGCGCCGCTCGGCGAGGTCGCCGTGGCCGACGAACGCACGCCCGGCTGCGTGCGCAAGTTCGGCACTCTCGCCCCGCAGGCCACGCAGACCTACCAGTGCGACCTGCTCGCTCCTGAAGACGACTTCACCGACCCCGCCGTCGCGACCGGCAAGGACGAGCTGGGCAAACAACTCAGCGTGACGGCCGACGCGCCCGTCGACGTCATCCACCCGGCCGTCGCAGTCACGCAGTCCGCGGCGCCCGCGCAGGTGCGCGAAGGGGACCGCGTGACCTTCACCGTCACCGTGCGCAATACCGGTGACGTCCTGCTGCACGCCGCGACCGGCACCAGCAGCAAGGCCCCCGAGTGTGCGAAGCCGCTCGGATTCCTTGCACCACAAAGCAACCAGACCTTCGAGTGCACGATCGTTGCCGGAGCGGACGGATTCACCAACTCCGTCGTGGTCACCGGGACCGATCCGACCGCTCGCACGGTGACGGCATCGGCCGACGCGGCGTTCACCGTGCTGCACCCCGCCGTCACGCTCACCACGACCGTCCAAGGTGGACCGTTCCGTGAGCACGACAGCGCGCCGATCCAGGTCACGGTGAAGAACACCGGCGACACCGCGCTCACGGACCTGCACGTCGGCACCGCCGCCCGCGCCGACGCGTGCACCCAGGACCACGCCGCTCCCGTTGCACCCGGCGCCGCCTGGACCTTCACCTGCACCACCACCGTCCCCGCCGACGACGTCACCGAATCGCTCACCGTCACAGCGAAGGCACCGGTGGGACCGGTCGTGACGGCGAGCGCCGAGGCCACGCTCGACGTCATCCACCCCGCCATCGCCGTGGCGCAGACCGTCGCGCCCGCGGTCGTCCGGCCGGGCGAACCGGCGACGTTCACGATCACCACCACCAACACCGGTGACGCCGAGCTCCACGACGTCATCCTCGAAGACCCCGGCGCCCCCGAATGCGCCCACCGGCTCGGAACCCTGGCTCCGCAGGAGAAGAAGACCGCCACCTGCACCCACGCGTCGGGCGACGACTTCGACGGCGCCGTGAAGGCCACCGGCACCGACCCGTCGACCCGACCGGTCTCCGCGATCGCCGGAGCGCATGTGGACGTGATCCACCCCGCGGTCACAATCACGCAGACCGCCGCGCCCCAGCACGTGCGCGAAGGGGAGTCGGTGACCTTCACGATCACAGCGCGCAACCCCGGCGACGTCCCGCTCGCAAATGTGTCCTTTGTGGATGAAAAAACGCCGGCCTGCGCCCACGACCTCCCGGCACTCGCCCCCGGCGCCACCGACCAGTACTCCTGCGCCACCAAAGCCGGCCCCGACGGCTACACCAACACCGCGAAGATCACCGCCACCGACCCGCTCGACGGCCCCGTCACGGCGACGGCCGACGCCGCGTTCACCGTGCTGCACCCGGGGCTGGCCCTGACCAGCGCGGTGCACGGTGGTCCCTTCCGCGCCGACGACTCCGTGACGACAACACTCACCGTCACCAATACCGGCGACTCACCCGTCACCGCCGTACAAGTCACTGGCGACGGCCCGTGCGCCAAGACGTTCGACACCCTCGCCCCCGGCGCGAAGCAGTCCTTCGACTGCACCTCCCCCGCACCCGCCGACGACACCGTGCTCGCCGCCCGCGCCACCGGCACCCCCACCACCGGCGCGGCCCTCACGGCGACCGCCGAAGCGAAGATCGACGTGATCCACCCGGCGCTGGCCGTGAAACCCCTTGCGGCACAGGCACAAGCACGCCCGAGTGACGACGTCACGATCACCGTCACCGTCACGAACACCGGCGACACCCCGCTGACGAACATCACCCTCACGGGTTGCCCGTACACGCTCGACCAGCTCGCGAAGGGCGCCGCCGCGACCTATCCCTGCACGGTGAAGGCCGCGCCCGACGACTTCACCACGACCGTGAACGCCACCGCCAACGACCCGACCACCCGCCCGGTGACCGCGTCGGGCACCACGGCCGTCGACGTGATCCACCCCGAGCTCGCGATCATGACCGACGCCGAGCCGTACCAGGTCCGCCAGGGCGACACCGTCACGCTCTCCGTACTGGTCAAGAACGTCGGCGACGTCCCGCTCACCCAGCTGTCCGTTGTGGACGATCACGTCCCGGCCTGCGCGCACGACGTCGCCACGCTCACCCCGGATGCCGAGGAGACCTACACCTGCACCACCGTCGCAGGCGCAACCGGCTTCACGAGCACCACCACGGCGACCGGTACCGACCCGACGCAACGCCCGGTGACAGCGAGCGCGCAAGCGTCGTTCGAAGTGCTGCAACCGAAACTCAGCCTCACGAAACGCGTGGACCCCGGGCCCCACCGCCCCGACGACTCGGTGCGCCTCGACCTCGTGCTCACCAACACCGGCGACACCGCCCTGCACGACGTCCGCGTGAGCGACCCGCAGGCACCCGAATGCACCCGGACCTTCGCGACCCTGCCCGTCAACGCAATCCAGCGTTTCCCCTGCACCACCACGGCGACGCATGCAGCCACCGACACCACGCAGGTCACCGCCACCCCGGCCCTCGGCGGCCGCATCACCACCACGGCCGCCACACCCCTCCCGGTGATCCACCCCGGCCTCACCGTGACGACCGACCACCTGAACCAGCCGGTCCGCCCGGGCGACCCCGTGACCTACCTGACCACGGTCCGCAACACCGGCGACGCACCGCTGCACGAGGTGACCGTTCGCGCCGCCGACGCGGCCTGCGCGTTCACGCTGCACACGCTCGAGCCCGGCACGTCAGCTCTGCGCGCCTGCACCCGCACGGCCGAGAAGAGCACCGTCACCGACACCGCCGCCACCGCCCACGACCCCGTCGGCCGGCAGCTCACGGCCAACACCACCACGGCCACCGACGTCCTCGGCTCCCCGCCCGCCGTCGTGCCCGCCCGGCCCACCGCGCACGCGGCCCTCGCTGTCACCGAACAAGCCGATCCCACGGCGAACCCCGGCGACACCGTCACCTTCCTGGTCACCGCCACCAACACCGGCACCGCGCCGCTCACGCTCGAAGGCGGCCACCACCTCGACCCCGGCGGCCGGCGCGAATGGACCCGCACCGCCACCGCGCCCCGCGGTGGCACGCTCACGGACACCGTCGAGGTCACCGCCCAGGCCGGCACCACGACGCTGCGCGCCGTCCGAGCCGCGGCAACCGTTCGGATCCTCGGCCCGAAAACCGCCGTGCGAAAAGCACCGCTGCCCGACCCCGACCCCGACTTCACGAGCTACGTCCTGGCCGCCCTCGCCCTCCTCGGGTCCGGCGCGCTCCTGCTGCGCGTGACCCGCGTGAGGTGAATCTCTTCACCACGAAGGGATCCGGGTTCACGGCGGGAGATCAGCTTCCGTTCGCACCAGCCAACCCACGCCGTCCGATGATCATTTCCGCTGCTTGATCAAAAAGGGACTGGGCCTTTCGGGGGTAACGGTCGTAATCGGTTCGTGATAGTTTCCTCGCCCGTGTCCCCCATTGGTGCGCGTGGTCGAGTGATTTTGGTGTCACTGAGTGTTCTTCTCGGCGGTTTTACCGCCGCCGGAGGGACCCTGTGGCTCCACGACAGACCCAACGTGGCAACGCTCGGTAGCGCCACCACGGGTCAGTCCGACCCGCTGTCCGGCGTGCCGTCGGTCGACCAGTACGCGAGGCAGCCTTCGTCGTCCACTCCGGGCGAAAGCGGCACCTCCGCCCCGGGCACCAGCGGCGCCCCGACGTCTGGACCTACCACCCCGACGACGTCGACCTCCGCGGGTTCCGGCCCCACGACCACCGCATCGGACACCCCGAGCACGGACGCTCCCGCCCCACCGCCGCCCGCGCCCCCGAAGTCCACGCCGTCGTCGACTTCCCGGGCCCGCGGCCCCGCCCCGTCGATGGCCGGCCAGGTCGTGGACCTCGTGAACGACGAGCGCGCGAAGGCCGGCTGTGCCCCCGTCGCCGAGGAGCCTCACCTCGACAAGGCCGCGCAGGACCACAGCGACGACATGTCGGCGCGCAACTACTTCTCGCACGACACCCCCGAGGGCAAGCACTTCGACCAGCGCATCCGCGACGCCGGCTACAGCAAGCCGGGCGCTGAGAACATCGCGAAGGGCGCGACGAGCGCGAAGCAGGTGATGCAGCTGTGGATGAACTCCAGCGGGCACCGCGCGAACATCCTCAATTGCTCACTGACGAAGCTCGGCGTGGGCGTGGCCACCGCCGGCTGGTACTGGACGCAGGACTTCGGGTACTGAGCCGCACTGAGGCTCACTGAGCACTGAGCTGCGTCAGTCCTCGATCGGCCGCGTCGTCAGGTCCCCGTACCGCGCCAGCACCGCGGCCCGCAGGTGCGGGTCCGACCGCGGCACCGGTTCGATGAACACCTCGGTGACGTCGTGGAACCCCTCCGTCAGCTCACCCGCGATCCGGACGCACGCGAACTCCACGTCCGAAGCGCGCAGCGAATCGTCGAAGTCCACGCGGGCGCACACCAGCACCTGGTCGGTGCCCATCAGCATCGTCTGCAGGTCCACCACCGCCTCGATCTCCGGCGCCGCGGAGAGGTGGTCACGCACCCCGCGCACGATCCGCGGATCCGCCTGCCGGCCGATGAGCAGGCCCCGGTTGGTACGGCCCAACAGGTACGCGACGCCCGCGAGCAGCAGGCCGATGAGGATCGACGCGACACCGTCCCACATCGACGAACCCGTGAGCTGGTGCAACCCAATGCCGGCGAACGCGAGCAGCAGGCCGATCAACGCGGCCGAGTCCTCGAAGAGCACGGTCTTCGGCGCGGGGTCGTCGATCATGCTCAGGTACTTGAAGAACGAGCGGCGCTCCTGCTTCGCCTCCTTGCGCACCTGCCGGATCGCCTGCAGCCACGAAGTGCCTTCGAGCAGGAAGGCCACGCCGAGCACCGCGTAGCCGACGATCGGGCTCGTCTGGTCTTCGCTCTCGCCGAACACGGTGGTGAAGCCCTCGTACAGCGCGAACATCGCGCCTGAGGCGAAGATCGAGACGGCCGCGAGCAGCGACCAGAAGTAGCGTTCCTTGCCGTAGCCGAACGGGTGGAGTCGGTCGGCTGGGCGCTCCGAGCGTTTCAGCGCGGTGAGCAGCAAGACTTCGGTGATGGTGTCAGCCACGGAGTGCGCGGCCTCCGACAGCATCGCGCCCGAGCCGGTGATGATCCCGGCGATCAGCTTCAGGATGGCGATGGCCAGGTTCACGCCGCCGGCCAGCAGCACCGTGAGGGTGCTCTCGCCGCCCGATTCCTCGTGCTTGCTCACGGCCTGAACACTAGCCGCGCGCGAACGTCAGAGACGGTTGAGACCCGAAAGTACGCGTTCCATCAACGCGATCGCCGGCCGCCCGTCTTCTTTGCGCACCGGCGCGTGGATGGTCATGAGGCCCAGTTCGGCCAGGTCGTCGAGCAGGATGCGCGCCACGCCCAGCGGCACGCTCAGTGTGGCGACGACCTCGGCCACCGACCGCGGGTACAGGCAGAGCGACCGCACGATCCGGAACTCGCCCTTGACCTGCGGCGAGTTCCAGCGCGGGTCCCGGGCGTTGGCCTTCACGAGCGCTTCGACGGCAAGGTTGCGGCGCGAGTGCGTGCGGCCGCGGGTGAGGACGTAGGGCCGCACGAGCGTGCGCGGGCCGGGGACCGGCGAAGGATCGGCGACCCAGCCGTCGCCCACCACCGGCTCGCCCGCGAACTCCTCGGGGACCTCGCTCGGCCACACGGGCTCGGGCACGCGCCCGGGAGCGACGCTGACTCGGCCGGAAGGCGGGAAGCGTGTACCCGGGTGGCCGGTGTAGCCAGGCCCGCTGTACCCGTTCACCATGTCGCGCCCCCTCAGGTCGGTCGCCGAATTCGCTTCCCGCAAGCGGCGTCGGTCGCGAGAAACCGAAGAATACGCCCGTTGTCCTGTCTGTCATCGCGAATGTGACGAAGCCGGGTCGCTGGTGCAGAAAATATGCACGGTAAACGTTTTCGTCGATTAACGGTACGCGGGTACCGCTGCTGTCAAACGGTTACCGGAATTTCCCTTCGGGCGGCGAAGATCAAGATAATCAGGGTCGCTATAACGAGGATCATTTGTTCGATCAGCGCGATCGGGTTCCCGGTGGCGGTGAGCAGGCCGACCCAGCAGTACGTGACGAGTGCGCCTGCTGCCAGGGAAAACGCCGGCGGGCGGTGCTGCCTGGCGTACGCGACCACGGCCGCTTCGAGCGCCAGCATGAGCACGACCGTGCCCCACGAATGGAGCAGCGTCGTCTTGTCCACCAGGTGAAACGCCGTGCTCGCCCCGAGCCCGACCGCGAACCCGGCCCACGCCGAGCCCCGCGTGTCAAGCGTCCGACCGGGCAGCCGCAACGCAATCACCACGAGCGCGATGGCCACCACGGCCGCGCCGGCCAGCTGTCCGGGCGCCGCGAGGAACGGCGTCGCTCCCAGCATGCGGGACACCAGGAACGTCCCCGCCGCGCCGACGAGGAGCGCGCAGGTCCACGCCACCGTGCCCGGGCGGCGCAGCCACGGCTCGCGGCCGAAGAACGCTTCGACGACCGCGATCGGCGCGGCGATGCTCCAGACCACGTGCAGCGTCAGCACGAACACCGTCCACTGGCCGCCGATGCCGAGCACCGGCACGTGCGCGGGGCTCAACAGGTCGAGGCCCAGGTAGTGGGGGTTGAACAACGTCTGTGTGAGCAGGCCTTCTTCCACCACGCCGTAGGCCAGCGCGAGCGTGATGATCGTCGGCCAGCCCCGGCCGCGGCGGCGCGCGAGCTCGCGGATCAGCACCGCGCCCGAACCGTAGAGCGCCACGAACATCGCGAACATGCCGAGTTGCTTCCCCAGCGCTGGTGGCCCGGCCAGGTTCTGATCGCCGAGCAGTAATTCGGCGACGAACGGGGACAACAGAGCGAGTGCGGCGACCGCGGTCTTGCGAAATGGCATGCAGGGATCGTGTCGCTGCGCGAGCATTCGTGCACAGGCCGTTAATCACGACTGTTTCCGTGACAAATGATCGAGAAACGCCCCTTTCACGACGGTTGCGGTCGTGAAAGGGGCGTTCATTTCGGTTTGGAACGGGCTATTTGTCCTCATCCGGCAACGGTGCGCCCGTCGCCTTCTCATCGGTCGGCACGTCGGGCTCGCTCGTGAGGTCGGCATCCGACTCGCCCTCGAGCGATGGAGCCCCCGCCGTCACGAGCGCCGGCTCCGGCTTGCGCTTCACGGACGTGAGCAGCAGCTGAGCCACGTCCACGACCTCCACGCGCTCGCCGGCGAGGCCGTCGCTCTGGCGCGCGGTCACGCCGTCGGTGAGCATCACGCGGCAGAACGGGCACCCGGTGGCGATCTTCGACGGTGCGGTGCCGAGCGCCTCGTCCACGCGCTCGACGTTGATCCGCTTGCCGATCTTCTCCTCCATCCACATGCGTGCGCCGCCGGCGCCACAGCACATGGAGCGGTCGCCGTGGCGCGGCATCTCGCGCAGCTTCGCGCCCGACGCGCCGACGAGCTCACGCGGAGCGTCGTAGACCTTGTTGTGGCGGCCCAGGTAACACGGGTCGTGGTAGGTGACGTCCTCCGCGACGGGCGCGACCGGCGTCAGGTACTTCTCACGCACCAGGCGGTTGAGCAGCTGCGTGTGGTGCACGACGTCGAACCGGCCGCCCAGCTCCGGGTATTCGTTGGCGAGCGTGTTGAAGCAGTGGGCGCAGGTCACCACGACCTTGCGCGCCTTGCGCTCGCGACCCTCGAACACCGAGTTGAGCACCTCGACGTTCTGCTGCGCCAGCATCTGGAACAGGAACTCGTTGCCCGCGCGGCGCGCCGGGTCACCGGTGCACGACTCCTCCGAGCCGAGCACGGTGTACTTCACGCCCGCGATGTGCAGCAGTTCGGCCACGGCGCGCGTGGTCTTCTTCGCGCGGTCCTCGAACGCGCCGGCGCAGCCGACCCAGAACAGGTACTCCGCGTCGCCCAGGTCGCCGTCGAACACCGGCACCTCGAAGTCGAGGTCTTCCGTCCACTGGAGACGGTCCTTGGCGTTCTGGCCCCACGGGTTGCCCTTGTTCTCCAGGTTCTTGAACATGCCGCCCAGCTCGGTGGGGAACGACGACTCGATCATCACCTGGTAGCGGCGCATGTCCACGATGTGGTCCACGTGCTCGATGTCCACCGGGCACTGCTCCACGCAGGCGCCACACGAGGTGCACGACCAGAGGACGTCCGGGTCGATCACGCCGCCGTCGTCGCCGATCAGCGGCCGCTCCGACTCGGCGATGGCCAGCACGTCGATGCCGGCGTACATGTTGTCGCCACTGAGGCCGACCTCCTCACCCGCCATGTCCCGCTTGCCACCGGCCAGCAGGTACGGCGCCTTCGCGTACGCGTGGTCGCGCAGCTGCGTGATCAGCAGCTTCGGCGACAGCGGCTTGCCGGTGTTCCACGCCGGGCACTGCGACTGACAGCGGCCGCACTCGGTGCAGGTGGAGAAGTCGAGCCAGCCCTTCCAGCTGAAGTCCTCGACGCGACCCACGCCGAAGGTGTCCTCGTCGGGATCGGCCTCCTCGAGGTCGAGCACCTTGCCCTTGCTCATCATCGGCTTCAGGGCGCCGAGGGCGACGCCGCCGTCGTCCTCGCGCTTGAAGTAGATGTTGAAGAACGCGCTGAAGCGGTGCCACGCGATGCCCATGGTCATCGTGCGGGCCACCACGATCAGCCACACCGTGGCGCTCATCAGCTTGATGAACGCGAACACCGACACGAGCGCGGCGCTGGCCGGCAGCGCGTGCGAAAGCGGGTTGGACACGAAGGCGGCCCACGTCGGCGTCTCGTGCACGTTCATCGCGGCCTTGCCCGCGCGCACGCCGATGATGCCGATGCCCTCGATGATCACCACGGCCTCGACGAAGTAGGCCCACTTGAAGTTCGAGCCCGCGAAGCGCGACTGGCGGTCGGCGCGGCGCGGGTGGTTGGCCTGGCGGATGAGCACCAGCCCGATTCCACCGACGATCGTGGCCACGCCGAGCAGCTCCATGAGCAGGCTCCACGGCGCCCAGTCCTCGAGGAACGGCCAGCCCCACGTCGGCACGAACACCTCGCCGTAGGCCTCGAACAGCGCGAGCGACCCGATGAGGAAGCCCCACATCACCATCCAGTGCCACGGCGCGACCTGGCGGAACTTCGCCATGCGCGTGTGCGCGGCGAACTCCTTGATCAGCGTGCCGAGACGCGGCAGGAACGGCCCGTTGCGGGTCGCGTCGGGCTGGCCCAGCCGGATCACCCGCACGAAGCGGGCGATCGTGGCGATGAACATTCCCCAGGCGACGATGCCCAGGAGGACCGAGATCCCCCCGAGCGTCAGCTCTACAGCGCCCATCGTCGGGTGCCTTTCGTCCGGTGTGGTGGTGCCGGCGCCAGTGCATGATCCACAGGTGCCGGTGCCGAGCAGGGTAACGCTTTGTACTGATGGGTAACTGGTGGACAGTGCCCAAGTCCCACCGATGTGGTGCACGCCTCGCTGGCTAGTGAGACGATCGTTCAGGTAGTTTCGTTTCCATGGGTGCTTACTTGTACCTCGCTTTGGCGATCGGCGCAGAAGTGACGGCCACGGTTTCCCTCAAGCTCTCCGAGGGCTTCACCAAAGTCGTGCCGTCCGCGCTGGTCGCGGTCGGGTACGGCGTGGCGTTTTTCGCGCTTTCGCGGGTCCTGAAGGCGGGGTTGCCGATCGGCATCGCGTACGCGATCTGGGCGGCCGTCGGCGTGGCGCTCGTGGCGATCATCGGGGTGCTGTTCCTCAGGGAACCGCTGAACCTCGTGATGGTGGGCGGGCTCGTGCTCGTGATCGGCGGGGTGGTGCTGATCGAGGTGGGAGGCAACCAGTGAAGATCCAGGTCGACGGCCGCAAGGCGCGCGGGGAGAAGCGGCGCGCGGAGATCATCGAGGCCACGCTGCGGGTGATCGAGCGCGACGGCGTCGCCGGCGTCACCCACCGCACGGTGGCCGCCGAGGCCGACGTGCCCACCGCGTCGACCACCTACCACTTCGCCTCGCTCGACGACCTGCTCGTGGCCACGCTCATCTCGTGCGCGCGCGACATGGCGACCGAGGTGTACTGGATGATCGACCGCGCCCGCTCGCGCGGCAGCCGCGGTGCCGAGGAAGTGGCGGGCCTGCTGGCCGAAGCGCTCGGGCCGCGGCGCGGGCGCACGATGGCCGAGTACGAGCTCTACCTGCTGGCCGCCCGCAAACCCGAGCTGCGCCCGGCCGCGCGGCGCTGGCTCGACGTGCTCACGTCCATGGTCCGCCACGACGACGAGGTGGCGTTCCGCGTGTTCCTCGCCGGCATCGACGGACTGCTGATCCAGGGCTTGATCGACGACGAGCCACCGTCGGCCGACGAGCTGCGGCCCGTGGTCGACTACCTGCTCAAACCCCGCTGATGATCGCCGTGGGTAGTTTGGGTGATTTGCCGATCCGGCGGTGAAAAGATCACCATGGCATGCGCCGGGTCGTGGCGGATCGTCGGGGCGTACGAGCGGGCGACCGGCCGGCAGGTCGGCTTCGTTCGCGCCATCTCCGACGGGGTGACCACCGCCTACTGCACGGACTTGTTCGTGGTCGACAGCGCGCGTGGGCACGGAGTGGGGCACCGGTTCATGCACGAGCTGGTCGGTCCCGGTGCCGGCCTCCGCTGGATCGGCATCGCGCTCCCGGCTGTCGCGAACGGATTCTTCGCGGCGGTCGGCTTCACCGGAGCGGACGGGAAGCACCACATCGAACGCTCCCCGTCGAACCGGACTCCGCCCGCGGAAACCCCGGTGCACATCGGCCCGCCGCTCGGCTAGCTTGCGGGCATGCGGATCACAGGCGATTACGAACTCGACGACGACCCCGGCCGGCTCGACCTCGACGTGCTGTGGAAGTTCCTCTCCACCGAGGCCTATTGGGGCCGCTGGCGCACTCGCGAGCAGGTCGAGTCGGCGGTCGCCGGGTCGTGGCGGGTGGTCGGCGCGTACGAGCGGACCACCGGCCGCCAGGTCGGCTTCGCCCGTGCCTTCTCCGACGGCGTGTCGTCGGCCTACCTCGGTGACGTGTTCGTGGTCGAGGACGCCCGCGGTTCGGGGCTGGGCAAGGAGATCGTGCGCGAGATGATCGACAACGGTCCCGGCAATGACTTCCGCTGGATGCTGCACACGGCCGACGCGCACGGGTTGTACCGGCAGTTCGGGTTCGCCGAGCACACCAAGGGGCGGTTCCTCGAACGGGAGGGCGTCAACCGCGAAGCACTGCGGTAGGCCGAGCGGTCGAAGCCTCAGTTGTCCTTGGCGGACAACAACTTCGAGATACTCGCGGCCCCCGCGCGAGCCGCTCGTTCGAGGTCGCTGCGGCGGTCGGCGAACTGGTTCACCGGCACGGAGAACGCCACCGCGCCGGTCACACGCAGAGCGGAGTCGAGCACTGGCGCGGAAACGCACGCCAGCTGGGGCTGGAACTCCTCGATCTCGCACGCGATTCCCGAGCGGGCCACGGTTTCCAGCTCCGTCTCGAGGTCGTGAGCGGTCACGCGGGTGCGGTCGGTGAGGCGCGGCATGCCGGCGCCGGCGAGGTAGTCGCGGCGCTCGCGCGTGGCCAGCGACGCGAGCATCACCTTTCCGAACGCCGTGGCGTGCGCGGCCTCGTGGAAGCCGAAGTCCAGCGGCTGGGCGCGCGGGAACTCCGGTGAGTCGGCGACGGCCGCCACCACGACGTCGGTGTCGCGGAAGACCGTGTAGTACGCGGGCGCGCTCACGCGCAGGTGCAGCTGGTGCAAGCCGTCGCGCAGCTGGTGATCGACGTCGAGCTCGCCGAGCAGGCTGTGGTAGAGACCGCCGACCTTGTAGCCGAGGCCGAACCCGCGCCCGTGGCCGAGGCGGATCAGGTAGCCCTCGTGCACCAGGGTGTTGAGCAGGTGGTAGGTCGTGGACAGCTTGTAGCCGGCGCGCCGGGCGACGGCCTTGGCCGCGATGCCGTCACCGGCGCCGGCCACGATCTCGAGCACGCGCAAGGCGCGCTGCGCGGAACCGATCAGCCCGCTGGGTTCCTTCTCGGCGGTGTCGTCGTCGGAAAGCGGCAGGGCGGGTTCGGACACAGCGGCACCTCCGGGAAACCGTTCAGCGGTGAACGGACGCCCTCCACCATACGTGCTCCGAACGGCTCAAGCGGAGTACCCCGTCGGCAACGATTGCGACGTTGTCGCTGGTCCTCACGCCCGTCGTGATCCGGTGTCACCCGTTACGCGCAAGCCTTCCGCCCTTCGCCGGGCCGCGGTGACTCTGGTGTGCCAGGTTTTCGGTCCACTGGACCGAACGGGTGAGTCGTCAGGCCGGGACCTTCGACGGGAGACCGAACTCGTCGGCTCGCGTTTGGGTGACCCCGAGGCCTTCGGGCACTTCGAGGTCGTACAGCCGGGCCGCGTTGAGGCCGAGGATCTTCTTCTTCGTAGCCGTGGTGAGCTCGCCGTACTCGTCGCGGAAGTCCTCCGGCATTTGGAAGTCCACAAAGGACTCCACGAGTTCTCGCGGGTTCTGCAGCCCGTAGTCGCTGGCGAAGGTGATGCGGTTCTCGTCCATCCAGTAGAGCAGCTCGCCGACGATCTCGGCGAAGGCACGCGGCCGTGTGCGGACGAGGGGCAGTGCGAGGGCGAGGCCCGCGTACACGTTCGGCTCCTGCGTGGCGATCCAGCAGAAGTCTTGCAGCCGCGCCAAGCCCACGTGCTCGACGATGAACCGCAAGTCGGGGAACGCGGCGGCGGCTTCGTCGAGGCCGGCGGCGTCGAAGGAGGCGTTGTCGAAGCCGTCGAAGGTGCGGACGGTGGGCTCGGCGTGGAGGTGGATGTTGCGGATGCCGAGCTCCTGGCACTGCTCCAGGAAGCGGAAGGAGCCGGGGTCCGACAGCTGCCGGCCCGCCTGCTCGGAGGTCACGAGCTTGACGCCCTTGAGGCTGCCCCGGGCGGTGCGCGCGGGGACCGGGTCGAGGCCGGTCACGGTGAACCGGCCGGGGAACCGCTCGGCGAACCCGTGCTCGGGCACCGCGTCGTCGCGGTCGGCGGGCTGGCAGATCGCGTGGTCCACGTAGCCGGTCTCGAACAAGTCGTAGAGGATCGTTTCCTCGCTCTGGCGCCGAAAACCGTCCTCCGTCGGCTTCCGGAAGTGCACGTGCCCGTCGACGATGAAGTAGCGCTCGCCGTCCTTTTCGTACATCGGTGCCGGCTCCCTTGCGGTACGAGTACGTGGTCCAAGTGCAGCTTCTGATCGTCTTCCCCGAGGTGGGAGCGGGTCAACGGCGGTGATTCCATGGAGCGGAAAAACGGCCCGCCGCGGAAACGACACGGGAAACGACACGGGAAACGACACGGGGCCACCGCGGGCGAACCGCGATGGCCCCGATCGGTCGGAAACCTCAGCCCTTGTTCTCGTAGATCGCCGTGATCGTGGCGCGAGCCAGGGTGTGGCTGAACATGTTGAAGCCGAGGAACGCGGGCGTGGCGTCGCCGTCGATGTCGAGCGAGTCGACGTCGAGCGCGTGCACCACGAAGTAGTAGCGGTGCGGGCCGTGCCCGGCCGGCGGGGCGGCGCCGAGGAACTGCTTCACGCCACCGTCACCCTTCAGAGTGACAGCGCCCTCGGGCAGGCCCGAGCCGGCCGCGTCGCCGGCGCCGGCGGCCAGCTCGGTGACGGACGCGGGAACGTTGAACACGGCCCAGTGCCAGAAACCGCTCGCGGTCGGGGCGTCGGGGTCGTACACCGTGATCGCGAAGCTGCGGGTGCCCTCGGGGAAGCCCTCCCACGACAGCTGGGGCGAACGGTCTTCGCCACCGGCGCCGAAGATGCCGGACAGGTGCGGCGTCGCGAGCGTCTCGCCCTCGGCGATGTCCGTGCTGCGCAGCGTGAACGACGGCACGGACGGCAGGAAATCGTAGGGATTGGGCGATTGAGGCATCAATCCTCCTTCGTGCTTGCTGATCTTGGCGAGCCGGGCGGTTCCAGGCTATGACCCTGACTCCGGCCCCCGCACCTCAGGGATGTTTCGGGGGGTTTACCGGATGCCGCGCCGCCCGTGCTCCTCCTACGGTTTGCCCAGACGGATGAGTGGTACTGAGGGGATGACGACCATGGCACGCCCGCTTCTGGCACTGGGTGGCGTAGTTCTGATCGGCGTGGGCGTGGCGATCGCGTTCGGCTGGGGGCTGGGCAGCACGGTGGAGCGCACCGCGACGGTCTCGCAGCAGATCCGCGGCGTGCGGCTCGACGCCGATTCCGGCGACATCCGGATCCGCACCGGATCCGGCCCGATCTCCGTGCACCAGGAGCTGCACTACAACTTCCGCGGCGAACCGGGCGACGCCTTCCGCGTGGAAGGCGACCAGCTCGTGCTCGCCGACTGCGGCCGCAACTGCACCGCCGACTTCGACGTGGTCGTGCCGGCCGGGCTGCCCGTCACCGGCCAGTCGGATTCGGGCGGCCTCGACGTCACGGGCGTCGCGAGCATCGACGTCACCGCCGACTCGGGCCACGCGCACGTGGCGAACGTCGCCGGCCTGGTGAACCTGCGCCTCGACAGCGGCTCGATCGACCTGACCGACGTCGGGCCGGTGCAGCTGCACAGCGACTCCGGCCACGTGAAGGCCGACGGCGTGCGCGGCCCGGTCGACGTCTCCGCCGACAGCGGCAGCGTCGAGGTCGTCCTCGCCACACCCAACGACGTGAAGGTGCACGCCGACTCCGGCAGTGTCGACGTGCGGGTGCCGGACGGTTCGTACCGGGTCATCGGGGACACCGACAGCGGTCACCGGACGGTGTCGATCCCCCAGTCGAACGGTGCCGCTCAGAAGACGCTCGACCTCAACACCTCAAGCGGCAGCGTCACCGTGAAGGCTGCCTGACACTTTCGGGGGGACATTCGGATGCGCAAGATCGAGAACCGGGTGCTGGCGGCCGTGCTGGCCGGGGCGGTGGGGGCCTTCGTGGTCACGGCGAGCCTGGGCGTGGCCGCCCGGCCCGAGGCGCCGCCGCCGGTGCCCGTCGCGGTGGTGCAGGTGACCGTGCCGGCCGGTGACGTGCGGCTCGCGGAGCCGGTGCTGGTGCGGGACGAGGGGTCCCACCGGGCGCTTCGGCCGGTCGCCTCGGCTCGTTCCATGTGAGGCCCACCGCTGCCACCTCCGCTGCCGGCCGGGCGCTTCGACGACGGCCGGCAGCGGTGTGCGTGCGCTGAAGTGCCTGGTGAGCGGCCTCACACCACCTTCCGGCACGATCTGCCGGTGCACCCGGGAACAAGACCCACTACCCCTTCGTTAGCCTGATACGAAGGTTGAGTGCGGCTGACTCAAGTCTGGCTTGACGAAGCTGCCGGAAGCCCGATAGAACTTGCCAGGGGTCCGCTCAAGGCGGGCCCGAAACGTGCAGGTCACGAACATAGCAGTAGAGCTGCCAACACAGGAGGAAGCACCATGGCGCGAGCGGTCGGCATCGACCTCGGCACGACCAACTCGGTCGTAGCCGTCCTTGAGGGCGGCGAGCCGACGGTCATCGCCAACTCTGAAGGCTCCCGGACCACCCCGTCCATCGTCGCGTTCGCCAAGAACGGTGAAGTGCTCACCGGTCAGTCGGCGAAGAACCAGGCCGTGACCAACGTCGACCGCACGATCCGGTCCGTGAAGCGGCACATCGGTACCGACTGGAACAACGAGATCGACGGCAAGAAGTACACGCCGCAGGAGATCAGCGCGCGCGTGCTGATGAAGCTGAAGCGCGACGCCGAGGCGTACCTGGGCGAGGAGATCACCGACGCCGTGATCACCGTGCCGGCGTACTTCGAGGACGCGCAGCGGCAGGCCACCAAGGAGGCCGGGCAGATCGCCGGCCTGAACGTGCTCCGCATCGTCAACGAGCCGACCGCCGCCGCGCTGGCGTACGGCCTGGACAAGGGCGAGAAGGAGCAGACCATCCTGGTCTTCGACCTCGGTGGCGGTACGTTCGACGTGTCGCTGCTGGAGATCGGCGAGGGTGTCGTCGAGGTGCGTGCGACGTCCGGTGACAACCACCTCGGTGGTGACGACTGGGACGAGCGCATCGTCAAGTGGCTGGTCGACAAGTTCAAGGCCTCCAACGGCATCGACCTGACCAAGGACAAGATGGCCCTGCAGCGCATCCGCGAGGCGGCCGAGAAGGCGAAGATCGAGCTGTCGAGCTCCAACTCCGCCGGCATCAACCTGCCCTACATCACGGTCGACGCCGACAAGAACCCGCTGTTCCTGGACGAGACGCTCTCGCGCGCCGAGTTCCAGAAGATCACCGCGGACCTGCTCGAGCGCACCCGCAACCCGTTCAACAACGTGATCCGCGACGCCGGCATCGCCGTCGGCGACATCGACCACGTCGTGCTCGTGGGTGGTTCCACCCGCATGCCGGCGGTGTCGGACCTGGTCAAGGAGCTGACCGGCGGGCGCGAGCCGAACAAGGGCGTGAACCCGGACGAGGTCGTGGCCGTGGGTGCCGCGCTGCAGGCCGGTGTGCTGAAGGGTGAGGTCAAGGACGTCCTGCTGCTGGACGTGACCCCGCTTTCG
Organism: Amycolatopsis sp. NPDC004368; assembly: GCF_053602515.1. Taxonomy (NCBI): domain Bacteria; kingdom Bacillati; phylum Actinomycetota; class Actinomycetes; order Pseudonocardiales; family Pseudonocardiaceae; genus Amycolatopsis; species Amycolatopsis sp. NPDC004368. The sequence goes on along the minus strand of NZ_JBSGDT010000001.1, from coordinate 255,818 downwards.
CTGGGCATTGAGACCAAGGGTGGCGTGTTCACCAAGCTCATCGAGCGCAACACCACGATCCCGACCAAGCGCAGCGAGATCTTCTCCACGGCGGACGACAACCAGCCGTCGGTGCAGATCCAGGTGTTCCAGGGTGAGCGCGAGATCGCGGCGCACAACAAGAAGCTCGGCATGTTCGAGCTGACCGGTCTTCCCCCGGCCCCGCGTGGTGTGCCGCAGATCGAGGTCACGTTCGACATCGACGCCAACGGCATCGTGCACGTGACCGCGAAGGACCTGGGCACGAACAAGGAGCAGTCGATGACGATCACCGGTGGCTCCGCGCTGCCGAAGGACGACATCGACCGCATGGTCAAGGACGCCGAGGCCCACGCCGAGGAAGACAAGAAGCGCCGTGAGGAAGCGGAAACCCGCAACCAGGCGGAGACTCTCGTCTACCAGACCGAGAAGTTCGTCAAGGACAACGAGGACAAGCTGCCCGAGGACGTCAAGGGCAAGGTGAAGACCGCGATCGACGAGGCCAACGAGGCGCTCAAGGGCACCGACTCGGCCAAGATCCGGGAGTCCATCGAGAAGCTGAACACGGCTTCGCAGGAGCTGGGCACCGCGCTGTACGCCAACCAGGGTGCGGCCGGCGACGGTGGCGCTCCGGGTGCCGACGCCGGGTCCGCGGGTGCGGGCCAGGACAAGGCCGATGACGTGGTCGACGCCGAGATCGTGGAAGAGGACGAGAAGAAGTGACCCCGCGACACTCCGAAGCCGAGGGCCGAGGCCCAGAGGAACCGGTGGTCGTGCGGGACCGGCGGCGGGTCGACCCGCAGACCGGTGAAGCTCGCCCGCCGTTGCCGGAGGACGAAGCTCTTGTGGACGAGGCGCCCGCGCAGCACGCGGGCCCCTCGCTCGGCGACTCGATCGACGACGCGGTTTCCGTCGGGTCGGACGTCGAGAAGCAGCTGGCCGAGCGCACGGCCGACCTGCAGCGTTTGCAGGCGGAGTACGCCAACTACCGCAAGCGCGTGGACCGCGACCGCGAGGCCGTGGTGCTGAGCGCGAAGGCGTCGGTGGTCGGTGACCTGCTGCCCCTGCTCGACGACCTCGAGCGGGCCGAGCAGCACGGTGACCTCACCGGTGCGTTCAAGGCGGTCGGCGACAAGCTGGTGAGCGGCTTGCAGCGAGCCGGTCTCGAGTCGTTCGGCGTGGAGGGCGAAGCCTTCGACCCGAGCGTGCACGAGGCCGTGCAGCACAACACCTCGCCGGACGTGACGGGTCCGACGGTCACCGTGGTGATGCGCCGCGGTTACCGCTTCGGCGACCGGGTCCTGCGGGCGGCGCTGGTCGGGGTCACCGACCACGAGCCGGCCGCGGCACCGGTCGACCCGCCCGTCGGTGGCGAGCTGCCGCTGGACGGGTCGATCGATGAGCCGAACCAGCAGTAACAACCGTTTCACAGCGAAAGGAGGAGGCACCCGATGAGTGCTCGGGAGTGGATGGGCAAGGACTTCTACAAAGAGCTGGGTGTCTCCTCCGACGCCACCGCGGACGAGATCAAGAAGGCGTACCGCAAGCTCGCCAAGGAGAACCACCCGGACGCCAACGCGGGCAACACCGCGGCGGAGAACAAGTTCAAGGCCGTGTCCGAGGCGTACGGCGTGCTGTCCGACCCGGCGAAGCGCAAGGAGTACGACGAGGCCCAGCGCCTCTTCGGCTCCGGCGGTTTCGGCGGGTTCCCGGGCGGCGCCGGCGGCACGGGCGGCTTCGACATGGGCGACATCTTCGGCCAGGCCGGCGCCGCTCAGCAGGGCGGTTTCGGTGGGCTCGGCGACATCCTGGGCGGCATCTTCGGCCGCCAGGGCCGGGCCGGCGGGGCGGCTTCGGCCAACCGCCCGCAGCGCGGCGCCGACGTCGAGACCGACGTGCGGATCGACTTCACCGAGGCGGTCAAGGGCGCGACCCTGCCGCTGCGGCTGTCGAGCCCCGCGACGTGTTCGACGTGTGGCGGCAACGGCGCGAAGCCGGGCACGTCGCCACGTCAGTGCCCGACCTGTGGTGGCTCGGGTCTCGTCAGCCGCAGCCAGGGCGCCTTTGCGTTCTCCGAGCCGTGCCGCGACTGCCGCGGCCGCGGCCAGATCATCGACGACCCGTGCCCGGAGTGCGGCGGCGAGGGCATCAGCACCCGCACCCGCACGCTGACCGTGCGCATCCCGCCGGGCGTCGACGACGACCAGCGGATCCGGCTCGCAGGACAAGGCGAACCGGGCCGGGGCGGCGCGCAGGCCGGAGACTTGTACGTGCGCGTGCATGTCGCGCCGCACAAGCTGTTCGGCCGCAAGGAGCTCGACCTCACCCTGTCGGTGCCGGTCGACTTCACCGAGCTCGCCCTGGGCACGACGATCACCGTGCCGACGCTCGAGGGCAAGGTCTCGCTGAAGGTCCCGGCGGGCACCGCGAGCGGCCGCGTGCTTCGCGTTCGTGGCAAGGGAATCCAGAAGCGCGATGGCTCACAGGGTGACCTCCTCGTGACCCTGCAGGCCGCCGTGCCGACCACACTGGACGACAAGGCCCGCGAGGCCCTGGAGGCCTACGCCGAAGCGACCAAGGGCCACGACCCGCGGCCCGAGGTGACCGAGATGCTCGAAGGCAGGTGACGGTGATGTTCGGCGGAATCCCGGGGCTCCCGCACGGCGCGGACGAGGACACCCCCGTGTTCGTGATCTCCGTGGCAGCCCAGCTCTCGGGTCTCCACGCGCAAACCCTGCGCTCCTACGACCGCCAGGGCCTGGTCTCCCCGGGCCGCACCTCCGGCGGCGGCCGGCGGTACTCCATGCGTGACATCGCCCTGCTGCGCGAGGTCCAGCGCCTCTCGCAGGAAGACGGGGTCAACCTGGCGGGCGTGAAGCGCATCATCGAACTGGAGAACCAGGTCGACGCGCTGCGGGCGCGGGTGCACGAGCTCACGGAGGAGCTGGCGTCCGCCTACGCCGCCGCCGAACAAGCCGCCGCGGCGGTGCACGCTTCGTACCGGAAGGACCTGGTGCCGATGCGGCAGCAGACGTCTTTGGTCGTGTGGAAGCCGAAGCGCCGCTGAGGTTTTCGGATTTTGGTTTGGGACAGCCCCTTTGCCGCCGGGTTTCGGTGGTGGAGGGGCTGTTTCGCGTTCGGGGTGCGGACGGCCACTTGGCGCACGGCGGGTCCCTTCACGCCGCCACGCACGCTCGACTGGACCTCTGGCACAGCCGCACGCCCCGTCACCGCGCAAGCCCACTCAGGAAGGCGTCTTCAAGTATTCGCCGAAGAACGTCATCACCCGTTGCCAAGCGTCCCGATCCGAAGGCTCGTGGTACCCGAACCCCACCACCTTCGCCAAAGCCGCCACCGGCGCCGGGCCCATCTTGTTGGCGAAGCTGTGGCCCGCGTCCGGGTACTCCTTGACGTCGTGGGGCACCGAGCGTTCCTCCAGTGCCGCCGACAGCTTGGCCGCGGCGCCGCGCAGCGAAGGGTCGCGGCGGCCGAAGCTCGCCACCACCGGGCAGGCATCGTCCAAAACGGACAAATCGCGGGGCAGCTGTCCGTAGTAGGGGGCGGAAACGTCGAAGGATCGGGAAGCCGCGACGAGCGCGAAGCCGCCGCCCAGGCAGTAGCCCGCGATGCCGATCTTGCCGGTGCAGTCGTCGCGGGAAGCCAAGAATACCCGCGAAGCATCGATGTCGTCGAAGGCGCGGCCCTTGCGGGCGAACATGTCCTTGAAGACCTGCCGGACGCAGCGGAACAGCCCGCCGCGTGAGTACAGGTTCGGGCTGAGCGCCAGGTAGCCCTCGGCGGCGAAGTGGTCGGTGATCGCCCTGGCGTCCTTCGACAAGCCGATGGCGTCGTGGATGATCACGACCGCGGGGAACGGGCCAGGACCGGACGGTGTCGCCAGGTAGCCGTCGATGTCGCCGGCCGGGGTGGGGATCGTGATCTCCATGCCCCCGGACACTAGTCCAAGGTGAACGGGTCGTACCGGATTCGTTCGAGGTCCACGCCGGCGGCCAGCAATTTCGCGATCGTCCCGCGGATCATGTCCGGGGAGCCCGCCACCAGCACCTCGTGGTCCTTCCAGGCGCCACGCTGCGTCACGGCGGTGGCCAGCGTCCCCCGGTCGCCGCCGGGGACGGCGCCCTCTTCGGTGACGGGGGTGACGGTGAGCCAGGGCGAGGTGACGGCGAGTCGGCGCAGCTCATCGAGGGCGTACAGGTCGCCGGGCTTGCGGCCGCCGAAGAAGACGTGCACCGGGGGGTTGCGCTTCCAGTGCGACAGGTCGTCGAGGACCGCCAGCAGGGGCGAGATCCCGGTGCCGCCGGCGATCATCAGCAGTGGCCGCTGGTCCGCGGTCGGCAGAACGGACAGCGCACCCAGTGAAGGCCCCAAGCGCCAGACGTCGCCGGCGTGGGTGTGGTTCACGATGGCCCGCGAGACCCACCCGCCGGCGACCGCGCGCACGTGGAAGGTGAGCAAGCCGTCGTCGCGGGGTGCCGTGGCCATCGACAGGTAGCGCCACAGCCGGGGGCGCTGTGGCACCTCGACGCTCACGTACGCGCCCGACCGGTACGGCAGCAGCTGCTCCGTGCGCACCCGCACCAGCGCGACGTCGGCCGAGAGCTTCCGGTGCTCCAGCACCGTGCCGGTCCACGACGCCGGCCCCGACTCCTCGGCGGCGGCTTTGCGCATGGTCTCGGAGATCAAGCCATAGGCCGACGTCCACGCCGTTTCCACCTCGGGCGTCCACGCTTTGCCGAGAAATCGTTTCATCGCACTGATCAACGCGGTTCCGACGGCGTCGTAGTGGCGCGTCACCACGTCGAACTTCCGGTGGTCACGGCCGAGCTGACCGAGGAACGTGGTGAGTTCGTCGGGTCTGTCCACCATCTGCACCACGTACACGAGCGCCCGCAACAATCTGCTGCGCTGCGTGGCCATCGTCACCGGAAACAGCTCCCGCGCGTCCGGCGCGATCACGAACAGCGCGCCGTAAAAGTACTGCGCCAGCTCTTCGGATCTGGGCTCCACCAGCGCGAAACTCTCGCGGATCACGCGCGCGGTCTCGGACCCTGGTACCGGTTTGCGGACCAGCGCGGGAGCAAGGTCGATCTTCACGGATTCAGCATTCATCGGGAACGGTTTTCTCCAGTCGTGCCAAGCAGTTTCAGTCTTCACGCGGCTTTGCGCACGCGTGCCGCCCCCGAGGAATCCCGACTGTAGGCGCCACGACCGGAAAACGGGTGCAGTGAACACCGTTCCCGCTCGAACGGAGCAATTTCAGCCACGACCAGTCAACCCGATCTGGCGCTCAGTAAAAATGATCTTCAACGGTTTCCCTTGGCGGGAAACGAAAAGATCAGTCGATGGTGAACGGGTCGTACTGGATCTGGCTCAGCACGCTCCCGGCCACCAGCATGCGGGAAACCGTCGCGCGGATCATCGAGGGGGAACCCGACACGAGGATGTCGTGGTCGGGCCAGGCGCCGTACCGCGTAACCGCTTCCGCCAGCGTGCCCTGCTCGCACCCGGGCAGGTGGTCACCGCGTTCGACGACCGGCGTCACGGTCAGCCAGGGGTTCGTGGACGACAGCGCGCGCAGCTCTTCGAGGTCGTAGAGGTCCTCACGCGCCGGGCCGCCGTAGAAGAGGCGCGTTTTCGGGTTCTCGCCCCACATCGCCAGGTGGTCGAGGATCGAACGCAGCGGCGCGACACCGGTACCGCCCGCGACCATCACGACACCGCGGGACCGTTCGCGGTCGATCGCCATCCGGCCGAGCGGTGGCCCGAGCCGCCAGATGTCGCCGGGTTGGGTGTGGCTCACGATCGCGCGCGAGACCCAGCCGCCGTCGACCGCGCGCACGTGGAACTCGATGCCCCCGTCCTCCCGCGGCGCATTGGCCGGCGAGAGGTAGCGCCACAGCCGCGGCCGCTGCGGCACCTCCACGCTCATGTACTGGCCCGGCAGGTACGGCACGGGCTGCTCCGGCAGCAGCCGCACCAGCGCGAGGTCCCACGTCAGCCGCCGGTGCTCGACCACGGTCGCGTGCCACGACGCCGGGTTCACGTCGGCGGCCGCGGCCTCCTGCATCGCGCGCGCGACGATCGTGAACGCCTCGGCCCACGCCCGCTCCACCGGCTCGGTCCACTGCGGCCCCAGGTGGTTCTTCAGCGCGGCCAGCAGCGCCGTGCCCACAGCCTCGTAGTGCCGCGGGATCACGCCGAACTTGCGGTGGTCGCGGCCGAGCTGGCGCAGGAACGGCACGAGGTCGTCGGGCCGGTCCACCATCTGCACGATGTGCACGAGCGCGCGCACGAGCCGCCCGCGCTGCACCTCCATGTTGATGGGGAAGAAGTCGCGCGTGACCGGCGCAAGCGTGAACAGCATCCCGTAGAAGAACTGCGAGATCTCCGGGATGAAGGGCTCGGCGAGCGCCCAGGTGTCACGGATCAGCCGCACCATCGCGGCCACGGCGGCGGGCGTCTCACGGGGTGCCGCCGAGCGGGGGATCGGGCTGATCGAATCGGCTGTCATCGAGGTTCGTTCACAGGTCGGGGGCGGTTCGGGGACTCGGGCGGGGCGATCACGGGCGAGTGGCGGGCCTGCGGCGGCACCCCGGCTCGCGCCGGCCTCTGCGGTCGGCGTCGAGGGAATTCACCACTGCCCCACCTCGTTCCCCTCAATAGTCTTCAGCATCTTGTCGTGACGTCCCCCGTCTGCGGCTCGTCCGCAGAGTAGCTGCCCTGCGGCCCTTTGCCAGCAACGTTGCTCCGGTCGGGTTACCGATTACTGAACGCCGTGGGGCACGTCACCGGTTAGATAGTTGCCCTACGCAACCATCAGGCCATAAACTTGTATGGCACAACCAAGTGGGCGCGCGAACAGCGTCCGACCGGGGAGGAAAGCCCATGAGCTCTGCCGACGACGTCAGGGTCGAGCTGATGCGGGAGCTCAGGTCCGCTTCGCAGCTGCAGCACCTGTGGATCATGCAGGCCTGGGAGGCCGAACCCGGCCTCCACCCGGCCGCCGGGATGCTGCTGTCGGACCTCGCGAAGCACGGTGAAGCCCGGCCCTCCGAGCTGGCCAAGCGCAAGCTCGTGGACCTCTCCGTGGTCAGCCGCCAGATCTCGCAGCTGCAGGCCGCCGGGCTGGTCCACCGCCGCCCCGCCCCGGAGGACGGGCGTGCGTCGCTGATCAGCATCTCCGAGAAGGGGCTCGCCGAGGTCGAGAAGTGGCGCGGCCGCTACATCGCCTTCTTCGAGAAGGCCCTCGGTGGTTGGGACGAAGAGCGGATCGCCGACCTGACGACCCGGCTCGCGGAACTGAACAACGGTCTGCGGACCGTGCTCGGGCCTCCCGAGTTCGGCGTGGACAAGGTAGACAAAGCGGAAGTCGGGAAGTGACCGAACGCAAGTGAGTACCGAAGTCGCCGGCGAGCAGATGAGCCACCGGCAGATCATGAAGGCCTTCTCGGGCCTGCTGCTCGCCCTGCTGGTGGCGATGCTGTCGTCGACGATCGTGTCCAACGCGCTGCCGACCATCCTCGCCGACCTGCACGGGTCGCAGAGCCAATACACCTGGGTGGTCACCGCGACGCTGCTGACGTCGACCGCCACCACCCCGATCTGGGGCAAGCTGAGCGACCTGTTCAGCAAGAAGCTGCTCTACCAAGTGGCGATCGTGATCTTCACGGCCGGTTCGGCACTGGGCGGCATCTCGCAGTCGATGCCGGAGCTGATCGCGTTCCGCGCGCTGCAGGGTGTGGGACTCGGTGGCCTGCAGGCCCTGATCCAGGTCGTGATCGCCGCGATGATCGCCCCGCGTGACCGCGGCCGCTACTCGGGTTACACGGGCGCGGTGTTCGCCGTCGCCACCGTGTCCGGGCCGCTGATCGGCGGCCTGATCGTCGACTCGCCGCTGGGCTGGCGCTGGTGCTTCTGGGTCTGCGTGCCGATCGCGGTGATCGCGTTCGTGGTGCTCGGCCGCACGCTGCACCTGCCGGTGCTCAAGCGCAAGGTCCGCATCGACTGGCTGGGCGCGACCCTGCTCGTCGGCGGCGTGGCCCTGGTGCTGATCTGGGTTTCGCTGGCCGGCTCGACGTTCGCGTGGGCTTCCTGGACGAGCGTGGCGTACGTCGGTGGCGCCGTCGTGGCGCTCGGGCTGGCGGTGCTCGTGGAGTCGCGCGCCGCGGAGCCGGTGGTTCCGCTGCGCCTGTTCCGCAACCGCACCTTCACGCTCGCGGTGCTCGGTTCGCTGGCCGTCGGGACCGCGATGTTCGGCGGTTCGGTTTTCCTCGGGCAGTACTACCAGATCGCGCGCGGCTTCTCGCCCACGCACGCGGGCCTGATGACGCTGCCGCTCGTGCTGGGTCTCGCGCTGGCGTCGACCAGTGCCGGGCAGGTCATCTCGCGCACAGGCCGCACGAAGCCGTTCATGGTCGCCGGTGGTGCGTCGCTGCTGGCCGGGCTGTTCCTGCTCAGCACGGTGGACCACACGACGAACCTGACGTTGATGGGTTGCTACCTCGCGCTCGTCGGCATCGGGCTCGGGTTCCTGATGCAGAACCTGGTGCTGGTCGTGCAGAACACCGTGGCCATGAAGGACATGGGCTCGTCGTCCTCGGTGGTCACGTTCTTCCGCTCGCTCGGTGGCGCCGCCGGTGTCTCCGCGCTCGGCGCGGTGCTGTCGGCCGGCGTGGCCACGAACATCACCTCGTCGCTGACGCGCCTCGGCCTTCCCGCCGGTGACGCGGTGCACGGCGGTGGCGGCACGTTCGACATCGACGGCCTGCCCGCCGCGCTGCAGCCGATCGTCCGCGCCGCGTTCGGCGACGCGACCGGCACGGTTTTCCTGTTCGCCGGCTTCATCGCGGTGGTGACGCTGCTGGCGGTGGTTTTCATGAAGGAGGTCCCCTTGCGCCGGACACTCGACGCCGACACCACGCCGGTCGTGGCGCCTTCGGCCGCAGTTCAGGCCGACGTCAAGACGGCCCTGCGCGGCCGCGTCCTCGACGCCGACGGCCGTCCCGTCGCGGGGGTGGTGCTCACGCTCACGGACGCCTCGGGCCGCCAGGTCGACGTCGGCCGCAGCGCCCGCAACGGCGAGTTCGCGTTGTCCGCGGGCTCGACCGGCGAGCACGTCCTGCTCGCGACGGCCGGCTCCCTGCCGCCCGCCGTGTCCACCGTGCGCCTCACCGGCACGCCGGCCTGGCACGACCTGCTCATCGGCGGCACGGGCGGCGTCACCGGCCGTGTCCGCACGGCCGGGCGCCACGCCGCGGTCTCCGGTGCGGCCCTGACGCTCACCGACAGCGCCGGCACGGTCGCCGCTTCGGGGCTGAGCGGCAACGCGGGTGCGTACGACCTCGACGGCGTCCCAGCCGGCGCGTACACGCTCACCGTGACCGCGTACGGTCACGAGCCGCACGCCGAACCGCTGGTGGTGAACCTCGGCAGCCCTGCCCACCACGACGTGGTGCTGGAGGCCGAGCCGGAGTTCGCGCGCCACAGCGGGACGTTGAACCTCGGCTGAACCTGGTCGGAAGCGCTCGATCCCCGGCGCCGGGGCTCGAGCGCTTCCCGGGCGGCTCAACCGGACGGACGCCACCGCACCCGTCCGGGGAACCGCGCTCTACCGCCAGTGGCATTCGGCCGCTCGGGAAGTCTCCTTCCGGCCCTGACCTCGGGTCCTGTCCCGGCGGTAGCGTCCTGGGCGTGACGCGCAGCCGGGTCGCGTTGTTGTGCGCGCTGGGGATCGACAACTTCGGTTCGGGCCTGTTCCTGCCGCTCGCGCTGGTCTACGTGACGCGGGTGGTGGGCGTCCCGTTGGCGCTGGCGGGCACCGCCGTCACGCTGGGCACGGTCGCGGGGCTCGTCGTGCCGCCGCTCGCGGGTCGGCTGGTGGACCGCACGGGGCCGCGCGCGGTGATCGTCGGCGCGCAGTTGCTGCAGGCCGCGGGCGCGGTGGCGTACCTGATCTCCGACGGTGTCGCCGAGGTGGTCGTGGCCGCGATCCTGCTGGCGGCCGGGCAGCAGCTCTTCTACAGCTCGCTGTACGCGCTGATCGCCGACGTCGCGGGCGATGTGCCGAAGGACCGGCCGTTCGCGGAGGTCGGCATGGTGCGTGCGGGCGGCTTCGGGCTCGGCGGGCTGACGTCGTCGGGGATCCTGATCTGGATCGGCGACGGGGGGTACACCGTGGTGCTGGCGGTGGACGTCGTTTCGTTCGTGGTGGCCGCCGCGCTCATCGCCGGCGCGGTGCGGACGCGGCGGCGCAGCACGTCGTACACGAAGGCGCCCAGCGGAGTGCTGCGCAACCGGCCGTACCTGGCGTTGATCCTGTTCAGCGGAATGTTCGGGCTGTCGCTGGACTTCTTCCTGATCGGGACGCCGGTGTTCGTGCTCGACCTCCTGCACGGGCCGCGGTGGCTCCCGGGCGCGATCCTGTTCCTGCTCACGGTGGTCACCAGCGTCGGCGGGACGATCGCGTTGCGGCTCACGCGCCGGCTCAACCGCATCGCCGCGATGCGGGGAGGCTCGGCGTTGTTCGCGGCGTGGTGCATGGTCAGCCTGGGGGCGCTGGTCGTGCCGCGCGGCTGGCAGGTGGTGTACCTGCTGGCCGCGACGCTCGTCTACGCTGCCGGTGACCTGGTCTTCGGGCCGCGCTCGGGCGCGCTGGCCGAGGCCGCGGCCCCGCCGGAAGCGAAGGGCCGGTACCTGGCAGCGTTCCAGTACGCGTTCACCGTCGCGCAGGTGCTGGCACCGGCGGTGGTGTCGCTGTTCGCCGTGTCGGCCTGGTTACCCTGGGTGCTGGTCGGTGCTTGCGCTTGCTTCGCCGTGGCGGGGCTGGGCAGGCTGGGACCGAGGCTGCCGGCGGATGCGGTGACACCGGTTCAGAGTTGAGCGGAACAGACTCAAGTTTTCTGACGTTGTACAAGTCGATGGCCCTTGGTCGGGGCTGTCACCTGGACTTTCACAGAGCACATGAGGTGAGGGATGGACGCTTTCAACCCGACCACGAAGACCCAGCAGGCGATCTCGTCGGCGGCACAGGCGGCCACGATGGCCGGCAACCCGCACGTTTCGGCCGCCCACCTGTTGGGCGCCCTGCTGGCGCAGGGTGAGGGACTGACCGCACCGCTGCTGACCGCGGTCGGGGCGGACCCGGAAGTGGTGCACAAGGAACTCGACCCGATCATCCACGCGTTGCCGTCCGCGACGGGCGCCACCGTGTCGAGCCCGCAGTTCGACACGAACGCGGTGAAGTCGCTGACGCACGCCCAGAAGCTCGCCACCGAACTCGGTGACGAGTACGTGTCGACCGAGCACCTGCTCGTCGGCCTGGCCACCGAGGGTGGCGAGGTCGCACAGCTGCTCAAGCGCCACGGCGCGACGCCCGAAGCCTTGCGCGACGCGTTCGCCAAGGTGCGTGGGTCGGCGCGCATCACGAGCGCCGACCCGGAGAGCACGTTCAAGGCGCTGGAGAAGTACGGCGTCGACCTGACCGAGCGCGCCCGCGCGGGTGAGCTCGACCCGGTGATCGGCCGTGACGCGGAGATCCGTCGGGTCGTGCAGGTGCTTTCGCGGCGGACCAAGAACAACCCGGTGCTGATCGGTGAGCCGGGCGTCGGCAAGACGGCGATCGTCGAGGGCCTGGCCCAGCGGATCGTCGCCGGCGACGTGCCGGAGTCGTTGCGCGGCAAGCGCGTGGTGGCCCTGGACCTCGGGTCCATGGTGGCCGGCGCGAAGTACCGCGGCGAGTTCGAAGAGCGGCTGAAGGCCGTGCTCAAGGAGATCACCGACTCGGCCGGTGAGGTCATCACGTTCATCGACGAGCTGCACACGATCGTCGGCGCCGGCGCCACCGGTGAGGGCGCGATGGACGCGGGCAACATGATCAAGCCGATGCTCGCGCGCGGTGAGCTGCGGATGGTCGGCGCGACCACGCTCGACGAGTACCGCCAGCACATCGAGAAGGACGCAGCTCTGGAGCGGCGCTTCCAGCAGGTGCTGGTGGGCGAGCCGTCGCCGGAGGACACGATCGCGATCCTGCGTGGGCTCAAGGAGCGCTACGAGGTGCACCACGGTGTCCGCATCACCGACGCCGCGCTGGTCGCTGCCGCCACGCTGTCGGACCGCTACATCACCGCCCGCTTCCTGCCGGACAAGGCGATCGACCTCGTCGACGAGGCCGCGTCGAAGCTGCGCATGGAGATCGACTCCCGCCCCGTCGAGATCGACGAGGTCGAGCGCGCGGTGCGGCGCATGGAGATCGAGGAGATGGCACTGTCCAAGGAGGACGATGCCGCGTCTGCCGAGCGCTTGTCGGTGCTGCGCGCCGAGCTGGCGGAGAAGCGCGAGACGCTCACGGCGCTGACCGCGCGCTGGCAGAACGAGAAGGGTTCGATCGAGCGCGTCCGGGAGCTCAAGGAGCAGCTGGAGCAGCTGCGCGGCGAGTCGGAGCGCGCCGAGCGCGACGGTGACCTGGGCAAGGCCGCCGAGCTGCGTTACGGTCGAATTCCGGCGCTGGAGAAGGAGTTCGAGGCGGCCACGGCCGCGTCGGAGGCCAGCCAGCAGAACGTGATGCTGAAGGAAGAGGTCTCGGCCGACGACGTCGCGGACGTGGTTTCGGCGTGGACCGGCATCCCCGCCGGTCGGCTGCTCGAGGGCGAGACGGGCAAGCTGCTCCGAATGGAGGAGGAGCTCGGCCGCCGCGTGATCGGTCAGGAGCAGGCGGTGCAGGTCGTCTCCGACGCGGTGCGTCGCGCCCGCGCGGGCGTCGCCGACCCCGACCGGCCGACGGGTTCGTTCCTGTTCCTCGGCCCCACGGGTGTCGGCAAGACCGAGCTGGCCAAGGGCCTGGCGGAGTTCCTGTTCGACGACGAGCGCGCGATGCAGCGCATCGACATGAGCGAGTACTCGGAGAAGCACTCCGTGGCCCGCTTGGTCGGCGCCCCTCCGGGCTACGTCGGCTACGACCAGGGCGGCCAGCTCACCGAGGCCGTCCGGCGGCGCCCCTACACGGTCGTGCTGCTGGACGAGGTCGAGAAGGCGCACCCCGACGTGTTCGACGTGCTCCTGCAGGTGCTCGACGACGGTCGCCTGACCGACGGCCAGGGCCGCACGGTGGACTTCCGCAACACCATCCTGATCCTGACGTCCAACCTCGGCTCGCAGGCCATCGCGGACCCGTCGCTGGACGAAGCGCAGCGCCGCGACGCGGTGCTCGAGGTGGTGCAGCGGCAGTTCAAGCCGGAGTTCCTCAACCGGCTCGACGACATCGTCGTGTTCCACGCCCTGGGTACCGAGCAGCTGACGTCCATTGTGGACATCCAGGTCGCCCGGCTCTCGGCTCGGCTGGCCCAGCGCCGGCTGCACCTGGAGGTCACCGACGGCGCCCGCGAGTGGCTCGCCCTCAACGGCTTCGACCCGATCTACGGCGCTCGGCCGCTGCGCCGCCTGGTGCAGTCCGCGATCGGCGACCAGCTGGCGAAGAAGCTGCTCTCGGGCGACATCCGCGACGGCGACACCGTGCGGGTCGACATCCCGGCCCTGGAGGCCGGCGACACGTTGACGGTCGACCGGGTCTGACGGTTCCGACGCAGAGCGGCCCTTCCACTTCGGTGGGAGGGCCGTTCTGCGTTCGAGTGTCGGATCCGTGCTCGACGGGTCCTCTCGTGCTCGTCACGGGCGCACGACCGGCCCTTTCGCGTCCGGTCCAGCGGCGCGAGCGGACCGCTCGCGCTTCGGTCCGCGTCCCGGTTGGGCCTTTCGCGCCGTGTCGAGCGAGTGGTCCCTTCGTGCCTTTCCCGGCGGCTCCACCCGGTGAAAATCCGGCAGACATGCCGATATGTCGACCTCCGCGTCCCTGTTCGCCTCGAAAGGGGCGCGCCGACACGGTGCGGGCTTTCAGGAGTAGAGGCCTGGCAGCGATACGCTGACCGACGTGGGTATCTCGGCGTGGATCTGGTTCGTCATCGCCGCCGTCGCGCTGGTGGCGGGGCTCGGCCTGCTCGCGGCGGACCGGGCGAAGGAAGGCTCGCGCAACCGTGAGCGCATGCGCTGGGCCCAGTTGCGCGGCTGGCAGTTCGTGGAGGAGGACGAGCGGCTGCCCCGGCAGTGGTCCGGCGGTGCGATCGGCTACTTCGGTGCCGACGCGGCCGTGAACGTCGTCGCGGGGTCCACGTTCACCTCCGACGGGCGGCGGCCCGTGTTCATCTTCGACATCGAGTCGGAGGGGCAGATTCCGGCGACCGTCGTGGCCGTGCGCTGCAACAAGACGCACCGCGTGCCGGTGGAGATGTGGCTGTCGAGCGTGCCGTTCCAGCGCGAGAACATGCCCGAGATGCTCGGCCCGATCGGTCAGCGCTACGCGTTCGCCGACGACTCCGAGGGCGCGCGGCAGGTCATCACGCAGGAACTCGTGGACGCGGCCGACCAGCTGGGCGGTGACGTCGGCGTCGCCTGGCTCGAGAACGAGTGGGTGCTGGCGAGCGTCGTGCCCAACGCCGGCCCCTCGCGCCTCGAACGCCTCCTGCGCGACCTCGGCGAGATCGCCGACATCGTCGACCCCTTCGACGAGGATTACGACACCGGCCGCACCTGGACCCCCGCCGCCGGCACACCCGCGCCGGCCGCCGCGGAGCCCCGCTCGGCCACGCGCGCGCCGTCCCCGGCGGACACCCGCGCGACGACGCCGGTCGACACCCGCGCAGCAGATACCCGCGCGACCACCCCCGTCGAAACCCGCCCGGCCGCCGACACCCCGCCGGAACCCCGGGCCCCCAGCAGCGGCCCGAGCACCTTCGGCGCCGTCCCGGCCGCCTCGCAGAAGCCCGACCCGGACCTCGACGAAGACTGAGCCCCGCAAGCAAACCGGCCGCCCCCATCACACCGGGGGGCGGCCGGTTTCACGTTCACCCGCGCGGAGGTCCCACCCGGGCCGGAGCCGGATCCTCAAAACCGTTGCGCGGCAACGACTGCGCGGTCAGCAAGAACTCCGAAACCGGTCCCACGGCCTCGGGCAGATCCAGCGAACCCGCGAACTGCCCCGCCCCCGAGTTCGGTGCCACCACGCCACCGTGGAGGTCACCCGTGAACCGTCCCGCGCCGCCGGAGGGGTCCGCGAGCGCGTCCACCCCGTAGGGCCGCCAACCACCTCGACGCGCGGCCACGGGCGAAGAACCGTTGGCCGCTTTCACCGCTGTGAGTGAATCTGAAAGGCCGTCACTCTCGGCCTCGGACGCCGGCGGTCGAAGCGCGGACCCCGCGCACGGCGGCATCCGCACGGCGTCGGACGCAGTGCCACGGACCCCGGAAACCGAAGCCGGCGCGAAGTGGTCGGGACCGCCGTGCCGCAGGTCGAGTGGCAGGCCGTCGAGGGGAAGTGTGGGGTCGGCCGCCGCGGACGCGGGGCCGGCGAGCAGCAGTGCGAGGGGTGCCGCACCGGCGGCCACCTTCGGGAGGTAGCCGGGCTTTCGCTGGGTGTGCTTGCCCATGCGCCGGACCATACTTCGCCACTCGGACAAACGCGACTGCAGGTAGGTTCGCACCATGACCTCCACTGCCGTGATCACCGGAGCCACCGCGGGTATCGGAGCGCAGTTCGCGCGCACGCTCGCCGCCGAGAAGCACGACCTGGTGCTCGTCGCGCGCGACGAGGAGCGCCTGGAAACGTTCGCCCGCCAATTGGCCGAGCGCCACCAAGTCGGAACCACCGTGCTCTCCGCCGACCTGTCCGAAGTAGACGGACGTGCGAAGGTCGAGCGCCACCTGGAAGACAACCCCGTCGACCTCTTGATCAACAACGCGGGCTTCGGCCTCTCCGGCGAGTTCTGGAAGATCTCCCCAGACGCGCTGCAGCGCCAGCTCGATGTGAACGTCACCGCCGTCCTGCGCCTCACCCGCGCCGCGCTGCCGGGCATGGTCGAGCGCGGCCACGGCGACATCATCAACGTCTCCAGCGTCGCCGGTTTCTTCTCCGGCCGTGGCTCCACCTACACGGCCAGCAAGAACTGGGTCACGTCGTTCACCGAAGGCATCGCGACCTCCCTGCCACCCGGCCTGCGCGTGATGGCGCTCTGCCCCGGCTTCACCACCACCGAGTTCCACGAACGCGCCGGCCTGGAAAAGGAAGCCCCGAAGGCGTTCTGGCTGGGCGTGGAACAGGTCGTGACCGAAGCGCTCGCGGACCTGCGCCGCGGCAAGGTGATCTCTGTGCCGAGCCTGCAGTACAAGGCGCTGGTCGCCGCGACGGGTCTGCTGCCGCGCGGGGTGCTGCGCCGGCTGTCGGCCGGGTTCGGCAACCGCGCTCGCACGTGAGGTAGGGCTGCCCCCACCCCTGCTCGGCGAGGTGGCACCAGGGTGGAAACCGCCGTCGCTGCCTAGCGTTTTCCCCATGACGGATGAGGCAGTGCGGCTGAGCGCCGTGCGCAAGGACTACGGACGGGTCACCGCTCTGGCGGGCGTGGACCTGGTGTTCCCGCGGGGCGGGTTCACCGCCGTGATGGGGCCTTCGGGATCGGGCAAGAGCACGTTCCTGCACTGCGCCGCGGGGCTCGACCGCCCGACGGCGGGCTCGGTGCACCTCGACGGCCACGACCTCGCCCAGCTCTCCGAGACGCGGCTGACGAAGCTGCGCCGCGACCGGATCGGCTTCGTGTTCCAGGCCTTCAACCTGCTGCCCGCGCTCACGGTCGAGCAGAACGTGGTGCTGCCGCTGCGCCTGGCCGGGCGCCGGGTGGACCGCAAGCTGGTGGCGCGGATACTCGCGCACGTCGGCCTCGCGGACCGGCGCCGCCACCACCCGGGTGAGCTGTCCGGCGGTCAGCAGCAGCGCGTGGCCATCGCGCGGGCGCTCGTCACCCGGCCCGCCGTGCTCTTCGCCGACGAGCCCACCGGCGCCCTCGACACGCGCACCGCCGCGGAAGTGCTTGCCCTGCTGCGGGATTCCGTGCGCGGCGGGCTCACGGTGGTGATGGTGACGCACGATCCGGTCGCCGCCGCACACGCCGATCGGGTCGTGTTCCTCGCCGACGGCCGCGTCGCCGGCGAGCTCGTGCACCCGAGGCCCGAGGCCGTCGCCGCGCGGATGACGCACCTGGGCGCGTGGGCCGGCAATGGCACCGTCGCGGTCGGGGGCGCGTGATGCTCGGGCTCGCGCTGCGCACGCTGCGGTTGCGCAAAGGCGGTTTCCTCGCGACGTTCGTGGCCGCGTTCCTCGGCGCGGTGATCGTGTCGGCGTGTGGTGGCCTGATGGAGACGGGCATCCGGGCCGATGCGCCACCGCAACGGCTGGCAGCCGCGCCGATCGTGGTTGCGGGACAGCAGGAGTTCGAACTGTCCAAACGCGGCCCGGACGACGAGAAGGACAAGACCGAGAGCGCCGCCCTGCCCGAACGCGTGCACCTCGACCCGGCGCTGGCCGACCGGATCCGCGCGACGCCCGGTGTGTCCACTGTGGTCAGTGACGTGACCGTGCCCGTAGTGCTGCGGCAAGGTCCGGCGGAAGGCCACGGCTGGGCCTCCACTGCGCTCACCGCCGGGCACGCGCCGAGCGAAGGCGAGATCGTCGTCGCCGGGGTGAACGCGAAGCTCGGTGACACCGTGCGGCTCGCCGCCCGCGGCACCACCGGCACCTACCGCGTCGCCGGAATCGCCGCTGCCGACACACCGATAGTCTTCTTCACCCCCGCCGAAGCCGTGCGCCTGAACGGAAACCAGGTCGACGACTTCGGCGTGTTCACCACGGGTGACCCCGCCACCGTCGCCGCGAGCCTCAACCTCGGCGCCGGCATCGTCGCCCTCACCGGCGACGACCGCGGCCGCGCCGAGTTCCCGCAGGCCGACGCCAGTGGCACCGACCTCGTCGCTCTTTCCGCCGTCTCCGGTGGGCTTTCCGTGCTCGTGGCGCTGTTCGTCGTGGCCGGCACACTGGCTCTCGCGACGCAGCAACGCCGTCGTGAGCTGGCGCTGCTGCGCGCCATCGGCACGTCGCCGCGCCAGCTGCGCCGGATGGTGCTCGGCGAGGCCGTGGTGATCGGCCTGCTCGCCATCGCCGCGGCGGCCGCGCTCGGCCCGCTGCTGGGCCGCTGGCTCTTCGAGCGGCTCACGAACGCGGGCGTGGTCCCCGACGTCGTGCGGTTCCACCAGGGCTGGCTGCCGATGGTGGTCGCCGCCGGGGCGACAGTGCTCGCCGTGGTGCTCGCGGCCGTGGTCGCCGGCCGGCGCGTGAGCCGGATCCGGCCGACGGAGGCGCTGGCGGAGGCGAGTGTCGAACGCCGGTGGCTCACGCCGTTGCGGCTGATCGTGGCCCTGCTCAGCTTCGGCGGTGGCACGGCGCTCGTGATCGTGACGCTCGCGGTGATGACCGGTCCCGTCGCGGCCAGCACGGCGGGACCCGCGGTGATGCTGTGGGCGATCGGCGTCGCGGCGATCAGCCCCGGCGTGACGAAGGTCGTGGCGGTGCTGCTGCACGCGCCGGTCCGGTTGCTCGGCGGCGTCACCGGGTGGCTCGCGCTCGCCAACACGCGCTCCGCCGCCACGCGGGTCTCGGGAGCGGTCACGCCGATCATGCTCGCGGTGGGCATCGCGACCGCCAACATCTACCTGCAGACCACCACACAAGCCGTGTCGCAGCAGGCCTTCACCGAAGACCTGCGGGCCGACGCCGTGGTCGCCGCGCCGGCCGGCGTCAGCCCGGAATTGCTGCGGCAAGTGCACGCCACGCCGGGCGTCGCCGCTGCGTCGGAGTACGTGACCAGCACGGTCTTCGTCACCGGGCCCTTCGACGATGGCCAGGACGACGACGGCCGCCCCGCGCTGGGCCTCACCGCCGGCAGTGCCGCGCAGACGACGTCGGCGAAGGTCACCGCGGGCAGCCTCGACGCGCTCACCGGCGACACCGTCGCGCTGCCCGCCACCGTGGCCGCGGGGCTGCACCGGGGGCTCGGCGACCCCGTCACGCTTCGTCTCGGTGACGGGGTCGAGGTGACCGTTCGCGTCGTCGCGCTCGTCGACCAGCCCACCGGCTTCGAGACGCTGCTGTTCCCCGCGGATCTGCTCGCCGCCCACACCACCCCGGGCCTCGCGGCGCAGGTGCTGGTGCGCGCCGCGCCGGGCGTCGACCAGGCCCGGCTCACGGCGAACCTCACCGCCGCCACCGCCGGGCAGCCGGTGTCCGTGGGCGACCGCGCGTCGCTGCTCGCGGCGCACGCGTCCGGCGACCAGGTGGGGGCGTGGGTGAACTACCTGATGGTCGGGATGATCATCGGCTACACCGTGATCTCCGTGGTGAACACGCTGGTGATGGCCACCTCACGGCGCCGGCGCGAGTTCGGCCTGCAGCGTCTCGGCGGCTTTACGCGCACGCAGGTGCTGCGCATGGCGGGCGTCGAAGGCGGCCTGATCGCGACGATCGGCGTGGTGCTCGGCACGGTCGTGTCAGCCGGGGCGATCGTGCCGTTCTGCCTGGTGGCCACGGGTTCACCGCTGCCCATCGGACCGGTCGGGGTGTACCTCACGGTGGTGGCCACGGCCGCGGTGCTCGCGCTGGTCGCGTCGCTGGTGCCGGCCTGGGTGGCCACGCGGGCGCGGCCCGTGACGGCCGTCGCGCTCGGCGAGTGACGAGCGGCTTTGTCGGGGGCGTGTGTAAGACTCTCGGCCGTGGCGTACCCCGGGTTGGATCAAACCGCGAAGCTGGAACTGGCCAGGCTGGTCTCCGAACTGGCCGTGGTGCACGGCAAGGTGACCTTGTCGTCGGGCAAGGAAGCCGATTACTACATCGACCTCCGCCGAGCGACCCTGCACCACGCGGCGGCGCCGCTGATCGGGAAGCTGCTGCGGCAGCTCACGGCCGACTGGGACTACGTCGCCGCCGGCGGCCTCACCCTCGGCGCCGACCCGGTCGCGCTGGCGATGCTGCACTCCGCGGCGGGCGACGGCATGGTGCTCGACGCGTTCGTGGTGCGCAAGGCGGTGAAGGAACACGGCATGCAGCGCCGCATCGAGGGCGTCGAGGTGCGCGGGCAGCGCGTGCTGGCCGTCGAGGACACCTCGACCACGGGCGGCAGCGTGCTCACGGCCGTGGAAGCGCTGCGTGAGGCCGGGGCGATCGTGGCCGGCGTCGCGACGGTGGTCGACCGCGACACGGGCGCGCGCGAGGCCATCGAGAAGGAAGGCCTCGAATACCGCTACGTGCTGAGCAAGGACGACCTCGGCCTGAGCTGAGCGCGATTCTCGAAGATCATCGAGAATGCGTGCGTGACGAACCACCCCTCGCCGGTGTCCCCCTGGTGGAAGGGGGTGCCGTGACCTCGACGGAGCTCGACGACGCGACGCTGGTCGGCCGCGCCCGCGAAGGCGATGTGCGGGCGTACGAGCAGCTCGTGCTGCGGTACCAGGCGCCCATGTTCCGGCTCGCCGTGAAGATGCTCAACCACCGCGGTGACGCCGAGGACGTGGTGCAGGAGACGTTCCTCGGCGCCTGGCGCAAGCTCGGGCAGCTCAACGACGACAGCGCGTTCGTCGGCTGGCTCTACCGCAGCACCGCGAACCGCTGCCTCAACGTGATCCGCGCGCGTCGGCCGCAAGCCGACGTCGACCTCGAGCTGGCCGAGTCGCCGCGCGCCGACGTGCAGCCGGAACGCGCGGCGCAGGTCAACGGGCAGCTCGAAGCGCTCAACGCGGCGTTGCAGCAGCTCACGCCGCCGCAGCGCGTGTGCTGGCTCCTGCGTGAGGTCCACGGCCGCTCCTACGACGAGATCGCCGAGGTCGTCGGGGTGAACCCCGTGGCCGTGCGGGGCCGCATCGCCCGGGCTCGCGCTCAGCTGGCGGAGGTGATGAAGCCGTGGCGGTGAACGACACCGGTTACGAGCTCCCGTGCGGCCGGGACCTGGAAGAGCTCTGGGACCGGCTGGATTCGGTGGACCTCGACGAGCACGAGGCCACCTGCCCCCACTGCGGCACCGCGCGCGCGAGCCTGCTGGCTCTGCGCGCGGCGACGGCCGAACTCGTCGCCGAACCCGATCCCGTGCCGCCGGGCCTGGTGGGGCGCATCATGTCGGCCGTGCGGGCCGAGGCGCGGCGCGGGCAGATGCTCGACCTGCCGACGCCGGAGCCGGGGCGGGTCGAGGTGAGCGAGGCGGCCGTGGCCGTGGTGCTGCGCTACGCCGCCGATTCCGCGGGTGACGTCCGGGCCCGCCGCTGCCGCGTGCGCACGGTCGGACCGGCGGTCGAGGTGGAGCTCACTCTCGCGGTGCGACTGGGGAACGTCGCGGGCGCCGAGACGTTGGCCCGCGTGCGCGAACGCGTCACGGCGGCTGCCGCCGCACGCGTCGGGCTTTCGCTCGCGAAGCTCGACCTGCTGGTCGAAGACGTGTACGAGGACGGGGAATGACGGCCGAATACGTGATTACCGACCCGGTGGTCGCGAGCGTCGCGGCGCGGGCAGCGCTCGACACCCCCGGTGTGGTGCGCCTCGAACCCGGGCTGCGTGGCCTCGTCACGGCGTGGACGCGCGCGGCGCGCGGGCGCTGGCAGGGGCTGGACCCGGCGCCGATCGACGGCGTGCGCGTGCGCAGCGGCGAGGGCGGGCTGTCGGTGGAGGTCGACGTGGTGACGTCGGCGTTCGACCAGGCCGCCGCCGTGGGCCGGGCGGTGCAGCGGTCCGTGGTGCGCGGGGTGGCGGAGCAGACCGGGCTGGCGGTCGACTCCGTGGTGGTGTCCATTGTGGATATCGAGCTGGAGCGCCGGTGAGCGTGGGTCTGCGGATCGTCGAGGCGCTGGGCGAGGTGGCCGGGTTGCGGCCCGCGGTCGAGCGGAACCGGCTCTCCGCCGTGGATCTGGGGCCGGAGGCGGTGCAGATCCGGCTGATCGCCACGCGGCTGCCGCTGCCGCCGTTGCTGGCGCACGCGGAGGCCGTGGTGCGGCCGGTGCTCGCGGGCACGGAGTGGGCGGACGTTCCGTTGCGGCTGATCGTCACGGATGTCGACGCTGCCGCGTTCTGAGCGTCCTGTCACACGATCGGGTCGTGACGATCACCGGGCCGCTGTGTCGAGGGGGAGACGGGGAAGGAAAGCGTTGTCCCCCAAGCCGATTCGAGGGAGAACTTGATGACTGCCACTGCGGAGAAAACCGTCGACCTCGTCGTGGCGCCGGGCCTGGTGACCGGCCAGGGCACGACCACGATCGCCGACGTGGTGGTGCAGAAGATCGCCGGCCTGGCCACGCGCGAGGTGCCGGGCGTCCACGCGCTGGGCGGTGGGGCCGCGCGGGCGCTGGGTGCGCTGCGCGACCGCATTCCGGGTGCGTCGGCGAGTGCGGGGCAGGGCGTGGCCGTGGAGGTCGGCGAGAAGCAGGCGGCGGTGGACCTCGAGATCGTCGTCGAGTACGGCGTGCCGATCGCGGACCTTTCCCGCCAGGTGCGACGCAGTGTGATCGGCGCGATCGAGCGCATGACGGGGCTGGAGGTGGTCGAGGTGAACATCAGCGTCGGCGACGTCCACATCCCGAGCGCGGACGAAGAACCCACCACGAGCGATCGGGTGCGCTGAGGGATCTTTCCGGCGCGGCCGTCGTACCCGGAGTGACCACTCCGTTACCCCTCGGGTGAATGCGTTGCTCTCCTGGGTTGAACATCACAGTGAGTGAGGAATTTTTGCCTGCCCGTGCGCGGTTACCGGAGTAACGTCGCTGGTAGAAGCCGTGGGGAAGGGGGCGGTGGTGAACGCTTCGGTGGCGCATTTCCTTGCCGACGTGACGGTGGCGGTGCACATCCTCGCCCTGTTGTTCATCGGGCTCGGCGGTTTCCTGGCGTGGCGCTGGCCACGGGTTGCCTTCGTGCACGTGTTCTTCGCGTTCTGGGGCGTGCTCGTGAACGTCGCGCCGATCCCGTGCCCGCTCACCGCGGCGGAGAACTTTTTCAGGCACCAGCAGGGGCTCGGTGACCTGCCCGGCGGCTTCAACGCTTACTACCTGTACGACACGGTCGTGCCGCGTTCGATGCTGCCGGCCGTCGCCGTCATCGCGTTGGCGCTGGTGATCTTCTCCTACGTCGGTGCCTACGTCCGCTGGCGCCACCGCCACGACGACACTCCGACTCACCGCGTCAGCATGGGCTGAGCGAGAATCGTCCCTCGTGACGGACGACATCGAGGCCGGACCGACCGAGTGGGTGGGTCGCGAACCGGTCGGCGTGGGCCCTTGGCCGGGCGACTGGCCGACGGATCCCCGCTACGACCCCGAGCTGCTGGAACACGGCGACCGCCGCAACGTCGTCGACGCCTACCGCTACTGGACCCGCGCGGCGATCGTGTCCGATGTGGACACCCGACGGCACTCGTTCCACGTGGCCATCGAGAACTGGCAGCACGACCACAACATCGGCACCGTGGTCCGCACGGCCAACGCTTTTGCCGCGGCTGAGGTGCACATCGTGGGGCGGCGGAGGTGGAACCGTCGGGGGGCGATGGTGACGGATCGGTATCAGCATTTGCGGCACCACGAGGATGTGGCGGGGCTGGTGTCGTTCGCTGCTGGGGCTGGGTTGGCTGTGGTGGCGGTGGACAACACGCCGGGGTCGGTGCCGGTGGAGGTGGCGTCGTTGCCGCGGGAGTGTGTGTTGTTGTTCGGGCAGGAGGGGCCCGGGTTGTCCGCGGAGGCGCAAGAGGCGGCGTCGATGGTGGTGTCGATCGCGCAGTTCGGGAGTACGCGGTCGATCAATGCCGGGGTTGCGGCGGGGATTGTGATGCATGCTTGGGTTCGGGAGCATGCGGATTTGTCGCGGTCTTGGTGAGGTGCTCGACTCGCTGCGCGGATCGTTGCGCTTGGGGTGGGGCGAGGGCACCCCGATTCTTTATCGTGGAAGGCGGGGATCGAGGTGCGGGGGTGGGTGTGGGTGCGCCTCGTTCGGGTTCGTTGCGGTGATCCTGGGGGCGGAGCGGGTGTGTTCGGGGTCGAGGTGGTGGGCTGGCTTGCGGACTGGCAGGGGTGTTGAAGTACTGAGGTACCGGTCGACTGAAGTGCTGAACTTCTGATTTTGTGCGGCAGTGCTGGTTGATGGGCTGGCGGCGCCGCGCGAGGCTGCGGGGGCAAAGCAATGGGCTGGAGTCACCGGTTGGTGACTCCAGCCCGAGTTGCGTTGTTGGCTGAGCGGTGGGCCGGGGTTGCGACACCGGTGCCGTGCCAAGCGGCGCCGCAGCGTTGACGCCCGCCCGGCGCGTGGGGCGGCAGCGTTGTGTGGGAGTAGTGGGCCGATTTGCGGGTTGGTGGCAGTGCCGAAGTACTGAGGTACCGGTCGCGTGAAGTGCTGAACTACTGAGTGGTCGATGGTGTGTAGTCGCGCCTGTGCGGGGGCGGTGGTGGGTAAGGCAAAGGGCTGGAGTCACGGTGGTGACCCCAGCCCTGGTTGCGTTGTTGGTTCAGCGGTGGGCCGGCGCCGCCTCACCGGTGCGGTGCCGGGCGGGGGCCGGGGCGCTGATGCCGGCCCGGCGCGCGGGGGCGGCGGCCGAACTCCGCTGAGCCGGGGCGGGTGCAGCGGTGCCCCGGGAGGGAGCGGCGGTGCCACGGGCAGGGGCTGCCGTGCCTCGGACCGGAGCGGCGGCGGTGCCACGCGCGGGAGCAGCGGCCGTGCCTCGAACGGGAGTGGTGGCGGTGCTGCGGGCGGGAGCCGGGGCGCTGATGCCAGGCCGGCGCGCGGGGGCTGCGGAACCGTGCCGAGCCGGGGTGGGTACAGCGGTGCCACGAGCCGGGGCCGCGGTCCCTCGCGCGGGAGCGGCGGCGGTGCCACGGGCAGGGGCTGCCGTGCCTCGGACCGGAGCGGCGGCGGTGCCACGCGCGGGAGCTGCAGTGCCGCTGGCCGGAGCCGCGGTGCCACGGGCAGGCGCTGCGGCAGTACCCCGGGCCGGAGCAGTCGCGGCGGCGCCGTCGCGAGCTGGGGCCGGGTGCTGAGCGGGGGTGGCGGCCGGAGCCGGGGCCGGGGCGCTGGCCGTCGCGGCGGTGGCGGCCGGGCCGGACAGGGCCAGCGCGCCGCAGGCGGCGGCGGCGATGAGACCAGAAACGGTGAGCTTCTTGGCGTTCATGGAAATTCTCCCCGAGCTTGGAGTGGATCTTGTGCTCCACCGAACGTAGGGGCGGGTTGTCAGGAACCCGTTTCAAAGGAGTCAGCCCGACATCAGGGGGCGCCATCGTGCGCGAACGGGCAGAATCGCGAGTATGAGCGTCGACCGGGCCGGGCGGGCGGCTGAGGCGGAGCGCGCCGTGCGGGGGCGGCACCTGCGGCGCGTGTGGGGCGTGCCCGGCACGGTGCTGGGGCGCAGCGGGTGGCCGCCTGACTTCGGACAGCGGGTGCACTGGCACTGGAACTACTGGTGGCAGGCGCATCTGCTCGACAGTCTCGTCGACGCCCAGCTGCGCGATCCTCGGGCCGAGCGGGCGAAGGTGATCAAGGCGTTCGTCAAATCCATGCGGTTGCGCAACTTCGGCAAGTGGACCAACGACTACTACGACGACATCGCCTGGCTCGGCCTTGCCCTGCAAAGCGTCCGCGCTCTCAAGTTATCCAATGTGGACGAAGCCATCACCGCCATCCGAGCCCAGCTCCACGACGGCTGGACTCCCGACGCCGGCGGCGGCATCTGGTGGCGCCGCGGCGACAAGTTCAAGAACGCCCCCGCCAACGGTCCCGCCGCCATCTTCCACGCCCGCGAAGGCGATGCCACGCGCGCCCGCGAGATCACGAACTGGCTCACGACCACCCTCGTCGACCCCGCCACCGGCCTGGTCTGGGACGGCCTCCGCGTCGACACCGGCGAGCTCGTGAAGCACATTTTCACTTATTGCCAGGGCGTCTACCTGGGCGCGTGCCTCGAACAGTCCGATGTGGACGAAGCTGCGTGCACCGTGCGCGCCGTCGCCGCCCACCTCGCCCCCGGCGGCATCCTGCGCGGCCAAAACGGCGGCGACGGCGGTCTCTTCGCCGCCATCCTCGCCCGCTACCTCGCGCTCGCCGTCCCGCACCTCCCCACTCCGGAAGCCGCCACGGCCCGCACCCTCGTCCTGACCAGCGCCGACGCCTGCTGGGCCGGCGCCACCCCCACACCGTCGGGGCCGTTGTTCAGCGCCGAATGGGCCACCCCCGCACCGTTGAGCCCGCCACGCCCCGACGCCCCCGAACGCGACCTCTCCGTCCAAACCGGCGCCTGGCTGCTCCTCGAAGCCGCCGCCACCCTTTCCTGACGCCGGTGCGCGTGGTTGTCCACAGGCACCCCCGAGTTGTGGACAACTCCGGCCCCCATGCCCCGATCACGACTTTTTGTCGGTGGGGGCCGGTAAAATGGGTCCAGGGCCTGCCCCCTCGGGAGG